>DASSWG010000040.1:0-50944 GCA_035705295.1 Flavobacteriaceae bacterium
ACAACGCACCGGAAAAGGAATTTGGCAGAATTTGTACGAATTTCCATTGCTCGAATCGGAAAAAGAAGAAACCCGCGAAAGTTTCGTTCAAAAACCCGAATTGAAAAAATTGGTTGATGCGAAAAAGATTGAATTGTTCAACGAAAAACCGATAAAGCACGTACTTTCGCACCAAAAATTGTTTGCTAAATTTTGGATCGTTTCTTGTGAAAAACTTCCCACTCACGGATTTTCCTCCGCATTCACAGTAATGGAAGCTTCCGAAGTGAAAAAATATCCGGTGCCGGTTTTGTTGGAAAAATTTATCAACACTTTCCATTTTTGGAACTAATTCTTTTTCATTACTTTTACAGTATGAAAAGTCATCATGATTTATCGGCAATAATAGAAAAAGAAAGGGATGGATATGTTTCGCTTTGTCCCGAACTCGATATTGCCAGCCAAGGCGATACGATTGAAGAAGCAAGGGGAAATTTGATAGAAGCTTTGGAGTTGTTTTTTGAAACCGCATCAGAAACAGAGATCAATGGATGAAAGGTCGGTTATTCGTCAATCGGGGGTTTCCAAAAAAATATTTGAATAAATAAAATCAAAACCATGGCAGGAACCATCAACAAAGTTATATTGATCGGCCACACGGGCGACGAAGTGAAAATGCACTATTTTGATGGAGGAAACTGCATTGGGAGGTTTCCTTTGGCCACCAATGAAGAATATGTCAACAAAACCGGTGACCGGGTGAGCAATACCGAATGGCACAACATTGTCGTGCGCAACAAAGGCGCCGAAATTTGCGAGAAATATTTGGGAAAAGGTGACAAAGTCTATATCGAAGGTCGCATCAAAACCCGAAAATGGCAAGATGACAAAGGAATGGACCGTTATTCGACCGAAATACATTGTGACGAATTCACGTTTCTTACCCCAAAAAACCAATCCAACTCACCGCAAGGAAACGAGGCCGGGTCAAAAAATGAACCGTCCCCTAAAAGCGGTGCTGCTGCAAAACCGTCCAAAGAAGATGAAGAAACGGACGATCTTCCGTTTTAAAAAGTTGAACCAAAACCAACCTATTGGATCCTGACCCTTCCAGTTTATTGCTCTTTTTGCTCCCAAATCTCGAATTTGGTTTTTCACAGATTTTAAGCATCGTGGGGATGCTGTTTTTTTTGTCCGTTTCGGCTTTGCTTTCGGGCGCCGAAGTGGCTTTCTTTGGGCTCAAACCTACCGATTTTGAAGTAAAACAAGGGAAAGTCTCCAGCAAACAGAAAATTATCATCGACCTGTTGGACCGGCCCAAAAAATTATTGGCCACCATTTTGATCGCCAATAATTTTTCGAACATTGCTTTTGTGCTCATGTTTGCTTCCCTTAGCGAGTTGTTGTTCCAAAACCTGGCCACCGAATTGTTCGGGATCGACATGCGTTTTTTGGTGGAAGTGGTCGTGGCCACATTTTTGTTGATGTTCGTCACCGAAATCGTTCCCAAAATATTAGCCAACCGAAAACGTATGGAATTTGCCGAATTTGTGGCCGTTCCCTTAAAAATATTGGACAAATTGTTGAGCCCGATCAGTGTTCCGATGCGTTCCACCACCCTTTTCATACACAAGCGCTTGGGCAAAAAAAGCACCAATATCAGTGTCGATCAACTATCGCACGCGCTCGATTTGACCAATAAAGAAGACACCACCAAAGAAGAGCACAAAATTTTAAAAGGAATTGTTTCATTCGGGAACACGGACACCAAACATGTCATGCGTCCGCGAATGGATATTTTTGCGCTGAACGAAACGCAAAGCTATTCCGAAATCATTCCCGAAATCATCGAAAACGGGTTTTCCAGAATTCCGGTTTATTCCGAAAGCATCGACAACATCACCGGTGTTTTGTACGTAAAAGACCTGTTGCCCTATTTGGACCGAAAAAATTTCGACTGGAAAAAACTGTTGCGCGAACCTTATTTTGTTCCTGAAAACAAAAAATTAGACGATTTGTTGAACGATTTCAAGGACAAAAAAAACCACCTGGCCATCGTGGTCGATGAATATGGCGGTACCAGCGGGCTGGTTTCTTTGGAAGACATTATCGAAGAAATCGTGGGCGACATCAACGACGAGTTCGACGACGAGGATTTGATCTATTCCAAACTGGACGAGCACAATTATGTGTTCGAGGGAAAAACCTCGTTGAAAGAATTTTATAAAATCATAAAACTGGACGATACTTCGGAATTTGAACATGCAAAAGGTGAGGCCGAAACACTCGCCGGGTTTTTGTTGGAAATATCGAAAGGTTTTCCGAAAAAAGACGAATCCATTACTTTTGAAAACTATACGTTCACCGTGGAAGTGATCGACAACAAGCGTTTGAAACAAATAAAATTAAACATCTCCCTGGAGAAAAAGTAGGCAGTGTTTAGTAATCAGTATTCAGTGAGAAACAATATAACAACGAACTATCAAAAAAAAGAAGTGAACATGAAGAAATTGATCGTGTTGTTCTTTATCGGAATTGGTTTTGTGGCCTGCAACGAGGACCAACAGCCCAAGCCCAAAGCTTTTTTGGCGTTGGAATATCCCGAACCGGAATATGAAATGGTTTCGCTGAACTGCCCGTTTTATTTTGAAAAAAACAAAATCGCACAAATAGCACCTTCCGAAAATCCACATCATTGCTGGTTCAATTTGGAATATCCACTTTTGAACGGCACCATTTTCATTACTTATAAACCTGTTGACGGTAATTTGAAAAAACTGCTCATCGATGCGCAAAAACTTCCGTTGCAACACACCATCAAAGCTTCGGGGATCGATGGCGAAACTTACACCAATGAACTTCACAATGTTTATGGCACTTTTTACGAAGTAGCCGGTGACGCCGCTTCGCAAGCCCAATTTTATGTAACCGACAGCACCGATCATTTTTTGACCGGATCGATTTATTTCAATGTGCAGCCCAATTTCGACTCCATTGTTCCCGCTGCGGAATATTTGAAAAACGACATCCGCCATTTGATGGAAACGGTGCGGTGGCGGGAATAATTAAATTCAAAATTAACCTCCACATTCACTTTTTAAATCCGATTTTTGTGCTTTCTTTTTAAGCCATGTCGCAGCAACAATTAAAATGGATATACTTGGTGGTACTTTCCTTGGTTTGGGGAAGTTCTTTTATTTTGATAAAAAAAGGTTTGCTAGGCCTCACCGCAATGCAATTGGGAGCTTTGCGGATTTTGTTGGCGGCATTGTTCCTTTTTTTGATCGGTTTTAAAAGCCTTAAAAACATCGAAAAAAAACATTGGAAATGGATTTCGGTTTCCGCTTTTTTGGGCACGTTTTTTCCCGCTTTTCTCTTTGCCTATGCCCAAACGGAAATCGACAGCGCCATTGCCGCGATTTTAAATTCCACAACACCCTTGTTGACATTTGTTCTCGGTCTAAGTTTTTTCGGGGTCCTGTTCGCAAAAAGACAGTTTTTGGGCGTGATGATCGGTTTGGCGGGAACGGTGTTGCTGATTTTTTCGGGAGCATCGGTGAATCCCGGGCAAAATTATTGGTTCGCGCTCTTACCGCTTTTGGCTTCGCTTATGTATGCCTTCAACGCAAATATCATTAAATACCATCTGCACGAAATTTCCGCAATGGGAATTGCCGTTTCCACTTTTGTGGTATTGTTCCCGCCCACTTTTGCAATTTTAATTTTTTCCGGGTTTTTCGATTCGAAAGTACTGGGCGATGAGCAAACTTGGCATTCTTTTATGTATGTCGCGATTTTAGCGGTCGCAGGAACCGGTTTGGCCAAAGTGATGTTCAACAAACTGATCCATATGTCCACCGCGGTTTTTGCCAGTTCGGTCACGTATTTGATCCCTGTCGTGGCTTTTATGTGGGGCTTTTTGGACGGCGAAACCTTCGGAATTTTGCAATTGCTCGCGGCCATGGTGATTTTGGTGGGGGTTTATTTGGCGAACAGGAAATAGCTTCCAATTACGAAACAACTGCCAACCCCCGATAATTATCGGGGCTGTTCACTGAACACTCCCTTTCCGCTCCAACTCCTCCTGAAACTCTTCCATCACAGGTTTTACCGTGCTTTCTGGCAAATCGGCGATGCGGATGTACATCAATCCATCCACTGAATTGTTGAACAACGGATCCACATTGAAAGCCACCACTTTTGCGTTTTGCTTGATGTATTTTTTCAACAAAACCGGCATCCGTAAATTATCGGGCTCCAATTCGTCGATGATTTTATCGAATTTATTCAGGTCGGCCTCGGTTTCATCAAAAACAAAATCTTTGTCGCTGTCTTTCAATTTCACCTTGAATTCTTTTTTTGGCCGAATATATTGTGCCACGTAAGGGTCGTAGTAATGCGATTTCATGAATTCGATCATGATCGACTTTGAAAATTTCGAAAATTTGTTGCTGATGCTCACCCCGCCGATCAAATAGTTGTGCTCGGGAAACCGCAAAGTGCAATGCACGATCCCTTTCCACAACAAAAACAAAGGCATGGGTTTTTGCTGATAATCTTTCACTACAAAAGCACGCCCCATCTCAATGGATTCGCTCATCAATTTGTACAATTCGGGTTCAAAACGAAACAATTCGTGCAGGTAAAACCCGTCGATACCATATTTCGGGAATATTTTGGAACCCATTCCCATCCGGTATGCGCCGGCGATTTTTTGAGTGTCATTGTCGTACAAAAACAAATGGTGGTAAAAATTGTCGAAACGGTCCAAATCCACCGCTTTGTTGGTGCCTTCGCCAATGGCGCGAAAAGTGATTTCGCGCAACCTTCCAATTTCCAAAACGATGTTCGGAATGTCTTTGCGCTCCGCCAAAAAAACCTCGTAATTTTTACTGACCAGCAAACGCTTATCGTTTTCCCTGCAAAAATTGATTTCCCGTTGCATCAAATGTTCGGAAGTTTCCATCGCAATATTTAAAGGCGATTTCGAAGAACGCGGAAATTTTATTTGTCTCGGAATGTTTTCCAACAAGGTTTTTTTGTGAAAAGCGCTCGCGAGCATATAGGTTTTTTTTCGAAGAAAAGCCGTGTAAGCATCCGTTTCCGCATGATCTTCTTGGTCTTTTACCGAAATGGGATTTCCGATACGTACCTTTATTTTTCGGTTTTTTTGGTTGAGCAATTCGCTGGGCAATTTTGCCGTGCGGAACGAACCGCCCAATTTCGCCCACCGATAGAAGGAATTGCTGTTTTTTGCATGAAAATAAACCGGAACGACCGGAACTTTCATTCGTTGAACGAGTTTCATCGCTTCCGGAGCCCAGGGTTTATCGACGATCGAATTGTTTTCGCGAAAAGTGGAAACTTCTCCTGCGGGAAAAATACCCATCGGCCGGCCTTGCTGAATGTGCAAAATGGCTTCTTTGAGGCCTTGGTTGCTCGATTTGATTTCCTTTCGGTCTTCGAAAGGGTTCACAGGAAAAACATAGGGTTTCAACGGAAGCAACCGGTGCAATAAAAAATTCGCGATGATTTTGTAATCCGGTCGTATTTCCAATAACAGTTTCAAAAGGATAATCCCGTCGATTCCGCCCAACGGGTGATTGGAAACCGTGATGAACGCCCCGGTTTTGGGGATACGCTTCAAGTCTTTTTCAGGAATTTCAAACTCGATGCCCAAATCGTCGATCACCCCGTCCAAAAATGAAATTCCTTTGAGGTGTTTGTTAGCATCGTAAATTTTGTTCAACTCGGAAAGCTTGGTGATGTTGATGACAAAAGCGCCCAGTGCCGTGCCCAAAAATCCAAATTTGTCCAAATGCAGGCCTTTGGCCACTTCTTTTGCGTTCACAATTCCCATGCAAGCTCTTTTTCCTAACAAAGATAGCAAAAAATCAAAGCGACATTTATTCTTTGGTGACCAGCTGCACGGTTTTTTGAGTGAGTTGCTTCAACAAAATGGTTTTTCCTTTTTCGAGTTCGCCGATCGCTTTTTCGGTAAAATGCCGAATGGTGTACAGCGAAACATTTTCGTTGTAACTCACTTTGTAATTGGCTTTTAAATGCGTGATCAATTTTTCGATGGTGTTGAATTTGTTTTCCACACAAACCGAAAAACTGATGGCGGAATTTTGGATCAAATCCACTTTTATTTGGTATTGGTCAAAAAGGGCGAAAATTTCGCTGATGTTTTTTTCGACAATAAACGAAAAATCCAAAGAAGAAAGCGAAATCAGCAACAAGTTCTTTTTAACGATAAAACACGGAATTTCCGGAAAAATCGGTTGGCCTTTGCAAACGCTCGTCCCTGGGTTTTCGGGTTCATAAAACGATTTCACGAACAACGGAATTTCTTTTTTTTGAAGCGGTTGCAAGGTTTTTGGGTGAATCACCGAAGCTCCGTAAAACGCCAATTCAATTGCTTCTTCGTACGAAATCAGTTCCAAAAGCCGGGTGTTTTCAAAAACTTTTGGATCGCCGTTCAAAACGCCTTCCACATCCTTCCAAATACTCAAGCTTTTTGCGTTTAAACAGTAGGCAAAAATCGCCGCGGAATAATCGCTTCCTTCGCGACCAAGACTGGTGGAAAAATTGTTTTCGTCGGAAGCAATGAAGCCTTGGGTGATCGTGAGTTTGTTTGGGTCGATCGCCCTTGTGATATTTTCTTGGGTTTGTTCCCAATTCACTTTTGCGTCGCGATAGGTATCGTCGGTTTTGATGAGGTTCCGCACATCGGCCCAAGTGTTTTCGATTCCTTCGGAAAGTAAATATTCACTCACAATTGTGGTGCTGAGCAATTCGCCAAACCCGATGATTTGATCGTACACATAATCGTAATTCGGCGATTTGTTGTGTTCCAAAAAATTGTTCAAATCGTCAAAATATTCGTTTATTTTTTTAAAAACCGGATGGTTTTCAGAAAAAAGTTCGTCGGCAATTTTCCAATGACATTCTTTTACGACCAAAATACTTTCGGTCAAAGCGGGTTTGTCGTTGAAATAATTGCCGATGAGCGTTTCCAACATATTGGTGGTTTTTCCCATCGCCGAAATCACCACGACTTTATTTTTGGCGCCGGTTTTTCGCAACACGTTCACCACATTTTTCACACTTTCGGCATCTTTTACCGAGGCTCCCCCGAATTTGAATAGTTCCATTTTTTGTTGTTCGTTGCTCGTTGTTGGTTGAATGGGTTTTAAAAATAGATTGAAAAATTTTGCGTCGTTATGATAGCAAATAATTCCCCAAGGCCTTTTCGTCCATTTGCACCAAATACCAATCCTTCATCACGTTCGCACCTGTTTTTTCGTAAAAATCGATGGCGTTTTGGTTCCAGTCCAACACGGCCCACTCCACGCGTTTTACGCTGTTTTCTTGTGCAAATTCCATCACTTTTTTGTACAAGGCGGCGCCGAGCCCTTTTCCACGAAAAGCCTTGCGGACGATCAAATCTTCCAAGTGAACGGTTTTTCCTTTCCAAGTGGAATAGCGAAAATAAATCAGCGCCATTCCTTGGATTTCGCCTTCCGCTTCCGCCACAAAACAAGTAAACAATTTTTCATCGCCAAATCCGTCGTGCTGCAAATCTTCGACAGTGAGTTCGACGGCTTCGGGTTCCTTTTCAAAAACCGCCAATTCCTTTATCAACAAAAGTACTTCGTGCATGTCTTCTTTTTGGGCATCCCTGATTTTGAAATCCATACGAGTTTGTTTCGCACAAAAATAGGGAAATTTTTTAGTAAGCAGTGGGCAGTTTCAGTAGGCAGTCGCAGTCGGCAGTTGGCAATTGATGACAAGCAATTCGGATTAATTCGATTTAATTCGCATAAATCCGTAGCTTTTAAATGCTTACTTTTGCCAACACACAACCAAAAATCATGGCACCCAAAAAAAACCAGACCCTCGGCGAGTTCATTATTGAGAACCAGGCCGCTTTTCCATATTCCTCGGGCGAACTTTCGCGTTTGATAAATTCCATTCGCCTCGCGGCAAAAGTGGTGAACCACGAGGTGAACAAAGCCGGATTAGTCGATATTTTGGGCGCTGCGGGCGATACCAACATTCAAGGCGAAGAACAGCAAAAATTGGACGTCTATGCCAATGAAAAATTCATTCAGACTTTGACCAACCGCGAAATTGTTTGCGGAATTGCCTCGGAAGAAAACGATGATTTTATCACCATCAACGGTTCCAACAACGACAACAACAATAAATATGTGGTGATGATCGATCCGTTGGACGGCAGTTCCAACATTGATGTGAACGTTTCTGTGGGCACTATCTTTTCAATTTACAGAAGGGTCACCGAACCCGGAACGCCCGTGACCCAAGCCGATTTTATGCAAGCCGGGAACAAACAGGTCGCCGCCGGATACATCGTTTACGGAACTTCCACAATGTTGGTTTACACGACGGGCCATGGCGTCAATGGCTTCACCTTGAACCCGGCGATTGGTACGTATTATTTATCGCACCCAAATATGAAATTCCCCGAAAATGGGCGTATTTATTCGATCAATGAAGGAAATTATGTGCATTTTCCACAGGGAGTAAAAGATTACATCAAATATTGCCAAGCCGAAGAAGATGATCGGCCGTACACTTCGCGCTACATTGGTTCGCTGGTTTCGGACATTCACCGCAATATGATCAAAGGCGGAATTTACATTTATCCCACCAGTTCTAAAGCCCCAAACGGAAAATTGCGGCTGTTGTACGAATGCAACCCCATGGCGTTCATTGCCGAACAAGCCGGCGGAAAAGCCAGCAATGGTTTTCAGGCCATTATGGACATTGAACCCGCGGATTTGCACCAACGCGTGCCGTTTTTCTGCGGTAGCAAAAACATGGTGGAAAAAGCCGAGGAATTTATGAAATTGAACAAAAAAGGATAGGGGAAATATTTATTTCCTGTTCAACAAATAAAGATAATCGTCAAAACTCAATTTTCCGGCGAGCATAGCCGACTTATGCTTTGTGTTTTATTTTGGGTTCGTTATGTTTTTCCAATAGTGTATTCAATAATTTTATAGAATAATATCGGTTGTTTTCTGTGAAAGTTTTAAATATCGGCCTAAGTTCCTTGATAATTCCTTTGCTTTTTGCAACCGATAAAATTCCCAATGTTCCAATGCATTTTATGCCAAAATTTTCGGCGATGCTTCTGGCTTTTTTATCGTCGATGAGTAGAAAGTCAGCGTTCAGTTCTTTGTACAAAATTACAGACTCGGATTCTCCATAATCCATCACAAAAGTCAGTTCATTGAAACCTTTGATATTGGTGGTTTTTGGTTTGAAAAAACGTTCTAATCTTTTATAGAATTTGGTGGTTTTGTCCAAACTTATTTCATCCCAAACGGCTTTTGATATTTTAACTTGATCAAAGAGTTGATCCAACAATTCCAACTCGTCAACGATTGCCAATGAAAAAATGGGGCCTGCGTCTGCGATTACAAGTCCGTTTTTCATTACGCCAATTTTTCTATGTCGCTTAGAATATCTTTTTCGGTCAGGTTTGAAATTGAAATTTTATTTTTTGAAAGTTCGTTTTCAAATTCAAGCCTTGATAGCCCAGAAAGCTGGGCGGCTTTTCCTATGGTAAGTTTTTGTAGCTTGTACAATTGAATTGCCAAGATTATTTTAATCCGCTTTTTCAAATCATTTTCAGATTCGTTCAAGGCCAAGAGAATGTCGTTGGGAAAATCTACTGATATTGTTTGGGTGCTCATTTTTTCTGATTTTATCCAAATATAATCATTTTTTCAAGTTAGTTTGTTTTATTTTGGGTGTTTTTACATAAAGCAATACACCTGTTTTGCCCCAATCTGAAAGAAATCAAACCTTATTCCTTGAGACTTTATAGTTGTTCCAATTATTTCCTGTTCAACAAATACAAATAATCGTCAAAACTCAATTTTCCGCCGAGAATATTGATGGAACGCTCCACAATTTCGGTGGAAGTTTCGGCCGAAAATCCCAGTCCAACGGCGTATTTTTTCAACAAATGTTCCTCTTGCTCATCGATTTCGTGATCTGCATAGATGATTCGCAACAAATCGTACAACAATTCCAAGCGTTTTTCATGCGAATGTGGCGGATGGATCGCATAGTTCGAAGGGTTTTCGATCACTTTTTCATATTCTTCCGCAAGCAGCCCCAATTTTCGGGACAACCGACGAAGCAACAGTTCTTCCTTTTCATTGATATCGCCATCAACCATGGCAATTCGCACAATGGAAGCAAAATGCCCCAAATTGCTTTGATGCTCTCCCGAGCCGAATAAATCTGAGAATGACATATGTGTTGGTTTAGATAAAGTAAATATACACAATTGTTCCTGAAAAAATAAAATTTCCGTTTCGATGATCGATTTTTTGAACCCTTTTTCCGACACCTTATTTCCAATAGATTGTTTACTTTTGCCTTCTTAAATCCAAAGCAAAAAATGAGCACGAAATTTCGGGAACATACAGGACTTGACTTGCCAAAAACAGCAGAGGAAATCTTGGCGTTTTGGAAAGAAAACGCCATTTTCGAAAAAAGCATTTCTTCCCGCGAAGGCAAAAAACCCTTTGTTTTTTTTGAAGGCCCGCCGTCTGCCAACGGACTTCCGGGAATCCATCACGTAATGGCGCGCGCCATCAAAGATATTTTTTGCCGCTACAAAACCCAAAAAGGTTTCCAAGTGAAACGAAAAGCCGGCTGGGATACGCACGGACTTCCGGTGGAACTGGGCGTGGAAAAAGAACTCGGCATCACCAAAGAGGACATCGGGAAAAAAATTTCGGTGGAAGAATACAACGAAGCCTGCAAAAACGCGGTCATGCGCTACACCGATGTTTGGAATGAACTCACCGAAAAAATCGGCTATTGGGTCGATATGGACGATCCGTACATTACCTACAAATCCAAATACATGGAAAGCGTCTGGTGGGTGCTTTCCCAAATATACAAACAAGGATTAATTTATAAAGGCTACACCATCCAGCCCTATTCGCCAAAAGCCGGAACAGGTTTGAGCTCGCACGAATTGAACCAGCCGGGAACCTACCAAGATGTTACAGACACCACGGTGACGGCGCAATTCAAAGCAATTTCGGAAAGTTTGCCCGATTTTCTTGCGGCCGAAAAAAACATCCATTTCCTCGCTTGGACCACCACGCCGTGGACATTGCCCAGCAACACCGCGTTGACCGTTGGGCCGAAAATTGAATACGTGTTGGTGAAAACTTTTAACCAATACACTTTTGAACCGATCAGCGTCATTGTTGCGAAAAATTTGGTGGACAACCAATTCGGGAAAAAATTCTTGAAAGTTGAAAACGAAGCAGCTTTAAAAGCTTATGTTCAAGGAGAAAAAATCCCTTATTTCGTAGGAAAAAGCTTTCTGGGCAAAGAATTGGTCGGCATCAAATATGAACAACTCCTGCCCTACGCGAAACCTTTTCAAAATCCGGAAAATGCGTTCCGCATCATTGCCGGCGATTTTGTGACCACCGAAGACGGAACCGGAATTGTGCACACCGCGCCCACTTTTGGCGCCGATGATGCCCAAGTTGCAAAACAAGCAAAACCCGAAGTTCCGCCAATGTTGGTGAAAGACGAAAACGGCAATTTGGTGCCGCTCGTGGATTTGCAAGGAAAATTCCGGCCGGAAATGGGCGAATTGGCCGGGAAATATGTAAAAAACGAATATTACGACAATGACAAAATCCCCGAGAAATCGGTCGATGTGGAAATTGCCATAAAGCTGAAAGAAGAAAACAAAGCCTTCAACGTCGAAAAATATACCCACAGTTATCCCAATTGTTGGCGCACGGACAAACCCATTTTGTACTATCCGCTGGATTCGTGGTTCATCAAAATCACCGAGGTGAAAGACCGAATGCACGAATTGAACAAAAAAATCAATTGGAAACCCGCTTCCACGGGCGAAAAACGTTTTGGAAACTGGCTCGCAAACGCCAATGATTGGAATTTGTCGCGTTCGCGCTTCTGGGGAATTCCACTACCGATTTGGCGGAGTGAAGACGGAAAAGAAGAAATTTTGATTTCCTCGGTCGAAGAGTTGAAAAACGAAATGGACAAATCCGTAAAAGCCGGATTGATGGAAAAAAACCTGTTCGCGGATTTTGAAGTCGGGAACATGGCCGAAGAAAATTACGACCAAGTCGATTTGCATAAAAATGTGGTCGATCAAATTGTGTTGGTTTCCCCTTCCGGAAAACCCATGAAACGCGAAGCCGATTTGATCGATGTTTGGTTCGATTCCGGTTCCATGCCCTACGCACAATGGCATTATCCCAAAGAAAATGTTGAGAAGGTTCAAAAAACATGGAGAAAAGCTGACTTCATTGCCGAAGGAGTCGATCAAACCCGTGGTTGGTTTTATACACTTCACGCCATCGCCACCATGATTTTTGACGATGTGGCCTACAAAAATGTAGTTTCCAATGGATTGGTTTTGGACAAAAACGGCCAAAAAATGTCCAAACGTTTGGGCAATGCCGTCGATCCGTTCGAAACGCTTTCGGTTTATGGCCCGGACGCTACGCGCTGGTACATGATCGCGAACGCAAATCCGTGGGACAACCTGAAATTCGACATTGAAGGAATTGCGGAAGTACGTCGAAAATTTTTCGGAACGCTCTACAACACCTATTCTTTCTTTGCTTTGTACGCCAATTTGGATGATTTTGTTTATTCCGAAGAAAGTATCCCCCACAAAAACCGCCCGGAAATCGACCGTTGGATTCTTTCCGAATTGCACAGCTTGATCGGAAAGGTCGATAAATTCTACGAAGAATATGAACCCACTAAAGCCGTGCGCGCAATTTCGGAATTCGTACAGGAAAATTTGAGCAATTGGTACGTTCGTTTAAGCCGAAGAAGATTTTGGAAAGGTTCTTATGAAACGGATAAAATTTCGGCCTATCAAACGCTATACGATTGTTTGGAAACCGTGGCAAAACTTGCAGCTCCGGTGGCGCCTTTTTATATGGAAAGGCTTTACAAAGATTTAACAAAAACCACACAATTGGAACCGTTCGAGAGTGTACATTTGTCCGATTTTCCAAAGCAGGACAAAGATTTCATCGATGAAGTTTTGGAGCGAAAAATGCAAAAAGCACAAACCATCACTTCCTTGGCGTTGTCGTTGCGGAAAAAAGAAAAAATAAAAGTACGCCAACCCTTGCAACGAATGATGATTCCGGTGTTGGACGATCAAGCAAAAACAGAAATCGAAGCGGTTTCGGAATTAATAAAATCCGAAGTGAACGTAAAAGAAATCGAGCTGATCGATGACACTTCTGGTCCCGAAGGCTCGGGATTGGTGAAACAAGCCAAACCCAATTTCAAATTGCTCGGCCCGCGTTTTGGAAAAGAAATGAAAGCCGTTTCCACAGCAGTGAACAAGCTGGAAGCAAAAGAAATTTCGCAGTTGGAAAAAGAGGGCAAAATCGAAGTGGAAATTAATGGAAAAATGACTACTTTGCGCCTCGAAGAATTAGAGATTTCTTCGCAAGATATCGAAGGCTGGTTGGTCGCAAGTAGCGGAAGCACTACCGTTGCGTTGGACATTGCGATCAGTGACGAGTTGAAAAAAGAAGGAATTGCGCGCGAGCTCATCAACCGGATCCAAAACCTGCGAAAAGACTCTGGTTTTGAAGTGACCGACAAAATAAAAGTGCAGTTGCAAAAAAACGGAACCTTAGAGGCCGCCGTTGATGAAAATTTGACACATATTAAAAATGAAACACTTGCTTCGGAACTCGAACTGGTGGAAAAAATAGAAAAGGGTATCGACATTGAATTTGACGAAGTGAATACCCGATTATCAATACAAAAAACTGAAAAATGATGACAGAAGAACCAAAAGTACGGTACAGCGACAAGGAATTGGAAGAATTCAAGGCACTTATATTGTCCAAAATCGAAAAAGCCCAAGAGCAATTGGAAATGTACGAGGCCGCCTATAAAAATAACAGTTCCAACGGAACGGACGATACTTCGCCAACTTTCAAAGCTTTTGACGAAGGCAGCGAAACCATGAGCAAAGAAGCGAATTCGCAATTGGCCATCCGGCAGGAAAAATTCCTTCGTGATTTGAAAAACGCTTTGGTCCGCATCGAAAACAAAACTTACGGAGTTTGCCGCGTAACCGGGAAACTCATTCGAAAAGAGCGTTTGCAACTGGTGCCCCACGCAACCTTGAGCATCGAGGCGAAGAATTTGCAGAAGTGATAAATTCCCTTGAACCTGCCTGCCGGCAGGCAGGGGCGGAAATCCCATGACATCAATTTTAAAATACGGTACATTTTTTCTATTTTGGGCAATGCCTTTTATGGCCAACGCCCAAAAAGCAACCCAACAAAGCCTCGCCGCTGAGAACATCACAAATATAGTGATCGATGCCGACGAGGTTTTTTCCATTTCCATCAAAGCTTCCAAGCGCAAAAACATATTGATCACAACCCGTTCGCAAGGCGAGTATTTTCAAGAAATCCGGTTAAAGTCGCATGTAGAAAATCACACGCTTTTCCTCGCTTCTGAATTTAGGGAAATCCTGACCAGTGGCTACGACAAGTTGAGCGCGCACAAAGTGTATTCGTTCCAAGTGAAATTGGAAATCCCCAAAAATCTTGAAGTTTTGGTTTTTTCCAACATTGCTTCTGTCGAAGCTTCCGGGGATTTTAAAACTTTTGAAGCCGAATTGAAATCGGGAAGTTGCTCGCTGAAAAATTTTTCCGGCAATGCCATTTTGAACACCTACAACGGAAATATTTTTGTGAAAACCGCTCCCGCCACCATCGAGGCAACTTCCAGAAACGGAAAAGTGACCGTGCCAACCGGTTTTTCGGGCAAAAACCATATTCGCGCCAAAAGCATTCACGGGAATATCTTGGTTGAAAAGATTGAATAAAAAAAAGTATTTTTGCCACTTCAAAACAAGCCCGTTCCATGTCGTTGAAAAAAGCTTCCATTTTGATCATCCTTGTGTTGTTGATCGATCAAATTTCCAAATTCTACATCAAAACCCATTTTGTGTTGGGCGAAGCCGTCGAAGTTTTTGACTGGTTCAAAATTTTGTTCGTGGAAAACAAAGGAATGGCTTGGGGCGCCCAAATTCCGGGCGAATATGGGAAGTTGATCCTCACTTCTTTTCGGTTGGTCGCCATCGTGGCCATTGGCTATTGGTTGTGGGATTCGGTTCGAAAAAATGCTTCAAATGTATTGGTCGCCGCCATTTCGCTGATATTTGCCGGCGCACTGGGCAACATCATCGATTCGGTTTTTTACGGGGTGGTTTTCGACAGCAGTTTGCAGCAAATCGCTACTTTTTTGCCCGAAAGCGGCGGATATTCCAGTTGGTTCCACGGCAATGTGGTGGACATGCTCTATTTTCCGCTTTGGGAAGGCTATTTGCCCGAATGGCTCCCATTTTGGGGCGGTGAACATTTCACGTTTTTCGAACCTGTTTTCAACATTGCCGACACGGCGATCAGCGTTGGGGTTGGGCTGTTGATCGTGTTCCACAAAAAGGCTTTTCCGAAAGAAAGTGAATAAGTTGGCAGTAAGCAGTCGCAGTTGGTAGCTGGCAGTGATCAGTAGTAGTGAAATCGATCAACTTTATTCTTGAAAATTATACACTTTCTCCGGTGTTACGCAAAAATCCAATGGAACATCGGTGGTGAAAATTTCTTCCAGTTTTTCCTCTGCTTCAAAAAAGGAAAGCCCGATTTTTAAAGTTGTGGGTTTGCATTCCGCCAAAAAGCGGTCGTAAAAACCTTTTCCATAACCAATTCGATGACCAGATTTATCGAACGCCAATAAAGGGACAAAAACCACTTCGATTTTTTCGGGCGGAATTTCGATGGCATTTGCATTTTCGACCGGTTCGGGGATTCCTTGCGCGTTGATTTCCAAAGAAACGGAATCGGTCAACAAAAAATGTTTTAAGTTTTGGGTTTCGAAATCGCTTTTTGAAACCACGATTTGTTTGTCCTTTCCGTTTAAAATATGTAGCAAAAATTCGGTTTCGACTTCTTTCAACTTTGATATGCTCAAAAACAAATGATAGAACGAACGTTCCCAAATTGGTAATTTTAAGGCATTGTTTGCAATCGCAAGACTTTTTTCCGCGATTTCATTTTCGGTGAGTTTTTCGCGTTTGCGTTTGTAATGGATACGAAGTTCTTGTTTGTTCATGGCACAGGCGTTCCTTCCGAAATATTAAAAATCGCATCGCCTTGGTAAACAATGGGCGATTGGTTGATGTTGATGATGTAGCCGCTTTGCGAAGCGTTCACTTTGTGCCTAAAATTCCCGTACGGATCGGTGATAATGGCCAGGTATTCGCCTTTCTCCACAAATTTTCCAATGGGAACTTTCACATGCAAAAGTCCGCTGTATTTTGCGCGCATCCAACGCGCATCTTCGATCAAGATGGTTCCCGAATGGTTTTCCGGAAGTTTGAACTTGCTTTTGAGCATATTGAAATGCGCCAAAATCCGCATGGTTCCGTTCACGCCCATTTTGGCAATGTTTTTATTGCTTTCTTGTGATTTTCCCCCTTCGAACAACAAAATGGGTTTTTCCAATTTCCCACAAGTTTCCCGATAGGATTTGGAAATATAGGAGGAAAATACGGTGAACGGCGCGTTGAAAATCCGGGCAAATTCCAATAATTCTTCATTATTCTTCGGCACGCGAACTTGCGCCACATTGAACCTGCTGGCACCACCGGTATGAAAATCCAGACAAAAATCGGCCACGGGCAAAATTTCATTCACAAATTGGTAGGCGAACCGGCTGGCAAGCGAGCCTTTTTTAAACCCCGGAAAAACCCGGTTCAAATCTCGCCCGCCGGGAAATTCGCGTTTCATGTCCAAAAAACCAAACACGTTCAACAACGGAATGCAAATAATCGTTCCGATTTTGGGTTTGTTGATGCCCCTGGAAATGACTTGTCGAACAATTTCCACGCCGTTGATTTCGTCGCCGTGGATCCCCGCGGTAAGCAAAACCACAGGGCCCGGTTTTTTGGCACGTTCAACAATAACGGGAACCTCTACGGAAGTGGTGGTATAAAGTTTTGCGGTTTTGAAGTTGACTTGAAGACTTTCACCGGGCGCAATTTTTTTGCCCAGAAGTTCCAATACATTATCCTTGTCCACAAAAGCCATCACACATTTTTTTCAATATAACGAATAATGGATTTTGCGATATCTTTTCCGGTCGCGGTTTCAATTCCTTCCAAACCGGGCGAAGAATTTACTTCCAATATCAACGGTCCCCGCGAACTTTGCAGCATATCGACCCCAGCAACGCCGAGCCCCATTGCTTTTACCGCTTTTACAGCAGCGATTTCTTCTTCGTCGGTGAGCTCGATCACTTCGGCGGTGCCCCCACGATGGAGGTTCGAACGAAATTCACCTTCTTTTCCTTGGCGTTTCATCGCGCCGACCACGTGCCCGTCCACTACAAAAACCCGGATGTCGGCACCTTTTGATTCTTTGATGAATTCTTGCACGATCACGCGCGCCTTCAATCCGTTAAAAGCTTCGATAACCGATTCGGCCGCGTTTTTTGTTTCGGCCAACACCACGCCCAAACCTTGGGTACCTTCCAACAATTTGATCACCAAAGGCGCGCCGCCCACTTGTTGGATAATCCCCGAAACATCGCGCGAATAATTGGTGAACACGGTTTTTGGCAAACCGATTTTTGCCCGTGAAAGCAATTGCATGCTACGCAATTTATCGCGGCTGCGCACCAAGGCTTCGGAACCGGTTGTGGAAAAAGCGCCCATCATTTCGAATTGACGCACCACAGCAGTTCCATAAAAAGTGACCGAAGCACCGATACGCGGAATTATGGCGTCGGTTTCCAAAATATAATGTCCCTTGTAATAAATGTTGGGTTTGCGTTTTTCAATGACGATATCGCATTTCAACGGATCGATCACCTCCACGTCGTGTTTGCGCTTTTTCGCAGCTTCGACCAAACGTTTGGTGGAATATAGCTGACTGTTCCTGGAAAGAATTTTAATATTCATTTTGTTGCTGCATTAAACGAAACATCGGTTAGTTCCGGATCCACGATGAATTTTTTGCTCAGAAATTTTCTTCCCAATAGCACGGGAAAACGCATTTCTTTACGGTCGCTCAAAGTAAGGGAAATTTTATAGGTTTTTCCAACTATTTTTATGGTGGAAACAATTTCATAACGTTTTTGGGCAAGCCCGTTGCTGCTTTTGACGTTTGTCATTTTAAAATCGTCAAAAACAAAAACCCGATGGTCATAATTCGGGTGTTCGTCGTCCAAAAAAGCACAAACCAACTTTCCGTTTTCTTCGTGAATATTATTACAATGTATGGAAGAAGTGTACGCGCCCGTGTCCATTTTCACGGCAATTTCCCGAAGGCCAAGCTCCGGAAAATCTGCTTTATCGATCCTGCCGATAATTTTTTTCATGCGTGCAAGATAAGAAATCATAGCCTATTTTTGAAAATACCCGAAGGCAATCCGACCCTTTCGGCTTGACGGATTTAACTATCTTTGTTTTTTTAGATTTCCAAAACCCGAAAATTGAAATGCACGTACATTTTATAGCCATTGGCGGAAGCGCGATGCACAACCTCGCATTGGCATTGCACCAAAAAGGAGAAAAAATTACCGGAAGCGACGACACCATTTTTGAACCTTCACGGTCCAAGTTGGAAAAAGCGGGATTATTGCCCGAAGAATTCGGCTGGTTCCCCGAAAAAATCACTTCGGAAATCGATGCGGTAATTCTGGGGATGCACGCAAAAGAGGACAACCCGGAACTGCTCAAAGCACAAGATTTGGGGCTGAAAATATATTCTTATCCCGAATTTTTGTACGAAGCTTCCAAAGACAAAACCCGGGTGGTCATTGCGGGTTCGCACGGAAAAACCAGCATCACCGCAATGATTTTGCACGTTTTGCACGAAAGCCACAAAGAAGTGGATTTTATGGTCGGTGCACAGTTGGAAGGTTTCGACACCATGGTTCATTTGACCCAAGAAAATGATTTTATGCTGCTGGAAGGCGACGAATATTTATCGTCCGCTTTGGACCCTCGGCCAAAATTCCACCTGTACCAACCCAACATTGCTTTGCTGAGCGGAATCGCTTGGGATCACATCAATGTTTTTCCCACTTTTGAAAATTACGTGGAACAGTTCAAAATTTTTGTGGATTCCATCAGTCCCGCGGGAATGTTGGTGTACAACGAAGAAGATCCTGTTGTTCGCGAAATTTGCGAAACCGCTTCTTCCCCAGCGCGAAAACACGCCTATCGCACGCCCGAACACCACATTGAAAATGGCATTACGTTTTTGAACACACCCGAAGGCGACATGCCGCTCGAAATTTTTGGCGCCCACAACCTTAACAATTTGGCAGGCGCAAAATGGGTTTGCCAGCACATGGGCGTGGACGAGGACGATTTTTACGAAGCAATTTCCAGTTTTAAAGGCGCTTCCAAACGACTCGAAAAAATCGCGGAAACCGCTTCTTGCCTGGCTTTTAAAGATTATGCGCACAGCCCGTCAAAAGTTTCCGCCACCACAAAAGCCGTGAAAAACCAATATCCAACCAAAAAATTGATCGCGTGTTTGGAATTGCATACGTACAGCAGTTTGAACACCGATTTTTTGTCCGAATATAAAAACGCGCTACAATTTGCCGACGAAGCCATTGTGTTTTTCTCGCCGGAAGCTTTGGAAATAAAAAAGTTGGAAAAAATTTCAAAAGAAACGATTATGGAAGCTTTTGGAAGGGAAGACTTGAAAGTATTCACCGACCCGGAGAATTTTCAAACACATTTAAAAACCAAAAAATTCGAAAATTCCGTTTTGTTGTTGATGAGCAGTGGAAATTATGGCGGATTGGATTTTGAAGAAGTTTCCGGTTGGATTGTTTGAATTTTAAATGCTTAGTTTTATAAATATTGTGGATAAAATATGTTGCTAGTAATTTGAAAAAATGGACATAAAAGAGATTTCGGACAAACTAAAACACCAATTATTAGAAGTAAAGCCTTCTAAGGATTGGACAATGGGATATCGACCTTGTCAAGTAAAATTGAAAAATGGAGAAATACTTGACCGAGTTTATTTGTCGGAAATCGAAACTTATATGAAAACTTGGGGTAGAATGCCAGACCAAGACAGTGGAAAAAGATATATTCTAATCGAAGATGTTGAAGAAATAAGTGAAAGTCCATCTAGAATGCCAGTTGATATGGCAAACAAACTTTATGAAGCGGGAGAATCAGGAATGGGATATTGCCTGTATAAAATAAAATTCGACAACGGAAAGACAATTGACGTTGTTACAGGCAATGCAGTTGACTTTCCACCTATTCCAAATGAACTAAATACGAAAAACATAAAGGACGTTTTTCCGCATCAAGGTTCGAGAAACAATCCGACAAATAGTCCAGAATATACTTGGTGTTTGTTCAAGGGGAAAATGCCCGAAATGAAAAAAGAAAAAAAAGCAGCTAACAATGGCTATACGACAATGGCTGATGTGCAAAACGATAAAACAGAATCTAAATCAAACTTTTGGTCGAAGCTGAAAAATCTGTGGTCATAAACCGTCACTGTGTATATCCGCGGAACATTACCCAACATTAAACAGAAAACCATGAATTTAAAGAAACTATTTTTTACGTTTACAATCTTATTTGGACTATCAACAAATGCTCAGAATGAATTTAAATTAGGAGTTAAAGCAGGTGTAAATTATTCTGGATTTAATGTCAATGGAGCAAGTACATATACGAATGGATTTGGTTTTCTTGGAGGTTTAATTGGAGAATACAAACTTTCAGAAAAAATTTCACTTCAACCCGAACTGATTTTTAGTCAAAAAACTGGAGCAAGAGGAATTCCAGGAATACCTGCTGGAATTAGGTCTGACTTATCTTACATTGACATTCCATTAAATGGAAAGTATTATATTTTTGATGGCTTTGCCGTTGAATTTGGACCACAATTTGATTTTCTGATAAATGATGAAACAACAACCGAATTTTATACTAGTAATCATAATGAATACCCTACGGATATAGAAACCAAGCCTATTCAAATTTCCTTAAATATAGGGCTTAGTTATAAAATCATTGACAAGTATTTATTACAATTTCGTTACTCTCATGGATTGTCGAATATATTCGAAAATATAGATGCCAAAAATTCAGTTTTTGCTTTTTCTCTTGGTTATTACTTTTTATAAAAACGTTGGGTAACATCGGCTATCCACCAGTCACAAAACATTAATTTCAACTCCGTTAACTAATACAAAATCAATTAGGGTCTTAAATTTTATAAATAAATGACAAAAGAAAAACCGCTTATTTTGGTCACCAACGACGATGGAATCACCGCGCCGGGAATCAGGACTTTGATCAAACTGATGAAAACCTTGGGCGATGTGGTCGTGGTGGCGCCCGACAGCCCGCAAAGCGGAATGGGCCACGCGATCACGCTCAGCGACAATTTGTATTGCGACCCGGTGAAATTGAAGGGAAATGAAAACCACAAAGAATTCAGTTGTTCCGGCACGCCGGTGGATTGTGTAAAAATTGCCACCCAAGAAATTTTGCACCGCAAACCCGATTTGTGCGTGAGCGGCATCAACCACGGTTCCAATTCGTCGATCAATGTCATTTATTCGGGTACGATGAGCGCCGCCGTCGAAGCCGGAACGGAAGGAATCCCCGCAATCGGATTTTCTTTTTTGGATTATTCCCTGACCGCCAATTTTGAACCGGTCGAGAAATTCGTAAAAGCCATCACACAATCGGTGCTAAAAAATGGCTTGCCAAAAGGAACTGTTTTGAACGTAAATTTGCCAAATTTGCCCGAGAACAAAATCAAGGGCATAAAAGTCTGCAGGCAGGCAAAAGCCCATTGGAGGGAAAAATTCGACAAACGCACCAATCCTCAAGGCCGCGATTATTATTGGCTCACCGGGGAATTTGTAAACGAAGACCAAGGCCAAGACACCGACGAATGGGCGTTGGAAAACGGTTATGTTTCCGTGGTGCCGGTTCAATTTGACTTGACCGCGCACCACATCATTCAAGAATTGAATAGTTGGGAACTATGATAAAAAAAGAAATTTTCATTGGGTTTTTGGTGGGCTTGGCCGCAAATTTGGCCGGTATGTTTTTGTACATTTCTTTTTTCTCGGATTATTCAGTGGAAGAAACCATTGCCGCCGCCATCGAAGAAGGTTTTATTGGAAGTTTGATCGCCTTGGGCGCCATTTTTAATTTTTTGCCTTTTTTTGTGTTCTTGAAAAAAAATCAATTGTACCGTGTCCGTGGCGTGGTGATTGCAAGTTTGTTGGCAGCGATCGTGATTTTGGTTACGAAGTTTTAGCTTTAATAGTTTGCTGAAAGTGTGGATTTTTTTTATTTTATTTAACCAATGAAATATTACATCATAGCAGGCGAAGCCTCGGGCGATTTGCACGCTTCCAATTTGATGAAAGCGCTGCAACAGGTCGATCCTGCCGCGGAATTTCGTTTTTGGGGCGGCGATTTGATGCAAAACGTAGGCGGGACTTTGGTAAAACATTACCGCGATTTGGCATTTATGGGATTTGCGGAAGTGGTGATGAACTTGCGCACCATCTTGAAAAACCTCCGCTTTTGCAAAAAAGACATCGAAACTTGGCAACCCGATGCGATCATTTTTGTGGATTATCCGGGGTTCAACCTGAAAATTGCGAAATGGGCAAAACAAAAAGGCTATCCAACCCATTATTATATTTCGCCCCAAATTTGGGCTTGGAAAGAGAACCGCATCAACGCCATCAAACGCGATGTGGACCAATTGTATGTGATCCTTCCTTTTGAAAAAACTTTTTATGAGGAAAAGCATGATTTCAACGTGCATTTTGTCGGTCATCCGCTGATCGATGCTTTGGCGGAAAAAACCAAAATAAATGCCGCTGATTTTAAAGAAAAAAACGGCTTGGACGACCGACCGATCATCGCTTTACTACCGGGGAGCCGAAAACAGGAAATTTCGAAAATGCTCCACACGATGTTGGGTGTCGTTCCCGATTTTCCCGATCATCAATTTGTGATCGCGGGCGCGCCTAGTCAAGATCCAGAATTTTATGCGCCCTTCATCCAAAAGAAAAACGTGTTTTTGGTGATGGAAGAAACCTATGATTTATTAAGTCTTTCCACCGCGGCCCTGGTGACTTCCGGAACGGCAACTTTGGAAACCGCTTTACTGAAAGTACCGGAAGTGGTTTGTTACAAAGGCGGAACCATTTCCTACCAAATCGCAAAGCGCATCATCAAGCTCGATTATATTTCATTGGTGAATTTGATCATGGAAAAAGAGGTGGTGAAAGAATTGATTCAATCGGAATTCACTGTCAAAAACCTCAAAAAAGAATTGCAAAAAATATTGGAAAAAGAAACCCGCGAACGAATGTTTTTGGATTATTACGAATTGGAACAAAAGCTGGGCGGAAAAGGCGCGAGTCTAAAAACCGCCGAACTCATTTATCAAACGAGTTCGGGCGGATAATTTTTCAAGAATTTTTCCGAATAAAACCTTAATCGTTCCCCAAGAAAATCCCTAAAAAGTACAGCAAAGTTGCCAACGAACCCACAGCGGCGACCACATAGGTGCGCGCGGCCCATTTCAAGGAATCTTCCGAAGCTTTGTATTCATCGGGCGTGACCATATTTTCGGCTTTTAGCCAAGCCAAAGCGCGGTTGCTGGCATCGTATTCCACCGGCAAGGTGATGAAACTGAACAAAGTTCCCATTCCGAACATTATAATTCCAATGAGCAAAACGGTTTGCCCAACGCCCGCGGAAACCATTCCCATCAAAATCAAACCACCAAAAATGACCCATTGGCTCCATTTTGATGCCACGGAAACCACAGGGACCAAAGTGCTGCGCATTTGCAACCAATTGTAGGCTTTTGCGTGCTGCACGGCATGTCCACATTCGTGCGCCGCCACGGCTGCAGCGGCCGCATTTCGTTGCGAATAAACAGCTTCGCTCAAATTCACGGTTTTTTTGCCCGGATGGTAATGATCCGTCAATCTGCCCGGTGTGGAAATAACTTTTACGTCCGTAATTCCATTGTCGCGCAACATTTTTTCGGCGATCTCGGCACCGCTCATTCCATTTTGCAAATGGACTTTTGAGTATTTTTTGAATTTGCTTTTCAGCTTATGGCTAACGTACCAGCTGACGAGCATAATTGCCCCAATCAATATATAATATCCTATCATAATTTCCAATACCCGCGAAGGCGGGTATCCCACGTTTTAAAATTCAACATTTTTTCTATTCCAAAGATAGCAAAAAACGAGCCAATCATTTCGTTAATTCAGGATTCGAAAGTTGGTTTCTCACGGAGCTTCCTTTTTGGAATTTCTGACTTTTCCAAAAGATAATTTGAAGTCCCTAAATGAGATTCCCGCTTTCGCGGGAATTTAGCCTACGATATTCACAATCTTCCCCGGTACCACGATCACTTTTTTCGGTGTTTTGCCATCGAGTTGTTTTTGGGTACGCTCGTCCGTCATCACCGTTTTTTCGATTTCGTCTTTGGACAAATCCAAAGCCAATTCCATGGTGAAACGCACTTTTCCGTTAAAGGAAATTGGATATTTCTTGGTATTTTCCACCACAAATTTTTCTTCATAAACCGGAAATTCAGCAGTGGAAACACTTTCAGAATTACCCAGTTTTTCCCACAATTCTTCAGCAATATGTGGCGCAAATGGCGAAATCAAAACCGCCAAAGGTTCCAAAACTTCGCGGGAAACGCATTTTTGCGCGTTGAGTTCGTTCACGCAAATCATCAAGGAGGAAATTGACGTGTTGAAGCTGAAATTCTCAATATCTTCGGTGACTTTTTTGATGGTTTTGTGCAAGATTTTTAATCCCCCCTCGATCCCCCCGGAGGAGGGAAGATCGTTGACCAAAAATTCGCCATTGGGCCCGGAATGGTAGAGTTTCCATAGCTTTTTCAAGAAATTGTGCACGCCCGTGATTCCAGCGGTGTTCCACGGTTTGGCCTGTTCCAAAGGTCCCAGGAACATTTCGTACATCCGCAACGTGTCGGCGCCGTATTCCTCACAAATATCATCGGGGTTGACGACATTGTATTTGGATTTGGACATTTTTTCGGGCTCGCGGGAAACGATATATTTCCCGTCCTCCAAAATGAATTCGGCGTCTTTAAATTCCGGTCGCCAATTTTTGAAGGCTTCGATGTCCAGTTCGTTGTGAATGTCCACGAATGAAACATCTGTGTGAATGGACTGCACATTTTTTCCTTCAATCAAATTTTTGGAAACGAATTTATTTTCACCTTCAATCCGATAAACAAACGCACTCTCCCCCAAAATCATTCCTTGGTTGATGAGTTTCTGAAAAGGTTCATCCACGGGAACCAAATTGCGGTCGTTCAAAAATTTCGTCCAAAACCGGGCATAGAGCAAATGTCCTGTTCCATGTTCGCTTCCGCCGATATACAAATCCACGTTTTTCCAGTAATCCATCGCTTCTTTTGACGCGAAAAATTCGTTGCGTTTTTCTTGCCCGCCTTCCGGACGGGCAGGCTCCATATACCGGAAAAAATACCAAGAGCTTCCGGCCCATCCGGGCATGGTGTTTAATTCCAAAGGAAACACGGTTTTGTTATCTGCCAACTGAACACTGACGACTGAACACTCTTTTTCGTCCCAGGCCCAAACATCAGCGCGTCCCAATGGCGGTTCGCCGGTTTCGGTGGGCAAATATTTTTCGATTTCTGGCAGTTTTAGGGGCAAACATTCTTCGGGGATCGTGTGCGGAATTCCATTTTTATAATAAACAGGGAAAGGTTCGCCCCAATAACGTTGCCGACTGAAAACCGCATCGCGCAGGCGGTAATTGGTTTTTCCTTTGCCCAAACCGGATTTTTCCAATTCGGAAATAACTTTTTTTACCGCTTCTTTATAAGTCAATCCATTCAAAAAATCGGAATTGGCCAATTTTGTTTCTGCTTCCTTGTCCGCATACGCTTCTTGGGAAATATCAATCCCTTCAAAAATATTTTTAATAGGTAAATCAAAATGCTTTGTAAAATCATAATCCCGCTGATCGCCACAAGGAACGGCCATCACGGCGCCCGTTCCGTAACCCGCCAACACATAATCGCCGATCCAAATCGGGATGGGTTCTTTGGTGAACGGATGTTCGGCATACGCGCCGGTGAACACACCGGTAATACTTTTCACATCGGCCATTCGCTCGCGTTCACTGCGTTTTGCAGTTTGTTTTATATAAGCTTCCACCTCTTCTTTTTGTTCTGAAGTTGTGATTTTGGAAACTAATTCGTGTTCTGGCGCCAAGGTCATAAAGGTTGTGCCAAAAATGGTGTCGGGGCGGGTGGAAAACACACCAATTCTGAATTCTGAATTCTGAATTCTGAATTGGATTTCCGCTCCCACCGATTTTCCAATCCAATTTCGCTGCGTTTCCTTCAAACTTTCGGTCCAGTCGATTTTTTCCAAGCCTTGCAACAAACGTTCGGCATAGGCGGAAATACGCATGCTCCATTGTTTCATCTTTTTGCGTTCCACCGGATGGCCGCCACGTTCGGAAACGCCGTTCACAATTTCGTCATTCGCCAAAACGGTTCCCAAAGCCGGGCACCAGTTCACTTCGGTTTCGGCCAAATAGGTTAGGCGGTATTTCAAGAGAATTTCTTGTTGCTTTTCTTCTGAAAAAGTTTTCCATTCTTGAGCAGTAAAAACTCCCCCTCCTTCGGAGGGGTTTGGGGGGAGGTCACAAACGGCATTTACATTTGTGTTTCCTTCCGAAGAAAAAATGGAAACCAATTCTTGAATATCGCGAGCTTTGTCTTGTGTTTTATCGTACCAACTTTCAAAGAGTTTTATAAAAATCCACTGTGTCCATTTGTAATAATCCGGGTCGGAAGTGCGGACTTCCCGGCTCCAATCGAACGAAAACCCGATTTTGTCCATTTGTTGCCGATATCGTGCAATATTTTCTTTGGTGGTCACGGCCGGATGCTGCCCGGTTTGGATGGCATATTGTTCCGCCGGAAGGCCAAAAGAATCGTAGCCCATCGGGTGCAACACATTGAAACCTTTGTGGCGTTTGTAGCGGGAAACGATGTCGCTGGCAATGTAACCCAGCGGATGCCCCACATGCAAGCCGGCGCCGGAAGGATATGGAAACATGTCCAAGCAATAAAATTTCTCTTTATCGGAATTGTTTTCAGCGTTGAACGTTTGGTTTTCCGCCCAATATTTTTGCCATTTGGCTTCAATTTTATTGAAATCGTAGTTCATTTTATGGTTATTAGGTTACTGGGTCATCGAGTTGTTCCTTGTTTCTGAAAGCCACTAATAACTCAGTAACTCAATCAACTCAGTAACTAATTAACAAGCCGCAAAAGTACCATTAATGTACGAAATCGAAAAGTTTGCTCGTTTTAAAAACAAGGTTTCGATTACTTTCTTATTTTTACCAAAAATCTATGGGTTCTTTCTATGAGTTCTTCTTTTGAAAAGTATCAAAAAAGACGCTTGATTTCGTCTTATTTTTCGGTCATTATCAGCATTGGTTTGGTATTGTTTTTATTGGGATTGCTGGGCCTTTTGGTGCTGAACGCTAAAAAAGTGGCCGATCATTTCAAGGAACAAATCGCGATGACGGTTTACTTGAAAGACACGGCAAAAGAGGTGGAAATCAAACAATTGCAAAAAACGTTGGATTTGGCAGAATATACAAAATCCACCAATTTTGTCACCAAAGAAGAAGCCGCAACGATGCTTCAGGAAGAAATCGGCGAGGATTTTATGGAATTTTTGGGCTACAATCCGTTGCAAAATTCCATCGATATCTTTTTTAATGCCGATTATGTTTCGGGCGAAAAAATAAATGAAATTGCCAATGAACTTTCCGAAAAAGGTTTTGTGGATGACATCATTTATGACAAACCTTTGATTTCCATTTTGAACGAGAATGTACAACGAATCGGGTTTTGGATATTGATTATCAGCGGATTGTTTCTTTTTATTTCGGTTTTGCTCATCAACAGTTCGATTCGTTTGTCGGTTTATTCCAAGCGGTTTACCATCAAAACCATGCAAATGGTGGGCGCTAATAAAAGGTTTATCCGAAGACCTTTTATATGGAAAAGTGTGCGTTTGGGAATGGTCGGCGCCATCGTCGCAATGTTGGGAATGGCCGGAACTTTGTATTATTTGAACCAAAGTTTCCCCGAACTGGAATTGTTGAGCGACAAAAAATTGTTGGCCGCTTTGTTCCTGGGAATTTTTTTAATGGGAATTGTCATCACTTGGATGAGCACGTTTTTGGCCACACAACGTTTTTTGAATTTGAAAACGGATGAATTATATTATTAGTTTCAAAAAGTACAACATGATGTACTTTTTTTATATCTTTGTTGAAATTTATAATTCATGGAAGCAACAACCCTTACTGATTTTAGACGGAATATGAAGGCATATTTTGAGAAGGTATTCAATATGGGAAAACCGCTCTTTATTTCACGACCAAAAGGACACGATGTGGTTTTGATCAGCAAAGACGAATATAACAGTATGCAAGAAACTTTTCATTTATTGAGAAGTCCCAAAAATGCTGAACGCTTGTTAAAAGCAATAGAAGCCGATAAGGCGGGAAAAGGGAAAATCCGGGAACTTCTTGAATAATGGAAATTATTTTTTTGGACCAAGCTTGGGAAGATTATTTATATTGGCAGAGTCAAGACAAAAAAGTTTTAAAAAAAATAAATAAACTAATCAAAGACATTGACCGTGATCCTTTCAATGGAATTGGATCGCCAGAGCCTCTAAAACACAATTTGACAGGTTATTGGTCGCGCAGAATCACATTGGAACATCGACTTGTTTATAGAGCCCAAGAAAATCAAATTAGAATCTTGCAATGTCGATATCATTATTGAATCAAAAACCTGTCAGGTTTGAATACAAAACAATCATGAGCGAAAGCAAACAAAAAGAAAAACAACAAGAAGAATTCATTTTTCATCGGAGAAACTATATGTTCATGCTCATCGGTTTGGCGGTGATTGCGTTGGGTTTTATATTGATGGCCGGCGGCGGAAGTGACGACCCGAATGTTTTCAACCCGGAAATTTACAGCTGGCGCAGAATTCGATTGGCCCCAACTTTAGTGCTGATCGGTTTCGGAATTGAAGTATATGCCATTTTATTGAACCCCAACAAATCGCGCAACTAATTTATGAACCTGATCGAAGCCGTGATTTTGGCTATCATTGAAGGCCTCACCGAATATTTGCCCGTTTCTTCCACAGGCCACATGATCATCGCTTCTTCCCTTTTCGGGATTGCGGATCAAGAATTCACCAAACTGTTTACCGTCGCCATCCAATTCGGAACCATTTTGTCGGTGTTGGTACTTTATTGGAAACGTTTTTTGCAAAGTGTGGATTTCTACAAAAAATTATTCGTCGCTTTTTTGCCCGCCGTTTTTTTGGGGTTGATTTTCAGCGACCTCATCGATCAATTGTTGGAAAGCCCATTGGTGGTGGCGATTTCTTTAATTCTCGGCGGATTTGTTTTGCTGAAAGTCGACGAATGGTTCAAAGCTTCGAAAGAAGAAAAAATTACGTACCTCACCGCATTGAAAATCGGTTTTTTTCAATGTATCGCCATGATTCCAGGGGTTTCGCGCAGTGGCGCTTCCATCGTTGGCGGAATGAGCCAGAAATTATCGCGTACCACCGCGGCGGAATTCTCCTTTTTCTTGGCCGTCCCCACTATGGCCGGTGCGGCTTTGAAAAAAAGTTGGGACTATTACCGAGCCGGTTTTGTGCTAAATGACGAACAAATCAATTTACTGATTATCGGAAATGTGGTCGGTTTTCTTGTCGCGATTCTCGCCATCAAATCCTTTATCGGCTATTTAAGTAAACACGGATTCAAAATTTTTGGCTACTACCGAATCGTTATTGGCGCGGTAATTTTGGCGTTTCATTATTTTGTTGAACCGCTGACGATGTAAATTCCCGCGAAGGCGGGAATCTCAACCTAAAAACAATACAAACATCTGGAGATGAAGCTTGATAATTTTTCCGCAGAAAACTTCAAAACCGGGCAAACTTTATTGTTCGACAAACCTTTGAATTGGACTTCTTTTGATGTGGTGAACAAAATTCGTTGGAACATTCGGAAAACCTATAACATCAAAAAAATAAAAGTCGGCCACGCCGGAACTTTGGATCCAAAAGCAACCGGATTGTTGATTATTTGCACCGGGAAAAACACCAAAAAAATCAACGAATTCATGGGCTTGGAGAAAGAATATACCGGCACGTTCACGCTCGGTGCCACCACTCCTTCCCACGATTTGGAAACCGAAGTGAACGAAACTTTTCCGATCGATCATCTTTCCGAAGAAAAAATCAGGAAAAATGTCAAAAAATTCATTGGCGAAATTGAGCAAATTCCTCCGGTTTTTTCTGCTTTGAAAAAAGACGGAAAGCGTTTGTACGAATATGCCCGCAACCAGGAAGAAGTAAAAATAGAGCCGCGAAAAGTCGTCATTTCCGAATTCGAAATCACCAACATTGATCTGCCAAAAGTCGATTTTCGGGTGGTTTGCAGCAAAGGAACCTATATTCGCAGTTTGGCAGACGATTTTGGAAAAGCATTGGAAAACGGAGCGTATCTTTCTACTTTGCGAAGAACGAAAATTGGCAAGTTTTCAGTAGAAGATGCGATGAGCGTCGATGCTTTCACCCAACAACTTTCCGAGGAATTTTAAAAAACAACCTGCTCAAAAAAAATGGTTTTAAAAAGTTCTACATTTGTAAAGAACAATTCTCCAATTAAAATTGCAAATGCAAGTTGAACCCGGCATTTTAAAAATGAACCTTTTCGAAGGAAAAAAAATATATTTTTCCAGCGACAACCATTTGGGGGCGCCGACTGCGGAAGCAAGCAAACCCCGCGAAAAAAAATTCATCGCTTGGTTGGACGAGGTGAAAACCGACGCCGCCGCAATTTTTTTGTTGGGCGATTTGTTCGATTTTTGGTTCGAGTACAAATATGCCGTCCCAAAAGGCTTTGTGCGCGTTTTGGGAAAACTCGCCGAAATTCGCGACAGCGGGATTCCAATTTATTTTTTCACCGGCAACCACGATTTGTGGATGAACGGTTATTTTGAAGAAGAATTGAACATTCCGGTTTATCACGAACCGCAGGAATTTCAAATAAACGAAAAACTCTTTTTTATCGGTCACGGCGATGGCTTGGGCCCGGGCGACAAAGGTTACAAACGCATGAAAAAAGTGTTCACCAACCCGTTTTCAAAATGGTTGTACCGTTGGTTGCACCCCGATTTGGGAATTCCATTGGGAAAACACCTTTCCGTAAAAAACAAATTGATTTCCGGTGACGAGGACGCAGAATTTCTGGGCGAAAAAAATGAATGGCTGGCTTTGTACGCAAAACGGAAACTAAAAGAAAAACACTATGATTATTTTGTGTTTGGCCACCGTCATTTACCCATGGAAATCAAAATTGCGGAAAATTCGACCTATTTCAATTTGGGCGATTGGATTTCGCATTTTACCTACGGCGTTTTTGACGGGGAAAATTTCGAATTGAAAAAGTTCTGAAAATTACCGTTGCAAAATAAGGCTCACTGCATTTCCGCCAAATCCCACCGCGTTCACCATCACCGAATTTATTTTGTTGGGGATTTTTTCATTTTCAAAAAACGGGTTTTCGATAAACTCTTGATGTTGCAACATCAAAACCGCTAATTCCACGCTCATAATTCCAGATGCCCCAAAGGTGTGGCCGATCATCCATTTATTGGTGGTCAAAGTCGGTAAATCCGCAAATGTTTTTTCAATGGCTTTCAGTTCGGCCAAATCGCCTTTTACAGTTCCCGGCGCGTGCATCACAATCGCGTCCACGGTTTTCAACTTTGCCGAATTCAAGGCCATTTTCATCGATTTTTGAAAACATTCCGCATCGGCCGAAATGGAAATATTGTGGGTCAATTTTTCGGTGGCATAACCTGCTCCAGTTATATTTGCCAATGCATTGGGCGCATCAATTTCCAAACTCGCCATCCCAGCGGCCTCGCCCAAAATCATTGAATTATTTTTTTTGTTCCACTTCAAACTTTCGCACGGAAAATCGGATTTTTTATTGGCATATAATTTCAAAGCTTGCATTTGTGCGATCGTAAATTCGGTCAAAGGTGCTTCGCTGCCACCCACCAAAAATTTGTCGTTCATCCCCGAATTCAACCAAGCAATACCGTTCAAAAATGCATGCAACGCCGTAGAACACGTGATGGAATGTTCAATTGCCGGCCCGGAAATGCCCAAATCCTGCGCCACCCAAGAAGAAATGTTTCCCAAAGTGGTGGTGGGCGAAGCCAAGGTTTCGGTTTTCCCTTTTTCCAAAAATAATCGATGGTATTTTTCAAAAAGTCCGGTTGCCCCCCGCGAAGAACCAATGTTGATCCCGGCCTGCCCCCAATTGCCTCCCAAGGAAGGGTTGTTTGATGAATTTTCAATTGTTTTCCGGGCGGAAAAAATGGCGAACAACACCGAATCGTCCAGTTTTTTATAAAACGGATTTGATTTTCGAAGCAATTCGATTTCGGCTTTCCCTTTCGATGCAATTTTGGAAACCAAAACTTTGGAGCCATTGCTCTTCTTTTCGGAAAACAATGCTTTTCGATTTTGATAGCTTTCCCAAACAGATTCTGGAGAAGTTCCCAAAGCGGAAATGGAGGAAATGGAAGTGATGGAAATGGGATTCATTGTCGTTTTACAAACCTTAACGGTGATAAAATTTATATTTTTTTGAATCCCAAAATTATGGTTTTTTCAAAAGAATTTAGACAAACACACATGTCCATATTTGCTAAATATAAACAATTTTGTACCTTTGGTTATTACCAAAACATTTAAAAATGAATATCAGTTTCACGGACAAACAACAAAAATACATTTTGGAGCAGGTAGGTTCCGGGGATTTCCAAAATGCAAGTGAAGTTGTGCGCGATGCATTGCGACTTCACCAACTTTACCGCCAAAAGATAATCAACGAATTGAGGGCAGAAATAGAAAAAGCTTGGAGTGGACCTGAAAGTAATCGCGATGTGATGGAAATCATAAATGATAAATTGAACAAAATTCCGACATGAGTTCTGAAAAGAAGCGGTTTTATAAGTTATCGCTCGATGCTGCACTCGACATGGAGGAAATTTTCGACTATTCCATTGAAGAATTTGGTGCAAAGCAAGCACATGATTATGCCTCTAAAATGCACACCTTATTTTTGAAATTGACCGAACAACCCGAAATAGGTAGAAAAAGGAATGAAATTAAAATTGGACTTCGAAGTTTACCTATTGGTGAACATATCGTTTTTTATCGCATTTTGAATGATAAAATTAGGATTTTGCGCATCTTGCACGGAAGCCGGGACATTCCAAACTATTTCTAAAGAATTCAAAATTTTTCCACCGCTTTTTCCACCACCCCGTATATTTTTTCCAATTGTTGATCCGTGATCACGTATGGCGGTAGAAAATAAATTGTATTTCCCAAGGGCCGCAAATACACTCCATTTTCCATAAAAAAAGCATACAATTTATCCCGCAAATCGCTGTAATGGCCTTTGGAACCAACATTTAGTTCCAAGGCGAAAATCACCCCACATTGACGAGTGCTACTTACGTTCGGGTGGCTTTTTATGCGTTCGTCAAAATTTTTGTGCGACTTGATGATCCGTTGTATATTTTCCTGTATTTCTTCGGAAAGCAAGAGTTCCAATCCCGCCAAAGCCGCAGCGCAAGCCAATGGATTCCCGGAATAGGTGTGCGCATGAAAAAGGCCTTTTGCCACCTCATCGTCGTAAAACGCATCGAAAATTTCTTGGGTGCAGGTAGTGAGTCCCATTGGCAACATTCCCGCGGAAAGGGCTTTGCTCAAACACATCACATCGGGCTGGGTTTTCATATATTCCGAAGCGAACAATTTCCCGGTTTTCCCAAAACCTGTCATCACCTCATCGGCGATGGTGATAATTTGGTGCTTTTTGCAAATTTTTAAAATTTCGTTCAATCCATTTGCCTCATGCATCAACATTCCTGCCGCTCCTTGCACGAGGGGTTCGTAGATAAAGCCCGCAACGGCATTTTCTTCGATTAAATCATTGATTTTTTTGAGTATTTGGTCTGTGTTTTTCCCATTCGGCTCAGGAATTCGCACCACTTTCAAAAAATGTTCCTCAAAAGGACCGTTGTAAACCGACAAGCCCGAAACCGACATGGCGCCCAAAGTGTCGCCGTGGAACCCATTTTCGAAAGCCAACAGCACATTGCGTTTTTCGCCCCGGTTGTGGTGAAATTGCAAGGCCATTTTGATGCCGATTTCCGTTGCGGTGGAACCGTTGTCGTTGAAAAAAACTTTTTCTTGGTTTTTCGGCAGGATTTTTATCAATTCTTCCGAAAGTTTTACGGCCGGTTCGTGGGTGAACCCACTGAAAACCACATGGTCCAATTGGCGCATTTGCGCGTGGACTTTTTCGATGATAAATTCGTTGCAATGTCCGTACATGGTGGTGTACCACGAAGCAATTCCGTCGATGTATTTTTTTCCGTTTTCGTCGGTCAAAATTGCGGCTTTTGCTTTGGCAATGGCCAACATTTCGGGTTGGAGCTTATGTTGTACCAGCGGATGCCAGATGTATTTTTGGTCCCGAATTCCCGTGGAAACGGGAATCTTGTGATTTTTAGTTGTAAAGTTCATTTTTTATTTTCTAATAGCACGTTGAGCCGCACGACCGTTCGGCTTTACTTTCCTATATTTTTCCCAAAAGCCAAAGTCAGGTTTGACCTGAATTTTTCCGCATATTTCTTAATCGTTTCTTGATCGAAAAATTCCTCTTCTTCGATACGTCCAATTATCGAAACACCCGTCATTTTTTCGATGATGCTTTCAGTAGTGGGATGCTCGTTTCCGCTAAAAATAATTCCAATATTTTCTAACCCCCTGTTTTTCAATGTTTCCACCGACAAAAGTGTGTGGTTAATGCTTCCCAAATAGTGCCGGGAGACCAATATGACAACATCACCGGGGCGAATCAAATCCACAATGGTTTCGGTGGAATTTAGTGGCACCAACAATCCACCGGCACCTTCGATCACCAACGTATTTTCAGTTTTGGGCCGCTGAATGTTCTTTGCACGGATTTCCACTTGATCGATTTCCGCCGCGGCATGTGGGCTCATTGGGGTTTTTAGGGCGAAAGCGTTCGGGTGAAAACGGGTTTTGGAATTCGAAACCAAGGCTTTTATTTTATGCGTATCAGAATGTTCCAAATCCCCTGCTTGGATCGGTTTCCAGTAATCGGCTTTTAGGGCTTCGGTCACAATTGCCGAAGCGATGGTTTTGCCCACTTCGGTGCCGATTCCTGTTACGAACAAGGTTGGTTTTTTCACTGTTTTGTTTTTTAGCAAACTTTCGGGGTTTTAGGATGCAAAAGTAGACAACGTCTTCAAAACCTCCGAAATTTCTTCTTCCGAATTATAAGCGTGCAAAGAAAACCGCAAACGTTCTTTTCCTTCGGGAACGGTGGGCGAAAGTATGGGTTTTACGTCAAAACCCGCGTTTTGAAGTTTTTTGGAAACAATTTTCACCTTTTCGTTTCCGGAAAAAATACAGGTTTGGATGGGAGAATTGCTGGGAATGAATTTTCCGACCAATTTTTGTTTTTTGATTTCGGATTTGAAAAAATCAATTTTTTGTTTGAGTTTTTCCCTTCCCCCTGTTTTTTGCAATTCCGAATAAGCTGTTTGGATGGTGGCCAGGGAATGTGGGGGAAGCGCGGTGGTATAAATAAAACTTCGACAAAAATTGATCAAATAATTTTTTAAATCTTCGCTTCCCAAAATTGCCGCCCCGTGACAACCCAATGCTTTTCCGAAAGTGAGGATACGCGCAAAAATTTGGTCTTGAAGGTTCAATTCTTGTACCAATCCTTCGCCGTTTTTTCCGAAAATTCCCACAGCGTGGGCTTCATCAACAATTAAACGGCAATTGTTTTTGGAACAAAATTCGGCAAAGGCCTTTAAATCGGGCGAATCGCCGTCCATGGAAAACACCGATTCGGTGACCACATAAACTTCTTCATTTCCCGAAAAATTTTGCGATTGTAGCAGTTTTTGTAAATCGATTAAATCATTGTGATTGAATTTGTACGCTTTTGCATTTCCCAAACGAATGCCATCCCGAATGGAAGCATGGATAAATTCGTCGTAAAAAACGACATCGCCCCGTTGCGGGACGCTGGCAAAAAAACCCAAGTTGGCATCATAACCCGAATTGAAGATCAAGGCCGATTCCGCTTGGTGGAAATTGGCGATAAAGGCTTCGGTTTCTTCGTAAAAAATGGAATTTCCCGTGAGCAACCGCGAACCGGTGGCACCGTTTTGCCCAATGTTTTTTTCTTTTAAAATTGCTGTTGCTTGATTGAAAATAGTTTCCGATTTGGCGAAACCAAGGTAATCGTTGGAGGAAAAATCAACCAACCCAGAGCTTTTTCCCAAACTTCGAAAAGAATTGTTTTCCTTCCGGATTTGGAGTTTTCTTTGAAGGTTTTCAGGGAAATTTTTCATCAGGGCAAAAGTAGGAAAAAAGGAAGTTTGAACCTTGGGCAAAAAATGTGTATCTATTTATTTCAATAATTAATTATTGTTTATCAATAATATTTTTATATTTGTCACAGTCGAAAAATCAAAAAAATATGCGTAAACTAATTATTTTAAAAACCATTTTGGATTTTCTATTTATTATGTTGATGTTGGGAAGCGTCTTAATAATTCTTCTTATGGGGACAATTTTATTTTCGGGCGATGGAATGGCTGAAATACCAATCAAAATAAGTCTTCTGGATGAAAGTATTGAAAAATGGACCACCGGCCTCAGCATCGTTTTAGTTTTTGGGATTATTGCCTATGTTTTGTTCGTTTATGCCATTTACCAATTAAAAACAATCGTTCGTTTATTCATGAAAACCACTCTTTTTCACGATTCCATCATAAAAGGGTTTCGGCACATAGGAAGCTGTTTTGTGCTTATTTCGTTTTTCATTTATGTGCCAAAGTTAATTTACCGGGTTTTTGGACCTCCTCATGAATTTAAATTAATGTTTGGAGGCGATTTCTTTAATTCGTTTTGGTTTATTTTGAGCATGGGCTTGTTTTTTATGGTGTTGGGCAACATTTTTAAAATCGCAAAACACGCCAAAGAGGAAAATGAATTGACGGTATAAAACAATTTTATGGCTATCATTGTAAACTTGGACGTGATGCTTGCCAAACGTAAAATGCGCAGCATGGAATTGGCCGAAAAAGTGGGCATCACCCCGGTAAATTTATCCATTCTAAAAACCGGGAAGGCCAAGGCGGTCCGTTTTTCCACACTGGAAGCCATTTGCAAAGTATTGGAATGCCAACCGGGCGATATTTTGGAATTTGTGGAGGAATAAAAAATCGAAGCTTGTCAAAGCTTTTTCAAATTCCGTAATTTTGGCGAAAACTCAAACCATCGCCGTGGGCAGCAAAAACAAACTTAGACGTTTTAAGGAAAACGAAACTTTTCAAAATGTGGTTCAACCGTCGCGGGAAGAAATAGTGTCGGAGAAATTTTCTTTGAAAGGAAATTGGAACGAAAAATTCTTCAACAACGAAAATCCGATCGTACTGGAACTCGGTTGTGGAAAAGGCGAATATTCCATTGCATTGGCAAAAGAGTTTCCCGAAAAAAACTTTTTGGGAATCGACATCAAAGGAGCGCGGTTTTGGCGCGGGGCGAAAACCGCTTTGGAAGAAAACCTGAAAAACGTGGGCTTCTTGCGCACCCAAATCGAATTGGTGGACTTGGTTTTTGCGGAAAACGAAATCGACGAAATTTGGATCACTTTCCCCGACCCACAAATAAAATACAAACGTACCAAACACCGTATGACCAATTCGGAATTCCTCAAAAAATACAAAAAAATACTCTGCCCCGAAGGAACGGTAAACCTAAAAACCGACAGCGAATTCATGCACGGCTACACACTCGGGCTTTTGCATGGCGAAGGCCACGAAATTTTGTATGCCAACCACGATGTTTACAAAAGTGAAAATTCGCCAAAAATGGTAACAAAAATCCAAACTTTCTACGAAAAACAGTATCTTGAGCAAAATAAGTCGATCACTTTTGTTAAATTTAAGTTCAACTGATCGTACAATTTGGTGCAATCATAGAAATAAATGATTACCTTTATTTTTTGTTTGGCAAAGCTTTAAAACAAGCCCTTTGGAAGAAACAAAACTATTTTTAGTCACGTTTATCGCTGCTTTTGTCGGGGTTTTGCCTCCGGGTTTGGTGAACATGTCCGTGGCCAAGACTTGTCTCGAAAAAGGAAAAAAAAGTGGGATGATGTTGGCGGTCGGCGCTGCTTCGATTGTTTTTTTGCAGGCAATGATCGCCATTTTGTTGTCCAAATATATTTTCACACATCCATTTATTAAAAACATATTGTTGCGAACGGGCGTTGTGGTTTTTGGGTTGATGGCCATCTATTTTTTTATTGTCGCCAAAAAGAAAAAAGTCAACTCAAAAGTTCCGGACACCAATGCTACCAGAAGCTTTTTGAAAGGCATGATGATTTCCGCGTTGAACATTTTCCCAATCCCTTATTTTGTCGCGCTCAGTGCCGCGATCAATGCCAAAGGCCTCTACGAATATGATTTTATAAGTATGGTGTTGTTTTCTTTCGGAGCCGCTTTGGGCGCTTTCAGCACGCTATACCTCTATGTGATCTGCTTTGTTAAAATTGAAAAGCACACCACCTCTTTTTCAAAGTATTCCAATTATTTTATGGCGTTTCTGATGTTGGCACTGGTCATTGTTACCTTGATACGAATTTATTATCCTTGGAACTAATGGAAGAAAATTTTTTTGAAAAAGTCTATGCGGTCGCCCGACAAATCCCGTATGGAAAAGTCACTTCTTACGGTGCGATCGCAAAAGCCATCGGCGCGGGAAAAAGCGCGCGCATGGTCGGTTATGCCATGAACGGGGCTTCCAACATTGCCGATATTCCCGCCCACCGCGTGGTAAACCGAAATGGGGTCCTAACAGGAAAGCACCATTTCAAAGGCACGAATTTGATGCAACAACTTTTGGAAAGTGAAGGGATTGTCGTGAAAAACGACCAAATCCAAAATTTAGAAAAGGTTTTATGGAAACCAGAGGTTTCCTAAGGAAAAACACTTCTATCATTCGCTGCATTTGGTAGATTGCCAAACCAATTAATTCCAAAATCGACCATTATTTGTCACCAATTCCTCCACTCTTATCTCATATCTAATCCTTATATTTGCACTTTAGAATAATTCTAAACAAACTGAAAATCAAGTAAATTTCAATTTGAAATGAAGTTGGAGAAGAAAGAAATTTTAAGTGCCTTGGAAACCATTACGGTTGCGGGGGAAGGAAAAAACATGGTGGAAAGCGGCGCCGTACAAAACGTGGTTACTTTTGGTGATGAAGTAATTGTTGACCTGCAGTTATCCACGCCTGCCCTTCATATAAAAAAACGTGCGGAAGTTGACGTCATGAAAGCCATTCACGAAAAAGTATATGAAAAAGCCAAAGTACAGGTAAATGTAAAAGTGGATGCCCAAAAAAAAGAAAAGGCACCGGAAATAAAAGGGAAACCCATTCCGGGCATCAAAAATATTGTGGCCGTGGCCTCAGGAAAAGGTGGCGTGGGAAAATCCACCATCACGGCCAATTTGGCGGTAAGCCTCGCAAAAATGGGCTTCAAAGTCGGTTTGTTGGATGCTGATATTTATGGCCCTTCGCAAACCATGATGTTCGATGTTGCTTCTGAGCGCCCGCTTTCTGTGAATGTCAATGGAAAATCAAAAATGAAACCCATCGAAAATCACGGGGTGAAAATTTTGTCCATCGGTTTTTTCACCAAACCCAATCAAGCGGTGATTTGGCGCGGACCAATGGCGGCTAAAGCCTTGAACCAAATGATTTTTGACGCCGCTTGGGGCGAGCTCGATTTTTTATTGGTCGACCTGCCTCCCGGAACGGGCGACATTCACCTTTCGATCATGCAATCGCTGCCAATTACCGGTGCCGTGGTCGTGAGCACGCCGCAAAATGTGGCGCTTGCCGATGCACGAAAAGGCGTGGCGATGTTCCAACAGGAAAGCATCAATGTTCCCGTTTTGGGAATTGTGGAAAATATGGCTTATTTCACCCCGGAAGAGTTACCGGAAAACAAATATTATATTTTCGGGAAACAAGGGGCAAAAAACCTTGCGAAAGATTTGGAAATCCCTTTTTTAGGAGAAATGCCATTAGTACAAAGCTTGCGCGAATCAGGCGATATTGGTCATCCCGCGGCGCTACAAACGGCGACCCCGCTTGAAGAAGCTTTTGAAGCGCTTACCCGAAATGTAGTGCAACAAACCGTTGACCGCAACAAAAGCCTGCCCGCGACAGAGGCTATCAAAATTACCACAATGGCAGGATGCAGCGCCATAAAAAAGTGAAATCATGAAAAAAGAGGAATTAAGATCAAATGTGGAAAAAGCGCTGGAGGAAATCCGGCCGTTCCTAAAAAACGACGGCGGCGACATTTCGCTCATTTCCATCGAAAACGGCAAGTTGGTAAAAGTACAATTGCAGGGAAATTGCGTCGGTTGCCACGTGAATCAAATGACACTGAAGTCGGGCGTGGAAATGACCATCAAAAAATATGCCCCGCAAATTGAAAAGGTCGTGAATGTGGAATAGGCTGGAAGCCGAAGGTCGGAAGACGAAAAACAAACGAAACCCGAAACCTTGAATTTTGAATTTTAAATCGTGATCAAAACAGATATATTGATAATCGGCGCGGGGCCCACAGGGCTTTTTACCGTTTTTGAAGCAGGCTTGCTAAAATTGAAATGCCACCTTATCGATGCTTTGCCACAACCTGGAGGCCAATGTTCGGAGATTTATCCCAAAAAACCCATTTATGATATCCCGGCCTTTCCGGAAATATTGGCGGGCGATTTGGTGAAGAATCTAATGGAACAAATCAAGCCTTTTGAACCGGGATTTACTTTAGGCGAACGTTCGGAAACCATTGAAAAATTGGACGACGGAACTTTTATCGTCACCACCAATAAAGGCACAAAACATCACGCTCCAATAGTGGCAATTGCCGGAGGTTTGGGAAGTTTCGAGCCGCGGAAACCACCTATTCCAAACCTTTTCAATTTTGAGGACAAAGGAATTTCGTACATCATCCGCGATCCGGAAGTTTACCGCGACAAAAAAGTGGTGATCGCAGGCGGTGGGGATTCCGCTTTGGATTGGAGTATTTTCTTGGCCGATATTGCTTCGGAAGTTACCTTGGTGCACCGCCGCAACGAGTTTCGTGGCGCGTTGGATTCGGTGGACAAAGTGCGGGAGTTGAAAAATTTGGGCAAAATCAATTTGATGACCCCGGCAGAAATCAAAGAAGTAAAAGGAGAAGACCAGTTGGAGGCGGTTTTGATCCACAAATCGAGCGATGCTTCGGAAGAACTATGGCTGGAAACCGATCATTTTATTCCGTTGTTCGGGCTTTCCCCAAAATTGGGGCCCATTGCGGATTGGGGCTTGGAAATTGAGAAAAACGCCATTAAAGTGGATAATACGCTGGACTACCAAACCAACATTCCGGGCATCTATGCCATTGGCGACGTGAACACTTATCCCGGAAAATTGAAGTTGATTTTGTGCGGTTTCCACGAAGCGACCTTGATGTGCCAAAGTGCCTATCAACGTATTTTTCCCGATAAGAAATACGTGATGAAATATACCACGGTCGGCGGTGTCGAAGGTTTTGACGGCAGCAAAAAAGAAGCGCCAAAAGCAGTGGTCAAGGCGATTTAAAAAGAGACCATGTTTTTTTCAGCAAAAAGATATATTCAAACCTTTTTCAAATTAACCCAAGCCTACATCGAGCGACATCATAATGATAAACCCGCCGATAAAACCCATCGTTGCAATATCGGTAAATCCGCCGCGTTGCGATTCGGGCACCACTTCTTCCACAACCACAAAGATCATCGCCCCTGCCGCAAAAGCCAATGCGTAGGGCAAAATTGGCTCGAAAGTCAGTACCGCCCACGCTCCCAATACAGCGGCAAAAGGTTCGACAATAGCCGAAAGTTGCCCGTAGTTGAAACTTTTCCATCGGCTCAATCCGGTTCGGCGCAAGGGCATGGAAACCGCGATCCCTTCCGGGAAGTTTTGTAGTCCTATACCAATCGCCAATGCCACGGCCCCACCAATGGTAGCCCCTTCGATTCCGGCACCCACAGCCCCGAACAAAACCCCAATGGCCAATCCTTCGGGAATGTTGTGCAAGGTAATTGCCAAAGTCAGCAAAATAGACTTGTGCCAAGGAGTTTTGATCCCTTCTTTTTCACTCATCCTAAAATTGATGTGCAAATGTGGCAGCACTTTGTCCAAACCGAACAAGAACAACGCGCCCAAACCGAAACCAATCACCGGCGGAACCACCTTTTCAAAACCTTCGCCCGGGCTCATTTCAATAGCCGGGGAAAGCAAACTCCAAAAACTCGCGGCCACCATCACGCCACCGGTAAACCCCAGCATGCCGTCAAAAAAAGCGCGGCTCATATTTTTGAACATAAAAACAAAAGATGCACCCACGGCGGTAACGCCCCATGTGAACAAAGTGGCGTACAAAGCTGCCAAAATGGGGTTGATGCTTTCAAGATAAGTAGTGATTGATTCCAACATAATTTATAAGGTTTTAATGTACAGGTTATTTGCCGTTAAATTTGAAATGGTATGAAACTCGTTGTTTGTTTTGATCTTTATCGATTGGTCGAAACTCTCTTTTTCGACGACGGAAATTTCTTCCCCCAAAGCAATATTAATCTTATCCAAATAGCGCAAAAAAGTGGGCGAAGAATCTTTTACACCCATGCAAATTCCGGATTTTCCAATTTCCAGTTCGGACAACAAACGGTTATCGTACACCGTGAAATTCCCTTTCTCGTTCGGGATGGGGTCGCCGTGGGGATCGCGTTTGGGATAACCCAAAAATTTGTCGAGTTGGCGGGTAAGTTTTTCGGATTTGATGTGTTCCAATTGTTCGGCGATTTCGTGCACCTCGTCCCAAGAAAATTCCAATTTTTCAACCAAAAAAACCTCCCATAACCGGTGTTTTCGGATCACTTTGATCGCGGTTTCTTTCCCGCTTTGGCTCAATTTGGCTCCTTGATATTTCTTATAGTTCACCAACTTTTTGTCGGCAAGTTTTTTTACCATATCAGTTACCGACGAAGGTTTGGTTTCCATTTTTTTCGCCAAAGAATTAGTGTTTGCACCATTATCGAACTTTTGTTCCAAATGGAAAATGGCTTTGAGGTAGTTTTCTTCTGAAAAAGTGAGCATCGCAATATTTTTAAAGGTCAAAAATATAAATTTTAATTATATAAAACAAATTTTTAGATATATCTAAATTATATTTTTATATTTGTAAAAAATTAAATTCGATGAAACAAATATTCCTTTTGCCACTATTTTGGCTGTGTTTAGCCGCAAAAGCGCAAGAAACCGAAGAAAATTACGGAGCGATTATTACCGACCGACCAGACCAGACCGAATCGCCAAACTTGGTATCGACCGGATTCTTACAAATTGAAACTGGTTTTGCGTTCGAAGAAGCCAGTACTTCAAATTTTAATGAAAAAACCACGACCTACAATGCCACCTTGTTGCGTTATGGATTGCTCGACAATCTGGAACTCCGGCTCGGGTTCGATTTCAGCGAAACCGAAACCAAATTGAAAAATGGCTTGGGAACCAATCTTTCCAGTGGAATGAGTCCATTATACGCGGGTTTCAAAATAGGAGTCACAGAAGAAAAAGGTATGTTGCCGAAAATTGGTTTTTTGGGAGGCGTTTTGTTGCCGTTCACTGCTGCAGATGCTTTTCGACCCACCTACACAGGTGGGGAATTCCGGTTTGCATTTGCGCATACCTTGAGCGACAAATGGAGTTTGTCATACAATACCGGTGTTTCTTGGAACGGAACAACGCCTAACGCAAGTTATTTGTACAGTTTGGTTTGGGGATATGCGTTCACGGAAAAATTATCTGCATTTGCGGAAGTTTACGGGAGTTTCCCGGAAGACGAGAAAGCACAACATTTGGCCGATGCCGGATTGACCTATTTAATTTCCAACAACTTTCAACTGGACCTTGCCGCCGGAACAGGAATATCGACCGATCAGGATTTTTTTGTGGGAATTGGGGCAAGCCTTCGGTTGCCAAAATAAAAAAATTCATTCAAAAAGAGTAACTAGTCAGTTTCCGTTAATATGAATGGTTTCAAGCCTTTTTTACCCCTTTCCCTAAAGGGTGAAAGGCTTGAAATGTGCTTGATTCCCTTTAGGGTTAGGGCAAAATAAGTGCATTTCAAAACGATACTGATTAGTTACCAAAAAAAGAAATAAAAAAGCTTCAAAATCCCCGTTCTTTTTGAATTTTATCGTAAGCTTCCTGCACTTTGGTGAATTTTTCCTGTGCCCCCTTTTGGTAGGCCTCGTCCATGTGTTGCAATTTATCGGGATGGTATTTTTTGGCCATCGTCCGGAATGCTTTTTTTACTTCTTCATCAGTTGCGGTTTTTTCTATTTCCAAGATTTTATACGCCGTATCGGCCGCTTGGAAAAACATGGCTTTGATGCTTTCAAAATCTTGTCTTCCCAAGCGTAAATACCCCGCGATTTCAGACAGCTTGTTCAGTTCACCTTGAGAAACACCACCGTCGGCATTCGCGATACTGAACAAAAAGTGGAGGATTTGCAAACGCACTTCGTAGCGGGTGCGTTGTTGCAAATACAAACAAATGCGTTGTGCGGAAATCTCCCGGTTTTTGATGACTTCGTTGAACGTTCGAAATGTGGCGTTGGCACGTTCTTTTCCGTAGGCTTGCACAAAATAGGAGCGCACATAATCGAGTTCGCGCTGGTTCACTTTTCCGTCGGCTTTGATGACCAGTGATGCCAATGAAAGCAAATTCAATTCAAAATCACCCGGCGAAACCCGTTGTGCTTGTTTAAAAACTTGTTGAAATTGCCCTTGGGAAGCATTCCCCCGAAAAAAGAATTCGATCACGCTTCCGATCAAAAACCCAAGGACCGCACCCGGAATACGGGCGTACATATAACCCAAAATGGCTCCCAACCATTTGATCATAACGCTGAAGCTTTTAAAAGTGCAAATATACGGGGTCATTGGCAATTCCATCGGCGTTTTTTCGACAAAAAAGAAAAACGAGGAACATTCAAAACTTCTATTGACAAAACCTATCCGTCAATAATGATTTGAAATTTTGAAAAACGTTGTAAGCGAAGTTTATTTGGTATCTTTGCAATTAATTTCCAAATAAAAAAACAAAGCTATGTATCCAGCCGATTTAATAAAACCCATGCAAGAGGAACTGACCCTCGAAGGTTTCCAAGATTTGCATACCGAACAAGAAGTGGACAACGCGATCGCAAAAGAAGGAACTACCTTGGTGGTGGTGAATTCGGTTTGTGGTTGTGCGGCCGCAAATGCGCGACCGGGAGCAAAAATGTCGCTTAAAAACGACAAAAAACCCACCCATTTGGTAACCGTTTTTGCGGGCGTGGACAAAGAAGCGACCGATAAAGCACGTTCCTATATGGTTCCATTTCCCCCAAGTTCACCTTCCATGGCTTTGTTCAAGGATGGCGAGCTGGTCCATATGTTGGAACGCCACCACATCGAAGGCCGCCCTGCGGAAATGATCGCCGAAAATTTGCAAGAAGCCTATAATCAATATTGCTAAAAAGCCCATCCCCAAACCCCTTCCCCAAAGGGAAGGGGTTTAAAAAAGCTTTCAAATGCAAGCCGGTCTGTGGTTGATTGAATGAAAAAAGTTTTCGCATACATTCTTTCGGTAATCTATTACCCGATTTTTGGGTTGACATTGTTGATGTTCCATCCAATACAATGGGTTTGCTTCAATTTATTCGGCTATCAAGCACACAAAAAAAGTGTGGATATTTTCAATTGGTGCCTCTTGCGTTGTTTGAATATTTTGGGAACGCGCATCCATTTTGAAAATCCGTTCCCTTTGAAAAAAAACGTGCCGCACATCATTGTTGCCAACCACCAAAGCTTGTACGATATTTCGCCCATTATTTGGCATTTGCGGAAACTGCACCCAAAATTCATCAGCAAAAAAGAATTGGGAAAAGGAATTCCGAGCATTTCCTATAATTTGCGCCACGGAGGTTCCATTTTGATCGACCGTGGAAATCCGCGGCAAGCATTGCCGGAAATCAAGAAATTTTCCGATTATTTGAACAAAACCAAGCATGCGGCCGTAATTTTTCCCGAAGGGACGAGAAGCAGAAACGGAGTTCCAAAAAAGTTTTCGCCCAATGGATTGAAAATGTTGTTCAAATTTTGTCCCGAAGCAGTGATCGTCCCCGTGACCATCAACAATGCGTGGAAACTTCAAAAATATGGCAGCTTCCCTTTAAATATTGGCATAAAATTGGTATGTAAAGTACAAGAACCTATCTTTGTAAAAGGAAACGACCCTGATGCATTGGTGATTATGGTCGAAGAAAGCATCAAAAAAGATATCATTAATTAGGAAAAATACATATGTCGCAGTTCAATATACGTTTGGAAGTAATGCAGCAGTTGGAGCCAAAAGTAAATGGTTTCATAGAGGATTATTTGATCCCTGTGGACAGCATTTGGCAACCTACCGACTTTTTGCCCAACTCGCAAGCAGACACCTTTTTTGACGAGGTCACCGAATTGCGCGAACTTGCCAAAGAACTCCCCTATGATTTTTGGGTCGTGCTTGTGGGCGACACCATCACCGAAGAAGCATTGCCAACTTACGAAGCTTGGCTGATGGACGTGGAAGGAATCAACCAGCACGACGGCGTTCACGGAAATGGCTGGTCCAAATGGGTGCGGCAATGGAGCGGTGAAGAAAACCGGCACGGCGACACCTTGAACAAATACCTTTATTTGTCCGGAAGGGTAAATATGAAGGAAATTGAACGCACCACACAGCACTTGATCAACGATGGTTTTGATATCGGAACCGACCGCGATCCCTACAAAAATTTTGTGTACACCAGTTTTCAAGAATTGGCAACTTACATTTCGCACAACCGCGTGGCGAAAATGGCCAAGCAATATTCCAACAAATCTTTGGCGAAAATGTGCAAGATCATTTCCGGGGACGAAATGCGGCATTACAACGCCTATAGCACTTTTGTGAAAGAAATACTTACGGTGGACCCCAGCGGAATGATGATTGCTTTCAAAGAAATGATGAAAAACAAAATCATTATGCCGGCACAATTCCTGCGGGAATCGGGCGAAAGTATGGGCACTGCATTTGATGAATTTTCAAATGCCGCCCAACGTATTGGTGTTTATACCGGAAAAGATTATGTGGACATTATGCGGAAATTGATCGAAAAGTGGGACATCGCCAATCTCAAAGGCTTGAACGAAGAAGCTGAAAAAGCACGCGATTTTGTGATGGCACTCCCTGCACGAATGGAGCGCATCAACCAGCGCATTCGAATTCCGGAAGAAGTCACACATTTCAAATGGGTGAACCCGGCAATGGTGAAGTAAAATTTCCTTATTAATTCTCGAGAACAACAGCTATGAAAAAATTAATTTTCCTCTTTTGCTGTTTTTTGATTTTCGCTTGTCAAGAACACAACAAAAAGAAAGTTCCACAAACTTCGGAAAAACCAACTGAAGAGTCCACAGGAAAAACTTCCAATTTACCGGAAAATTTATGTTTTTTAAGCATTGTCGGTTCTTCAAAAGTGGACGGAAAAACCGTTCAAGATTCTCTTGTTTTAAACTTGAAAATCCGTAACAACAAGGTTTCGGGAGTTTATAATTGGATTCCCGCAGAAAAAGATGTGCGACGGGGAACCATTGTGGGTGAAAAACAAGAAAATAGTATTCGGGGCGAATATTTATTCATGCAAGAAGGGAAAAAACAAGCCCAATCAATTTTTATCAACCTCCACGACGATTATGCAAAAGTGACCACCAATGCTGGAAAACAAGGAGAAATGGTCGTTGAAATTGAAAAAGTGGATTGTAAAAAAATGAATTGACCTTTTTCCAAAAACTTTTTTAGGAATAGCTAGCTGCATTAAAAATCATGGATTCGCTCACACAAATTGTTTTGGGAGCTGCCGTCGGAGAGGCGGTTTTGGGCAAAAAAATAGGCAACAAAGCGATGTTGTACGGCGGCATTGCCGGGACCATTCCAGATTTGGACACTTTTGCCGGGTTTTTTACAGACACCGTCACCGCTATTGAACTTCATAGGGCTTTTACCCATTCCATTATTTTTGCAGTCGTTTTTGCCCCTGTTCTTGGATTGTTGGTTTCCAAAATTGAACGAAAATCTATTGCGACATGGAAAAATTGGTCTTGGCTTTTCTTTTGGGGGCTGTTGACACACCCGATCCTCGATTCCTTTACCACCTGGGGCACCCAACTTTTTTGGCCGTTGGAAACAGAACTGGCTTTTAAAAGTATTTTTGTGATCGATCCGTTGTACACTTTGCCACTGATTATTGGACTGGTCTTGGCCTTTCGTCAAAAGAAGGGAAGCAAAAAAAGAAGATATTACAATAATCTTGGCTTGCTGACAAGCACCGGATATTTATTGTTGAGTTTGGCTTTAAAAGGGGTGGCATTCGAAAAATTCGAGAAAAGTCTGCAGAATCAAACTATTTCGTACCTACAAATAGAAACACGGCCTTCCCCCCTGAACATTGTTCTTTGGAACGCCAATGTAGAACTGGAAAACGCTTATTTAATTGGCGATTATTCTTTTTTTGACGAACGCCCCATCCAGTTTGAGCGCTATCCCAAAAATCATCAGCTATTGGGCGATTTGAAAAACCATCCTAAAGTCCAGCGGCTCATCGATATTTCCAATGGATGGTACACCATTTCCAAAAAAAATGACGTATTGAGGTTCAATGATTTGCGCTTTGGAAAAATGAATCCATACCAAAAAAATTCTTCCTTTGTTTTTAGTTATGAATTGATCGAAACCAAAAATGGGTTAACGGTAAAAGAAGTTGAAAAAACCCCAGAAAATGCAAAAAATCTCCTTTCCAATCTTTGGCAGCGGATTTTTTAAAGCAATATTTCTATTTTCTCGGATTTATAATGATCAGCAAAAAACAAGAAATCGTTTAAAGCCCAAAATCCAACTGCGGGTTTTTCAGTTGAAGAAAAAGCAAACCATCTTCCAATTTTGGATGTTTCCCTAGTTTTAAAGTTGCTTCATCACATTTTCGGTAATCCGGTCGCAACGGCTATTGCCGAATTCAAATACTTGCTTATCCTCGGATAACTCATACAATTTTTCCTTGAGCATTTCCTTGGAACGGTGCAAACGTATTTTTACATTGGCGACCGTTAAATCCAAAGCAGCAGCTATTTCTTTCAGGCTCATTTCTTCAACTTCTTTTAAAATATAGACCGTTTTATATTTTGTGCCCAACTTGTCAATGGCATTTTCCAGCACTTGTTTGGCTTCATTTTGTATCATTTTTTGCTGTGGGTTTAATTCTTTGTGGTCCGGAATTTCCAAAGCGGCATTGCCCTTAAAATTTTTGAGCGCTTCGTTTAAATGGTACAGTTTTCCTTTTTCTTTGAGCCTTGCCAAGGATTCGTTTATTCCGATGCGAATAAGCCAGGTGGAAAAAGAAGCTTCCAGTTTAAATTGGTGCAACTTGGTAAAGGCTTTTAGGTAACTGTTTTGCATGGCATCCTCAATTTCTGCCTCATCCTTTAAATAAACCCTGATGATTCGATATAATTTTTGGTTGTTCCGCCGGACCAAAATCTCGTAGAGTTCTTTTTCCCCATTCAAGATACGTTTTATGACTTCCGGTTCTTTGATTTTATGATTGTTGAAATCATTAATGTTGATAGCTTCCATAGAGCGGTACCTTTTTGTTTTAGATAAGAAACAAGAAAGAAAGTTACAAAATTTTGTATCCTTTTTCAGAATCCCTCATCAAAAGAAGGTAACAAAAAGTATTAACCTTTAAAAACAAAAATCATGAATTCCAATGTGCAATTAGTGAAAACCTTGTTGAAATATACGTTTGGACTGGTGCCAATCGTTGCGGGCTTGGACAAGTTCGCCAACATTTTGACCAATTGGGAGCAGTATTTATCGGAAGGAATGCTTGCAATAATTCCTTTTGAAGCTTCCACTTTTATGATGATCGTGGGGGCTATCGAAATCGTGGCCGGTATTTTGGTATTGACAAAAACAAAACTTGGCGCCTACATCGTTGCTGCTTGGTTGGTTTGCATTGCCTTGACCTTGTTATTTAGCTGGAGCTACGTAGATGTCGCCGTCAGGGATTTGGTAATGGCCATTGCCGCTTTCTCTTTGGCAAAACTTTCGGAAGAATAATTTGTAACTAATCAGTCCGAACTATCCTAACATAGTTATTTGAAATATAGATAGATACGAATTTTTAACCGCAGAGATCGCAAAGTTTACGCAAAGTTCGCCAAGTATTACAAACTGATTTTCATTCCGATATTCTTATGGATTGACCAAATCAAATTGATACGATTTTTCATATTTTCTGTTGTCCCTTATTAGAGCAAATATCCTGTTTATGATTTTTGCCCTAACGGAATTGATAATGGTCATTTTGTTTTTCCCCTCGGCCAAT
>DASSWG010000041.1:0-3334 GCA_035705295.1 Flavobacteriaceae bacterium
ATAAAAGGTGAGGAACGGACTTACTTTTTCCACCGGAAAATCGGTTCCCAAGGCAATAATCCCAGCCTGTTCCAACAATTTATTGAACGCGTAGGCATTTTTTATGCGGTTCCCCAACCGATCTTCCGCCCAATACATATCACTGGTGGCATGCGTGGGTTGCACGGAAGGAATGCTGTTTTTGCTGAAATAATCAAAATCGTTTTCGTCAATAATTTGTGCGTGTTCCACGCGCCAACGCCGATCTTCGTTTTTTTGCAACAAACTGTCGTAGGTTTTCAAAACCACCACGTTGGCGGAATCCCCGATCGCATGCGTGTTCATTTGAAATTTTGAGTTGTAAATGCGCCCGGCCAATTTTTTGAATTCATCGACGCCGATCAACATTGTGCCAAAATGATGCGGTTTGTCGGAATAGGGTGCTTTCAACACCGCCCCACGCGAACCCAAAGCGCCATCGGCATAAACTTTGAAAGAACAAACACTTAACCGATCGGTTTTCACCGGTCCTTTTTTAAGATAATGATCCAAATTTTCTTCGGTAGCGCTCGCCATCGCATAAATTCGAATTTTTAAATCGCCGGATTTGTGAAGGCTGTCGATCAGTTGGATCGCATTTTTGTCCAGTCCCGCATCGTCGATGGTCGTCAAGCCGTGGTTCAAACAAATTTCTTGCGCAGCCAACAAGGCGTTGATCAATTCTTTTCGCGTAGGTTTTGGAATGGATTTCCGAAGAATTTCCATGGCATTGTCGATCAAAATTCCGGTCAATTTTCCGTCAATCACTTCAATTTTTCCACCTTTTGCTTTGGTTTCGGGAGTGATTCTTGCCAAATCCAAGGCTTTTTGGTTGGCCAATAACGCATGCCCATCGATTCGAGTAATGGCGACCGGCGTGTTCGGGAACAAACTGTCCAGTATTTTTTTGTTCGGAAATTCTTTATGTTCCCAATCGTTTTGGTCCCAACCTCTTCCGGTGATGTAGGCAGCTTGGTTTTCTTGTTGAAATTCCACAATGCGCTGTACCACTTCTTCAAAACTTTTGGTTGCTGTGAGATCAACTTTATTTTGTTGCAATCCCAATCCCAAAAAATGGGCGTGCGCATCGATCAATCCGGGAAGAATGGTTTTTCCTTCCGCATCGAGAATTTTTTCGGAACGGTATTTTTGTTGAATTTCTTCGGTGGTTCCCGTTGCCACAATTTTTCCTTCTTTCACCACAAAAGCTTCCACCACGGAAAATTGGTCATCAACGGTATAAACTTTGGCGTTGATCACCAATAAATCGGCTATTTTCTTTTCTTCGGAACAGCTTACCGAGAGCAATATGGCAAGAAAAACCAACATGATTTTTTTCATAGCTACTTTTTATTTTTCAATTTAAAACCGATAACCAATACTGATTCCGCCATTCAATTCCACCGCCGAAAATTGCTCGTTGACTTCTTCGCTAAAATTTCGGGCAACATTTGCATACGGGCCAAACGCAAATTGATCGTTCCAAACCCATTTGTAACCGATGCCCAAACCGAGGATAAAACTGTTCATATCGGTAGTGACCAACGCATTTTCGACCACTTCTTCATAGTCGCCAAAACGGTATTTCACAAACGGGGAAACGTAGGTTCCGCTGCCTTGCGAAAAATAGAAATTGTAGGCCAATTGCACGCTGTTGGTGTTGAATTTTTCATTGTCATCTTCCGGATAATAGGAAAATCGGTCGTTGATCAGGGCTTCGATTCCGATGGAACTGCTGGGCGTGGTGAAATATTCGTAGCCCACTTCGACCGAAGCGCGGACAATGGTGTTCAAAATATTCAATTTCACTTCACTTTGGGTTTGTGCGTTACAAAACAGTGGAACGACCAAAAAAGCACAACAGGCGAAAAAGCTTTTCATAGCAAATTGGTTTTTTTCAAAAATACGGAAAAAGTTGGCTCTATATGGAATACTTTGGGTGAGCTAATTTTAGAGTGATAAATTTAAAAAATAAAAGGAACCATTACTATGCAAAAAGTCCACGCTGAAGTCGCATTTTTCTGCGTTAATCTGCGAGATGATTTGCGCAATCTGCGTGAAATTTTTCTCGCTGATATCCGCTGATTAAAAAAAACGCTGATCTTCGCTGATCTTCAACCCACACAAAATCATATAGAGCCAAAAAGTTTGAGGCGTTTGCGATGTGCCTGATTGCCAATTTTTCGACAAATTATTCATTTAAATATAAGGTGCTTGTGTAGATCGGGAGACGGGAGACGGGAGACGGGAGACGGGAGTTACAGAGTTCATTTGAGTTTATAGGGAAACAATCGAAAATATCGCGACAAACATCATTTTCAAAGTTACATCCTTGTTTCCAGCCTCGGTCTTCTGTCTTCCAGCCTTTAAAACCAAAGTGTTTTATTAATTGGGTTTTATATTATTTCCACAAGGTTCGTGGTAGAACCAAATTTAAAACACTATCTTTGCCGCCATTATGCGACTTCTCCTTTACGCATATTTTTTTTTCGACCGGAATAGTTCTTCACAAGTCAGCACCGGTTTCAACCTAAAAACAATTTATGACATTTAATGATTTACCCCTGATAGCTCCTTTAAAAAAAGCTATCGACCGTGTTGGTTACAAAACGCCAACGCCCATACAAGCGCAATCCATCCCCACCATATTGAAAGGGGCCGACCTTTTGGGCTGTGCACAAACAGGCACCGGAAAAACCGCCGCTTTTGCCATTCCGATGATTCAATTATTGGAAGAAAGGCGCAACAACCAGCAAGGAAAACGGCCCATCAAAAGTTTGATCCTCACTCCCACACGCGAGTTGGCCATCCAAATCAGTGAAAATATCCAAGAATACGGACAATTTACAGACATTCGACATTTGGTGATATTTGGCGGTGTTCCACAAGGAAAACAAGTGAACGCTTTGCGAAAAGGCGTGGATATTTTGGTGGCGACCCCCGGAAGGTTGCTGGATTTGATGAACCAAGGATTTATAAAACTGGATCAAGTGGAAATTTTCACCCTCGACGAAGCAGACCGCATGTTGGACATGGGTTTTGTGCACGATGTGAAAAAAGTGATTTCGAAAATACCCAAAAAACGGCAAACGCTTTTTTTCTCGGCCACGATGCCCAGTTCGATCACGCAATTGGCCAATCAAATTCTCACCAACCCGAAGCGCGTTGAAATTACCCCCGAATCGACCACTGCGGAAACCGTGGAGCAACAATTGTATTCCATCGATAAAAACAACAAGAAAAAATTGTTGTTGGATATTTTGGGAACTTCGGACGCCGAACGCGTTTTAGTATTTACGCGAACCAAACACGGCGC
>DASSWG010000042.1:0-27720 GCA_035705295.1 Flavobacteriaceae bacterium
ACCACACGCGGACGTTCGGTTTCCGTGATTTTTGGCGATGGGGCAGGGGCGGCGGTTTTGACGCGGAGCGACCACAACAGTCAGGGAATCCTTTCCACGCATTTACATTCCGAAGGAAAACATGCGTTGGAACTTTCATTAAAAGGCCCCAGCACCATGCACTGGGTGCCGGAAATTATTGCTGAAAACCCCCAAGAAAATATTCCGTATTATCCATATATGAACGGGCAGTTTGTGTTCAAACATGCAATCGCCCGTTTTTCGGAAGTGATCAGAGAAGGCATGGAAGCCAATGGCTTGGAAATCGAAGATATTGATTTGTTGATCCCGCACCAAGCCAATTTGCGGATCGCGCAGTTCATTCAGCAAAAAATGAAATTATCGGACAAGCAAGTGTTCAACAACATTCAAAAATATGGGAACACGACGGCGGCTTCCATTCCAATTGCCCTCACCGAAGCTTGGGAAGAAGGGAAGGTGAAAAATGGCGATTTGGTGGTGTTGGCAGCTTTTGGCAGTGGATTTACTTGGGGAAGCGCCATCATTGAATGGTAAAATTTGAAAAAAGAGAAAACGCTTCCAAAAAAATTGGAAGCGTTTTTATATAGATTGCTGATTTATTCCAATTTAAAGGCTAATTCAAATGAAATCATAATCAACTTCCTCTTAATTAATAGACGAAAATTATCGGTCAATGTTTCAAAGCTTAACAAAGTTTAACATTCTGATTTTCAGAAAAACACAATTTTGGCATTTTTTTGAAATTGATTTTTTCCAATTAAATAGTGACCAGAATAATTGTTTTTATAAATAATCCGGTCACTTTTTTTAACCAATTAAATTTATACCATAAGGACGAGATCGGATTTCATTTGTTACACCTTTCAAAAAAATAATATGGATAACAATCTTTTACTGTTGCATGGTGCATTGGGGAACAAAAACCAATTTTTGTCACTTGAACAATTTTTACAACCCCATTTTAAGGTATATGCACTGAACTTTTCGGGGCATGGAGGTAGTGTTTTCGACGGGGAATTTTCAATGGATACGTTCGAAAAAGACGTGTTGCGTTTTATGAAAAACAATTCCATTGAAAAAACCCATATTTTTGGGTACAGCATGGGCGGGTATGTGGCGTTGAATTTGGCCTTGCATTTTCCTGAAAAAATCGAAAAAATAATGACTTTGGGAACCAAAATAAATTGGAACCCCGAAGCTGCTGCCAAAGAATTGAAAATGCTCGATCCGGAAAAAATAGAGGAGAAAGTCCCGGCGTTTGCCGAAAATTTGAAGAAAACACATTTTCCCTCTGACTGGAAAATGGTGGTGAACAAAACCGCAAAAATGATGCAAGGATTAGGGGAGGGAAAGTCTTTGAAAACGGAAAATTTTAAAACAATAACAGCCCCGGTTTTGGCTACCATTGGTTCCGAAGATGTGATGGTCACAAAAGAAGAAGCCAAAAAATTGGCCAATGCACTGCCCCAGGGAAGTTTTTTGGAAATTGACGGGTTTCCACATCCAATCGAACAGGTGGACACTCAAAAGTTAAGTGAAATTATGATCCGTTATTTCTTGGAGAGGTGAATTTTTCTTACGCTTCGAAATTTTAGGAATGATTTAATGTTTTCTTGTTGATTTTTAAGTATTTAAAGTTGTATTTTTATACTTGTTTCTGAATATCTGTTAAATGTTTAAAATCAAAGGCTATGAAAGGTGAATTGAAAAGAGAAGGCAAATATGAATTGTTCAAAACTTCCCGTGGTCATCAGATCATTAATTTGGGCGACGAATATTACGCGTTGGTAAAGGGACAAAAAGGGGACATTATTGTAAAATCCGATGCCGATCACGAAAAGGACAAAACCCTGTTCAAAGGAAAATATTACTATGCCGATTTCAAAAACGATCCCGATTTTCAAGACACGCCCCATTTGTTTCTGGAAGATGGGGATCAATTTCAAGAAATGATTTTGCCGGAAGGCTTCCCGGAAGAAAAGGACTATCAGAAAAAACTGGTGCGCACCGAGAAAAAGCTTTCAAAAGAGAAGGTGTTGAGGCATGTGAAATAGATTTGAAAAGAAATGAATGAAAAAACGTATATTTTTCAACTATTTGCTTTTCTTCGAATTGCCACCAATCCCAAATAAGTCAACACGCCATTTAGGATCAGAATAAAAAAGCCCCATTTAAACCCGAACCATTCCATACTGTAAACACTGATCAGGTAAGAAAGTATGGGCGAAAGAATGGCCACGACCGGTACCCATTTGTCCTTCACTTTCCATTTGCTGAACAATCCGAAGGCGTACAATCCCAGTAATGGTCCGTAAGTATAACCCGCAAAAACAAACAATTTTGCAATAACGCTCGCATCGCGGATCACGTATTTGAAAATCAAAATGGTTGCGATCAAAACCAATGAAATGAGAATATGCACTTGTTTTCGGATTTTTATTTGTTTTGCTTCGGAATGTTTCTTTTCGATTTCCAAAATATCAATACTAAACGAAGTTGTCAATGCCGTCAAAGCACTATCGGCGCTGGAATATGCGGCCGCTATCAATCCAAGGGTAAAAAAGATGGCAATCCCAATTCCCAATTCGCCGCTGGTCGCAATTTCGGGAAAGAGTTGGTCGCCATCGGCCACAATGCCGTTTTGCGCCGCATAAACCGTTAGCAACAATCCCAATACCAAAAAGATAAAATTAACGATGGTCAGCACAATGGTGAACCAAAACATGTTTTTTTGTGCGTCTTTCAAGTTGCGGCAAGTGAGGTTTTTCTGCATCATGTCTTGATCCAACCCAGTCATCACAATGGCAATAAAAGCCCCACTGATAAATTGTTTCCAAAAATAATCGCTCGATTTGAAATTTTCAAAAAAGAATATTTTCGATAAATCGCTATCAGAAACAAACCCGACAATATTCGACATGTTCAGTCCTAAATCTGCGGAAACATAATAAATTGCAACCCCCAATGCAATGAGCATGAACAAAGTTTGAAAGGTGTCGGTCCAGACGATGGTTTTGATCCCACTTTTGAAAGTATAGATCCAAATCAAAAAAATGGTGGTCGAAACCGTGACCCAAAACGGAACTCCGATAGCATCGAAGATAATGGTTTGCAACACAATGGCGACCAAATACAATCGGAAAGCGCACCCCACAATTCGGGAAATCAAGAAAAATGAGGCTCCGGTTTTATAGGAACAACTCCCGAAACGGTCGCCTAAATAGGTGTAAATAGACGTTAAATTCAACCGATAATAAAGGGGCAACAATACCAACCCTATCACAGCATACCCCACAATATATCCCAAAACCACTTGGAAATAACTAAATTGAGAAGCTTCGACCCAACCGGGGACCGAAATAAATGTGACCCCGCTCAAAGAAGCACCGATCATTCCAAAAGCCACCAAATACCATGGCGATTGCTTGCTGGCTTTGAAAAAATCGGCATTGCTGCCACCCCGGTTAGTGAAAATGGAAACAAGGATCAACAACCCAAAATAACCGGCAATGAGCAACAAAATTTGATAGGGGTCCATTGATTAAATTTTGTGACGAATGTACGAATTAATGGGGGTTGATTTTTTTTAGAGGGAAACAAATCGATCAAGTAATATTGCAATATTACGTATAAATTTTTGTACATTGCATAAAATCAATCATCTATGGGAGCTTCTAAAACATTTGTTTTTACAAAAAGACAAAATCGCGCAGCCGTATTGATGAAAGCCTTGGGGCATCCGGCACGGGTTGCGATAATTGATTATTTGATAAAAAAAAACCAAGCTACCGCAGATGATATCGTCAATGAACTTCCTTTGTCGCAACCTACTATTTCACAACATTTAAGGGAACTGAAAAATTCAAGATTGATCAAGGGTGTTTTTAAAGGAAGCCGTTTATATTATTACATGAACGAAGTTGTATTTTCAGAAATCGAATATTATCACGATGAAATTATTGAAAAAATTGAAAAGAGGAAGCAACGGATTGGCAAAATGAAATGAAAGAAACCGGTTGTTTATAAAGGTTTTTTTGATCGATTAGAAAATGTAATATTGCAATATTACGTGAACTTTCCTTATTGAAAATAGCGCCATTTTTCCCAAGGACTTGTTATGAAAAAAACGTAAATTCGCAACATGGAATTTCCCTCAAAATTATTGGAACAGGCCGTGGACGAAATGTCGCGTTTGCCGGGGATTGGAAAAAGAACGGCTTTGCGGTTGGTGTTGCATTTGTTGAAACAGCCCAAAGAGCAAAGTTTTCACTTGGCAAATTCCTTGATCAAGTTGCGGGAAGAGGTTCAATTTTGCAAAAACTGCCACAACATCAGTGATTCCCCACTTTGTTCGCTTTGTTCCAACTCCAAACGCGAACGCTCGTTGGTTTGCGTGGTCGAAGATGTGCGCGACGTGATGGCCATCGAAAATACCGGGCAATTTCGTGGTTTGTACCATGTGCTCGGTGGAAAAATAAGCCCAATGGACGGTATTGGCCCTAGCCAACTCACCATCGAACCCTTGATCGAAAAAGTAGAACAAGGCGAAATCAAAGAAGTGATTTTCGCTTTGGGAAGCACCATGGAAGGCGACACCACCAATTTTTATATCTACAAAAAATTGAACGGTGCAAAGGTGGCGACATCCACCATTTCTCGTGGAATTTCCGTCGGTGACGAGCTGGAATATGCCGATGAAATCACTTTGGGGAGAAGCATATTGAACAGGGTTCCGTTCGAAAGTTCCCTTAAAAATTCCTAAGGTGAAACTTTCCGTCATCATTTTAAATTATAAAGTCCCGTACCACTTGCTGCTGTGCCTGCAAAGTGTTCAAAAAGCTTTGCAAAATTTGGATGCGGAAATCATCGTAGTGGACAACCGCTCGGAAGACGAAAGCTGCCAACTGGTAAAGGTGCATTTTCCCGGAGTGGTTTTGTTTCCAAATGAAAAAAACGAAGGTTTCAGCAAAGGGAACAATCGGGGGGTGGAAATCGCCAGGGGCGAATATATTTGCTTTTTAAACCCCGATACGATGGTTGCGGAAAGTGTTTTCAAAAACCTGTTGCAATTTGCGGGAAATCATCCAAAATCCGGGGCCATTGGCGTAAAAATGATCGATGGAACCGGAAATTTTCTGCCGGAAAGCAAGCGCAATTTGCCCACCCCGAAGGTGGCTTTTCAAAAATTGTTGGGTTACACCACAAACTATTATGCCAAAAATTTGAACCCGAACGAAAATAGGGAGGTAGAAATTTTGCCGGGCGCGTGTATGCTGATGAAAAAATCGCGCTATATGGAAGTTGGAGGATTGGACGAAGATTTTTTTATGTACGGCGAAGACATTGATTTGAGTTACAAATTCACCAAAGCCGGCTATCAAAATTATTACTGCGGCGAAGAAAGTATTTTACATTTCAAAGGCGAAAGCACGGTGAAAGATGCGGAATACGCCAAGCGGTTTTATGGGGCGATGCGTTTGTTCCACCAAAAACATTTCCGAAGCAATTTCGCAATGGACTTTTTGGTGAAAAATGGATTGGAAGTCGCAAAATTTTCTACCCGACTACTTTCTAAAAGTCGAAAAAAAACCACATCGAAAATCAAGGAGACTTATTTGGTTGCCGAGGGTGAAGGGATTGTGGGGGAAGAAATAAAAAATGTGTTTGGAACCCCCCGGGTGATTTCCCCAACAGTGATCGGAAGGCAAAAAATTGACAACACCTTGTTGATATTTGATGTGGCGACGCTTTCTTTTCAGCAAATTTTAACGGGGATGGAAAAACTAAAAAACCAAGAAAATCAATTTCGAATGCTTTCCACAAAATTCAATTTTGTTATTGGCAGCGACCAAAGTGCCGCAAAAGGAAAAGTGCTGCTGTTGTAAACACCGGTTCGACATTTTTTTGCTTTTGGGATTGGTTAAGGTGGTTTCCCGCCTGTCGCATAGCCGATCTTGGACACAGTAATTCTATCTTACAATTATTTTACTTGTTACTATTTCTTTGTCTGTTTGCAAGTTAAGCAAATACATTCCCGTTGTTAAATTATCAAGTTGTATCTTATGAAAGTCGCTTGGTTCAAGAAAACCTTGTTGAACAACCTGCCCAAGAAAAGAAATGATGGAATACGATTTTATTCCTTCACCATTGATTTTAAGAATTTTTCCAGTTCCGATTGGATTTGGATAAACTTGAAAGTTGTTTGGCGAACTATTATTTTGAACAGATAAAATACCTGAAAGTAGTTGTGTTGTCCAGTCATATTGCGAGTTAATGTAGCTTCTTCCGGTAAGTGCCACGTTCCCATTGTCAAAAACGGCCAATGAATAAACAGCATCATCTCCATTTGCTATTCCGCCATATCTGTAAACACCGGTAGATGCACCGGAAATAGAGCCTATTTTTAGGACTACATAGTCGTAATCTGTCCCCACTCCTGAACTTTGACTCTCACCGCCAACATATATTTGACCGTTTTTCAGAATCATTGTGTTTCCAATGTCTGCATTGTTGCCACCGTACCCATACCTGTTTTGCCAAATCAGATTCCCACTGCTGTCATATTTGATTGTAAATATATCTGCATTTGTATAATTGGACGTGCCGTAATTTTCACCGTAATGTTTTCCTGTAACATAAATATTCCCTGCTGAATCTTGTAGTGTAGCTTTTATCTCGTCCCCAATAACGTGACTTGGCAGGTTTGTTCCATAGTCAGCAGTCCAAATTGCTGTTCCATTTAAATTGACCTTTGAAATTCGATAATTTATGCCAGATGTTATCAAAAGCTTGTTGTCGGGGGTCAGTTGAACATTGTTTATTCCATTTTGAATACCCGCGCTCGTATTTATCGTAAGGTTGTTGTTGAGGTCAACTTTTACTAAACGATTTATGTCAGATGTATTATAGCCAAAGAGAAAAGCTTTGTTGCTATGAATAAATATTTCGTAAGGAAACCATTTTATCTCGGTATTTGGGTTAAATTCCCTAAGCCACAATTGATTTCCATTTGAATCGTATGAGTACAATTGAGGAATGGTAACCGTGTTAATTACATCCTCATTTAGACTTTCTGGATAATCATATTCTTTGTATGCCGCAACAAATAGGTGAGTGTCATTTGTCAAACCTATTGAAGTAGGGGTGTAGGAAGTGTCGGCAGGACTCTGCATCTGCTCTAACCAAATTAAATTCCCGCCCGGTGAATATTTTTGAAGGACAATCTTTGATTTATAAAAACCAAGTTGTTCTTTGTGCAAAATGTAAAGGTGGTTAGTTGAGTCGAATTTGTAATCAATTATTGAGTTGTTAAAAACCGAATTGTTGCCATAGGTCTTTGTGGAAATAGCATTGCCAAGAAGGTCATACTTCACGATTGACAATCTCTGTCCATTGGAGGTGTTTTTCCTGCCAATGACTTTAATCGTATCGGCTAGTATTTGAATAGATTGCAAATTCTTATTTGGATACATCGGATAATGCCTATTATGTCCGGTTGCGAAATCTTTCGACCATAACATAGGGGATTGGGAATAAGCGTTTGGCATTATTCCAATCATTATCAATAGTAGAATTAGTCGTTTCATTGTGTGGTTATTTGTTGTTCTGACCACCTCAGGGCGCAACAATATTGTTTTCTTTTTCGGCCCTTTTTTTACATGTTTTGCACAATTCCGAAATGCCCTTGTTTTCCCATGCTTTTTTAACGGTTCCATTGGAAATATCATGGCCTTCAATGTGATAACAATCGCCATAAACATGGTACTTGTTGCCGAATGGGGTCCAATAAACAAGGTCTTTGCCCAGGTTTATTTCCTTCAACGTGTTTGTTTGGGCGTTGATTTCTTCGGTGTATTTTTCGATGGAAGCCGGGTTGAAATCAATTCCGAATATGCCCGCGACCAATAAGGCGATGATCCCCACCGTTCCGGCGATCCCTTTTGTTTTGCCATCCAGGTCCTTGTTGGTGAAAATAAGGATCACCAACGGCAAAAAGGCCAAAACGCCCATAATGGCGCCAAGTTGGTTTTGGATAAAGAATTTCACCTTGTCTTTTTCCGATGCCGGATCCAACCGGTTCGCTTTTTTCCATAGCCATGAACCCAACATGGACAAGATTAAAATGACGACAATTGCCACGATCAGCCACACCATGGTGTCGTTGTTGATCAATTTGAAAATGGCGAACAGTTCGCCCGCGATGGCGATGATCCATGCCAAAATTGCAAAAAGCCGTAATTTTTTTGCCTTGGCTTTGCTTTCCGCACTAGCGGTAAAAACTTTTTTTTCTTCCATAACAGCTGGTTTGAGTTAGATGGTTTTAAAATGGTAAAAATTTGCCGGTTGTCCGTACATTGCGTTTAGGTATTTCAAACGGTATGCTTTTCTCGTTGTAAATTTATTTAAATGTAATGAAAAAAATTATACGGAGTTTTCCATTGCCCAAATTATCAACTATTTTTTATGGAAATATAAACAAAAAGCACATTTTTTTGATAGAGGGCTTGAATTAATTAAGAAAACCTTTTTTTAAATTTATGGTTTGCGGGGTCAACCTGGTTTCGATTTTTCCGAGCCTTTGATTGGGGGCTTTTTTCGATTCGATGAATGATAATTACCAAAAAAGCGATTTTTTCAGTAATTTCGCAACTTGAAATAAAAATCGAACCGCAGTTGGCGGCAAATAATTTATGGCAAAATTTGAACTAAAATTGCCCAAAATGGGCGAAAGCGTTGCAGAAGGCACCATCACCACTTGGTTGAAAGAAGTAGGCGACACCATCGAGGCCGACGAGGCGGTACTGGAAATCGCCACCGACAAAGTCGATACGGAAGTCCCCAGCGAGGTCGATGGTGTGTTGATCGAAAAATTGTTCGAGGTTGATGATGTTGTACAAGTAGGCCAAACCATTGCCATAATCGAAACCGAAGGAGAAGCCTCCGAAGGTGGGGAAAAAGAAGAAAAACATTTGATTGGTGAACCTGAAGTGGCCACCGCTGATGCCAATATGGAAGCCGTTGCAAAATCCGTTTCGGACGCAAAAACCGCCACAACTTCCACTGATTTTTCAGCCTCCGAACGTTTTTATTCGCCCTTGGTGAAAAATATCGCCAAAGAAGAAAACATTGGATTGGACGAATTGGAACGCATCGAAGGAAGTGGAAAAGAAGGTCGTGTGACCAAAAATGATATCTTGGAATATGTGGAAAACCGTGGAACACAACAACCTGCGCAACCCACAATGCCAAACCAGGCTCAAAAAGCAGCCGCGTCAAAAGCGCCGATCAGCGTGAACGGCGAAGACGAGATAATCGAAATGACCCGAATGGGAAAAATGATCGCACACCACATGGTTGAAAGTGTGCAAACTTCTGCCCACGTGCAATCCTTCATCGAAGTCGATGTGACGAATATTTGGAACTGGCGCAACAAAGTCAAAAACGATTATCAAAAACGTGAAGGTGAAAAGTTGACCTTTACACCGATTTTTATGGAAGCGGTGGCCAAAGCGATCAAGGATTTCCCAATGATCAACATTTCGGTGTACGGCGATAAAATCATCAAACGAAAAAATATCAATTTGGGAATGGCCGCGGCTTTGCCCGATGGAAACTTGATTGTTCCGGTGATCAAAAACGCCGATCAATTGAATTTGGTGGGAATGTCCAAAGCGGTGAACGATTTGGCAAATCGTGCCAGAATTGGAAAATTAAAACCCGACGACACCCAAGGCGGAACTTATACGGTCACCAATGTCGGAACTTTTGGAAGTGTGTTTGGAACGCCAATTATCAATCAGCCCCAAGTCGGAATTTTGGCTTTGGGCGCCATCCGAAAAGTGCCTGCGGTCGTGGAAACCCCGGAAGGAGATTTCATCGGAATCCGCCACAAAATGTTCTTGTCGCACAGCTACGACCACCGTGTGGTGAACGGCGCTTTGGGCGGACAGTTTGTACAACGCGTTGCGGATTATTTGGAGAGTTTCGATGTGAACCGGAAAGTATAGTGGGCAGTGATCAGTTGGCAGTTGTAAAAAAATGCTTCAAAGATTACTGAAAATAAATTATGATCAACCTAAAAAATTCGCGTTAATCCGTTTTAATCCGCGCTAATTCGTATCCCATGGAACTAAACCTCACCAAACCCATCTGCTTTTTCGATTTGGAAACTACCGGCATCAACATTGCCAAAGACCGGATCGTGGAGATTTCGATTTTGAAGGTTTTTCCGAACGGAAACAAGGAAAGTCATACATGGCGCGTGAACCCGGAAATGATTATTCCTGCGGAAGTGATCAAAGTGCACGGAATTTCCAACGAAGATGTGGCCAACGAACCCACGTTCAAAGAACTTTCCAAAACCGTATATCAATTCATCAAAGGCTGTGACCTGGCCGGTTACAACAGCAATCGCTTCGATATTCCATTGTTGGCGGAAGAATTGTTGCGCGCCGAAATTGATTTCGACATCAAAAGTGCGATGGCCGTGGACGTACAGACCATTTTTCACAAAATGGAAAAGCGCACCTTGGAGGCCGCCTACAAATTTTACTGCAAAAAAGACTTGGAAGGCGCGCACGGTGCCGAAGCCGATACCAATGCCACCTATGAGGTGTTGAAAGCACAATTGGACACCTATCCGAATTTGGAAAACGACACCAAATGGTTGGCGGAATTCAGTTCGCAAAAAAAATTCGCCGATTTTGCGGGTTTTATTGGCTACAACAAAAAAGGAAAAGAAGTTTTTGCTTTTGGAAAACACAAAGGAAAATTGTTGGAAGACATCATGGAAACCGAACCCGGTTATTTTGGTTGGATTTTGAACGCCGATTTTCCATTGTACACCAAAAAAGTATTGACCGCCGTAAAAATGCGCAAACTACAAGAAAAGCTGAATTAAAACTACAAATTATCGCGAATTATAACGAATTGACACGAATTCGTGATGATTCGCTCTAATTCGAAAAAAATCGTACCATGAAGATTATTTGTGTCGGGCGGAATTATGCGGAGCACATCGAAGAACTGCAAAACGAAAAACCTGCGGAACCGGTGTTGTTTTTGAAGCCGGACACCGCTATTTTGCTAAAAAAACATCCTTTTTTTATTCCCGATTTTTCGAATGAAATCCACTACGAAACCGAAATTTTGGTGAAAATAAAAAAAGTGGGCAAGTACATCCAAAAAGAATTTGCCAACAAATATTATGATGAAATCGGGTTGGGAATCGATTTTACCGCTAGGGATTTGCAGGCAAAACTAAAAGAAAAAGGATTGCCTTGGGAAAAAGCAAAAGGTTTTGATGGAGCGGCGGTGATCGGCGAAAAATGGTTCAAAAAATCGACATTCAAAGATTTGAAAGATCTTAATTTCAGCTTAAAAAAAAACAGTGAAATCGTGCAAAAAGGAAATACATCGATGATGTTGTGGGGAATTGACGAATTAATTGCCTATATTTCGCAATATTTCACCCTCAAAATCGGAGATGTAATTTTCACGGGAACCCCTGCCGGGGTTGGAAAAGTGGAAATCGATGATAGGTTGGAGGGTTATATTGAAAACGAATGTGCATTTAAAATAAACATCAAATAAATGAACCACTACAATTTGAACATGCTTGAAGAAATGACCGGGGGCGACCGTGATTTCATGACTGAAATGGCCAAGGCATTTGTCGAAGAAGTTGCCGAAGATGTCCGGGCCATGAACGAGGCCATTGATTATGAAAATGCGGCCTTGACCTACCAAGTTGCCCATAAAATGAAACCCAATCTGCAAATGTTCGGCCTTCAGTTGACTTCCGAAATCGAGCAATTGGAAGCTTGGTCCAAATCCATACTTACAAAACCCGAAATTTTGCCTTCCGCAAAAAAAATCACCGATAAAGTTTCAAAAGCCATCAGCGAGCTTCAATCCGATTTCGATTTATAAATGACCACGGAAATCATCACCATTGGCGACGAAATTTTGATCGGGCAAATTGTCGATACCAATTCCGCGTTCATTTCAAAAGAACTCAATAAAATTGGCATCGAAGTTCGGCAGGTGACTTCAGTTTCCGATGAAAAGCAACACATTCTTTCCAGCTTAAAAAACGCTGCTGAAAATGCTGAAATCGTAATTGTTACCGGTGGGCTTGGCCCCACCAAAGACGATATTACTAAACAAACCCTTTGCGGGTATTTTGAAGATGAACTGGTTTTCTCTGAGGAAGCCTTCAAAAACATCGAAAAACTTTTTGCGGGTTTTGGCAACGCCCCAATTTCCGAGATGAACCGCCAACAAGCTTTTTTGCCTTCCAAAGCAAAAATGTTGCTTAATGAACATGGCTCGGCATCCGGAATGTGGTTCGAAGAAAACGGAACGGTTTATATCTCTTTGCCCGGTGTTCCTTTGGAAATGAAAGCTTTGATGCGCAACGAAGTGCTTCCAAAATTACAAGAAAAGTTCAAACGGCCATTCATCGTTCACAAAACCGTATTGACCTATGGAATGGGCGAAAGCACGATCGCCGAAAAAATCGCTGCTTGGGAAGAAAATTTGCCTTCCTTCATCAAATTGGCCTATTTGCCCGGTTATGGAATGGTTCGTTTGCGTTTGAGCGCTCGTGGAACGGACGAAGTTTTTTTGAAAGAAAACATCGAAGCCCGGTTGGTTTCCCTGCATAAACTTATCGGAGCGAACATCAAAGGTTACGAAGGCGAAGATTCGTTGCAAGTTCAAATCGCAAAATTGTTGACCGCCCAAAACAGAACCTTGGCTACCGCCGAAAGTTGCACGGGCGGAAAAATAGCGTCGCTATTCACTGAAAACCCGGGCGCTTCGTCCTATTTCAAAGGCAGCGTTGTCGCGTATGCCACTACGGCAAAAACCAACCTATTGGGCATCCCGGCTTCAGTAATTGAAAAACACTCGGCCGTGAGCGAAGAAACAAGCGCGGAAATGGCCAAAAAAGCGCAAAACTTGTTTCAAGCGGATTATGTGCTGGCCACCACGGGAAACGCCGGCCCGACAAAAGGCGACAGCGATGCGGAAATCGGTACAGTCTTTATTGCTTTGGCAAGCCCTAAATCCGTAAAAACTTTTTCTTATAAATTTGGGAACCACCGTGAGAAAGTGATCAACAAGGCCGTGAACAAATCGTTCGAGCTTTTGCTGGAAGAACTGCTCAAGGAATAAGCCATCACCGTGTTTTTACTGTTTTTGGACATCAAATTTGGCGCGTGAAAAATATTTTGCAAATAAGTCTTGAAAGTTAACCAAAAAACCGTAAATTTGCATCCTGTTTTGAAATAACGAAAAGAATAAAGAAGATGTCAAGAATTTGTGAGCTTACCGGGAAAAAAGCGATGGTCGGAAACAATGTTTCGCACGCGATGAACAAAACAAAACGTAAATTCAAGGCCAATTTGGTGAAAAAACGTTTTTTCATTCCCGAAGAAGATAAATGGATTACCTTGAAAGTGTCCACTTCTGCATTAAAAAACATTAATAAAAAGGGAATTTCCGCGGTTATCAAAGAAGCCCGTGCAAAAGGATTTTTGACAAAATAACCCCGTTTTATAAAAACGATCAACACGCAAAAAAATGGCAAAGAAAGGAAACAGGGTGCAAGTGATTTTGGAATGTACAGAACACAAAGAGTCTGGAAAACCAGGAACTTCACGGTACATCACCACCAAAAACAAGAAAAACACACCGGATCGGATGGAGTTGAAAAAATTCAACCCCATTTTGAAAAAAATGACCGTTCACAAAGAAATAAAGTAAATTAGTTATGGCAAAGAAATCGGTAGCAACCCTGCAAACAGGATCTAAAAGGCTTACAAAAGCCATCAAAATGGTAAAATCGCCAAAAACCGGCGCCTACACTTTTGTCGAGGCCATTATGGCACCCGAAATGGTGAACGATTTTATCAACAAAAAGTAAACTTTCAACAATAAATAAATTAGCCGTTCCGCCCGAAATGTCGGGAATTGGGATGGCTTTTTTGGTTTTATGTACCTTTGCCGAAAGTTTTTTGATTTAATTTCTCAAACCTCAAACCTCATAACCAATCATGAGCCTTTTCAAAAAAATATTCTCCAAAGAGAAAAAGGAAAAACTGGATGAAGGCTTGGAAAAATCCAAAACCAGTTTTTTCAACAAGCTCAGCAAAGCCGTGGCCGGGAAATCCAAAGTCGACGACGAGATGCTCGACGAGTTGGAGGACGTGTTGATTTCCAGCGATGTGGGCGTGGCCACGACCATCAAAATCATTCAACGCATCGAAGCCCGTGTGGCGAAAGACAAATATTTGGGCACGGACGAGTTGAACTTAATTCTTCGCGAAGAAATTGCCGCTTTACTGAGCCTGTCCGCCGAGGTGTATGAAACCAATTCCGATGAGCAGGCTGCAATTGGAATTCCAACCGAACAAAAACCTCATGTTATTATGGTGGTCGGCGTGAACGGCGTTGGAAAAACCACCACCATTGGAAAATTGGCGCACCAGTTTAAAAACCAAGGAAAAAAAGTGGTATTGGGCGCTGCCGACACGTTTCGTGCCGCAGCGATCGATCAGCTTCAAATTTGGGCAGACCGTGTGCAAGTTCCGATCATCAAACAAAAAATGGGCAGTGATCCGGCTTCGGTGGCATTCGACACGGTTCAAAGTGCCGTGAAAATGGATGCCGATGTGGTGATTATCGACACCGCCGGGCGTTTGCACAACAAGGTGAATTTGATGAACGAACTCACGAAAATCAAACGCGTGATGCAAAAAGTGGTTGCCGATGCCCCGCACGAAGTGTTGTTGGTGCTCGATGGTTCCACTGGTCAAAATGCGTTTGAACAAGCAAAACAATTCACGGCCGCAACGGAAGTAACTTCGCTGGCGGTCACCAAACTCGACGGAACTGCAAAAGGCGGCGTGGTGATCGGCATCAGTGATCAATTTAAAATTCCTGTGAAATACATTGGCGTGGGCGAAAAAATCGACGATCTGCAAACTTTCGACAAACTCGAATTTATAGATTCGTTTTTTAAATAAAAACTTGTTTCCAACAAAGTTTGTTTTCAAATTTTAAAACCTCTTATTCCATCGTTTTATGTCCGCTCCGTTCACTTCTGAAAGCAACCGGATCGTTTTGACAAAAATCATGTTGATCTATTCGCTGTTTTTTGTGATGATGAAAATAATCGCGATAATAAACGGAGCTTGGCTTTGGGTGAATTTGTCGTTGTGCCTTCCTTTTGTTATTCTTGCATTGTGGGGATTGCTTTCGATCAAAAAAAACACCACGACCTGGTTGTATGTTATTGTTGGGGTTTTGGTGGTTTCCGTCATTCGTTATTATGAGGCCAATTTAATGATTTGGCTCCACGATCAAATTTTCAATTAGAAATGAGCAGGGGATTTGTAAAAGAAGACGATCAAGAGGAAGCGCCGTTCATACCGCCACGGGCGGCTTTGCCAGAAGGTGTCGTCAATTATGTCACCCCTTTTGGTCACCGGGCGTTGTTGGAAGAAAAAAAAGCCTTGGAAACCGAACGAAAGAATAGGGAAGGAGTGCACGAAACCGAACGCCGCCGGGCCGCTGCGGTGATCGATGGAAAAATAAACTTGTTGAACGAACGAATTGCCTCCGCAAGAATTGTGGAATCAAAAAACCAACCACAAGACGAAGTGCGTTTTGGGGCGAGCGTTTCCTTAAAGAATTTAGAAAACCAAACATTCCTGAATTTTCAAATCGTGGGTGTCGATGAAGCGGACATCAAACAAGGAAAAATTGCTTTTGTGGCACCCATTGCCATGGTCATCACTGGAAAAAAAGTCGGCGAAACAGTCGATTTTATATTGGGAAACGAAACCAGAAAGTTGGAAGTGGTTTCGATAGCCTACAAATCTTAAAACTACTTTTCTTTTTTGTTGAAAAGCCAACCGAGTGGCAACACCAACAAGATAAACAAATACCAGCCGGTGACCAGTCCGAAAATGGTGATGGCCGCAGCGATGGCCATGAGAATGAGGGTGGTTTTTGAAGGTTTCATTACTTTCCAATGCAAAACTTCCCAAAAATCGTCCCCAAAATATCCCGGTCCACTTCCACCTGCCCGGTAATGCTGCCAAGGTGCTGTAAAGCGTGACGAATGTCCACGGACAACAAATCGCCGCTGAGGTTATGGTTCATTCCTTCTTCGATGGTGTTGAGGCTTTCCATCGTGTTTTGCAAAGCTTCTTTGTGGCGGGCATTGGTCACAATGGTGTTTTCGGTGGAAATTGTTTCGCCGATGGCTTGGTTGAACATCAGTTGCTTTAGTTCGTCAATTCCTGTTTTTTCTTTTGCGGAAACGAGTATGGTCTGAGGTGTGAGGTTTGAGGTTTGAGGTCTGTGGTGTGAGGACAAATCAATTTTATTGAGAACGCGAATGGTTTTTTCTTCCCATTTTTTCAGCCACTCGAATTCTTCTTGCATTCCTTGGGAAACATCGATTAAATGAAGGATTATGTCCGCTTTTTCGGCATTTTCCTTGCTGCGCGCAATGCCCAGGTTTTCAATTTGGTCGGTGCTGTGTTCCCGGATTCCGGCGGTGTCGATCAAACGGAACAGCACCCCCTTGATGTTCAAACTTTCCTCGATGGTGTCGCGGGTGGTTCCCGCGATGTCGCTCACGATGGCGCGTTCTTCGTTCAAAAATGCGTTCAACAAGGTACTTTTTCCGGCGTTGGGTGCACCGATGATGGCCACACGAACCCCATTTTTGATGGCGTTTCCCAGTTGAAAGGAATCCAGGAGTTTTTGGGTTTCGCTTTGCAAGTTTCCAATGAGTTCTTTGAATTTTGTTCGGTCGGCAAATTCCACATCTTCTTCCGAAAAATCGAGTTCCAACTCGATCAATGCAGCAAAATTGATCAATTGCTCGCGCAGTTGTTTCAAATCGTGTGAAAACCCACCGCGAAGCTGTTTCAAAGCGGTTTGTTTGGCGGCCTCGCTATCGGCGGCAATCAAATCGGCCACGGCTTCGGCTTGGCTCAAATCCATTTTTCCGTTCAGAAAGGCGCGTTGGGTAAATTCGCCTGGATTTGCCAATCGGGCTCCTTTTTTTAGCAACAATTGAATGATTTCCCCTTGGATGAATGGACTGCCGTGGCAGGAAATCTCCACCGTGTTTTCGCCGGTATAGGATTTTTTGTCTTTGAAAACAGAAACCAAAACCTCATCAATAATCCGTTCGCCATCGATAACATCTCCAAAATGCAAGGTGTGCGATTTTTGTTGGCACAAATCGGCTTTGTTTTTTGCACGAAAAATCGATGCCGTAAGTTCAATGGCATTCGGTCCGGAAACGCGAATGACGGCAATTGCCCCCGTTCCGGGAGCGGTTGCTAGCGCTACGATGGTTTCATCGAAAAACATATGGGGCAAAGATAGGGAAATGAGGAATGGATTTATTAATTGGTGATCGGTAAATCGGTTAATTGGGATTGGTGATCGGTCAATCTGTTAATTGGGAATGGTCTTGGAAGTTTTAATAATATTCCCCCATTGGGGGAAATGCCCCCGAGTACTCGGGGCAAAGGGGGGACTGCCAACTGCCCCGAGACTTCGGGGCCAACTGAATTTTAACCGTTCAACATCACCGGCATCACCAACATGGTGACTTTTTCGCCTTCGTCCAAGCCGTCAACGGGCGTCAAAATCCCGGCGCGGTTGGGCAAACTCATTTCCAATTGCACGTTGTTGGCGTTCAGGTTGCCCAACATTTCGGACAAGAAACGAGAGTTGAAACCGATTTCCAAATCGTCACCTTGGTAATCACAGGTCAAACGTTCTTCGGCTTTGTTCGAAAAATCGACGTCTTCGGCAGAAATATTCAGTTCGGCACCGGCGATTTTGAGTTTTACCTGGTGCGTGGTTTTGCTGGAAAAAATCGAAACCCGACGTACGGAATTCAGAAATTGGGTGCGGTCGATTACGAGCTTATTTGGGTTTTCCGTGGGGATCACGGCTTCGTAGTTCGGATATTTTCCATCGATCAACCGGCAAATCAATTGGGTGTCGTCGAACGAAAATTTTGCGTTCGATTCGTTGTACTCGATCAAGACTTCGCTTTCGCTTCCCGCCAAAATTCCTTTCAACAAATTCAAGGGTTTTTTGGGCATAATGAATTCCGCAGCTTCCGAAGCGGTCACATCTTCGCGCGAATATTTTACCAATTTGTGTGCGTCGGTGGCCACAAAAGTGAGGCTTTCTTCCGAAAATTGAAAGAAAACACCGCTCATCACCGGGCGCAAATCGTCGTTTCCGGAGGCGAAAATGGTTTTGTTCACGGCAGTTGACAAAATATCGGCCGAAATCAAGGTGCTGCTCGGTTCGGCGAGTTCCACGGTTTTCGGAAAATCTTCCGCAGAAGCGTAGGCCAAGGCATATTTTCCGTGATTGGAACTGATTTCCAAAGAATTGTTTTCACCGACTACAAAGGTCAAGGGTTGTTCGGGAAAAGTTTTCAAAGTTTCCAACAACATCCGGGCCGGAACGGCAATTTTTCCTTCCGCATCGGACTCCACTTCCAGCGTTGCGGACATGGTGGTTTCCAAATCGGAAGCCGAAACTTTCAATTTTTGTTTTTCCAATTCGAAAAGGAAATTATCTAAAATCGGCAAGGTGTTGCTGTTGTTGATGACACCGCCCAAAATTTGAAGTTGTTTTAAAAGATAGGAACTGGAAACTATGAATTTCATCGAATTTTTTTTATATAGGATTACAAATATATTTTAAAAGGAATTGATTTCGGTAGCTTGTGCCTACAAATTTATTAACAGTTGAAATCATAAAGAACTGAAATTAATCTATTTACTTTTAAACTTATCAAACGCTTTTAGGAACGCACATATTTTCTGCTGCGAAAATAGGTGAACGCCCAACCGAAAATCCCTAAAACAACCAACGGCAAAACCAAATTGATCAATTGCCATTTTAAACGTTGGTCGATGACTTTTTCAGAATCCAAAAAAGCAAGGGAAAGTTCCTTGGATCGAATGTTGATGAGCCCCGTGTCGTCCAACAAATAATTGACGGTGTTCAACAAAAATTCCTGATTTCCATAAGTATTTCCCGTAAAACGATCAAAACCAAGTGGAACAGGTTCGTTCGCTTTGAGTTGATTTTTAATGACATCGCCATCCGAAATCACTACCATTTTTGTCGGTTGGCTTTGGTCTTTGTGATTTTCAATTTCAAAAGGTTTGATCCGGTTTTTATAAACGGAAGTGAAGGTTCCCTCCAGCAAAACCGCCAAAACTTGTTGGCCTTCGTTATAGGTTTTGAAATCGGGCTTTTCTTTGAGCAACTCCAAACTGATCAGCAACGGCGTTCCTTGCGCTTTGGATTGCGGCGCGCTTTTCAACAAAACGGTTTTTTCGACGGAATTTTCCAAAGTGTCGATGCTGTTCGCAAAATCGAATTTCACTGCGCTGATGTTGTTCGTGATCGGGTGGTTGTTTTCGGAAATCGCCAAAGGCGAATAAACCCAAGGAAAGGGTGTGAATTGGATGTTGTTTCCCTGTCCGCTTGCCAAAACGATGGGTGCGGATTGCAAAGTGTTCACCAAAACCGGGTTGATGCGGACGCCGTATTTGAAGAAAAAATCGCGTAAATTCAAATCGATCGGGTAGGCGAGGGCTTGGTTGTTTTCATTGGCGAACAAACTGTCTTTTTCCGCGGAAACCGTTTCGAGCATCCAAAGCGCTTTTCCGCCACGCATCAAATATTGATCGAGTATGTATTTTTCTTTTTCGGTATAGGCCTCGGTAGGTTTTGCTTCGATGATGAGATCGTAGTGCGAAAGTTGCTCGAGCGTTTTTCGGGGCGAAACCGCAGCAGAATCCAAGGTGAACGGGGCAATTTTATAATAAGCCTGCAAACTTTTGATGAAACTGGCAATGTTCCCGTCGGGCAATTCGCCGTTTCCGCGCATTACCGCAATTGTTTTTTCGCGAGAAGAAACCAGTTTGCTGAACGCATCGGCAAAAGCATATTCCAAATTTTGAATGGAATTGTTCACCATTTCTTCGTTCGTGTTGCTGATTTTCTTTTTCAGTAAATGGATTTTTGCCGTTTCGTTTCGATAATTCGCCACGGCCCACGGAAAAATAATCCGCGTGCTGAGTTTCCCGTTTTCACGAACGTTGAGGTTTTCGGGTATCATTCCCAGTTCGTAAAATTGGGTGGCGATTTTCATGGCATCGCCCCCTTCTGCCAAGGGGTCGACAAATTCGAATTTTATTTGTGGGTTGTAGGCCGCGAATTCTTCCAAAATCCGCTTGGTTTCCAATTGAAGGCGATTGAATTCCGAAGGAAGATCGCCGGTCAAAAAAACCGTGACCACGATGGGCGATTCCACTTTTTCAACAATTTCCACCGCTGCGGGCGACAAGGTATAGCGGTTGTCGTCCGTCCAGTCGAAACGTTCGAAAAACATGGAGGCAACCACGTTGATCGCTACCAAAATAAGCGGAATAAAAATTGGCGAAAGGCTTTTTTTGCTAGTTGATTTGATGTTTTTTTCCAAGGAAAGTTTGGTGAAATAGAGGAACAAAACAACAATGCTCAAAAAATAAATTATGTCGCGTGTATCGAGCACTCCGCGACTAATGCTTTCGTAGTGAAAACTGATGCCCAAATATTCGAGCCCGTATATTTCGGAACCAAAAATGCCGATCTCCGAAATGCCTTCAAATCCAAAAAAAGCCAAAAAACACAAAAATACCGCCAAAATAAAAGCGACCAATTGGTTTTGGGAAACGGTAGATGCAAAAATGCCAATGGCGGTATAACAAGCCGCCAAAAACAACAGCCCGAGATAGGAGCCGAGCGTGGCGCCCAAATCGAAATTACCCACCGGATCGCCGAGTTGATGAATGGTGAGCACGTACAATAAAGTAGGCACGAGCGCCAAAACGACCAATGCGAAATTCCCGAAATATTTCCCTAAAATCAGGTTTTTCAGCGGGATGGGTTTGGTGAACAACAACTCCAAGGTGCCCTGTTTTTTTTCCTCGGAAAAACTGCGCATCGTGATGGCGGGGATCAAAAAAATAAAAATCCACGGGGCCAACAAAAAAAAGGGAGAAAGGTTGGCGAACCCAAAGTTGAAAATATTGAACTGTCCTTCAAAAACCCACAAAAACAAGCCGTTCACCAACAAAAAGACGGCGATGACCAAATACCCTAAAATAGATGAAAAAAAGGCGTTTATTTCTTTTTTGAAGATGGCGGGCATTTTGTGTAATTATATTTTGTGTAATGCTAACGTTGTATTTTTTTGAACTGGTACAAACTGAATTTAATTAAGGCAAACTTACAATTTTATCCACGCTCCAAGCTTCGGGTTTTCCACCGAACATTTTTTTGGTTGCTGCCCAAACGTTTTTGAACAATTCCGAATGCCGGTAGTTGTCCAACGCCGCCTCGTTTTCCCAATAACTGTAGGTGAAAAAGATTTCCGGATCGTTTTTGTCTTGGTACAATTCCAAAAAACGACAACCCTCAAAATTTCGTATAAAGTTCTTTTTTTCTTGAAAAAACAATTGAAAATGCTCGATTTCTTCTTTTCTAAAATTCATTTTTACAATTCGTACCAGCATCTTTAGTTGAATTTTATGGTAATCGTGTCCATCAAATGGAGTCCGAAAAGTGTGGAAGCGCTGCCAACGGTATTGGGGTTGCTTTTGTAGATCGCCAATTCAACATATTCCGACGAGTTGAAAATCGCCAATTTTTTTCCTTCTTCTTCGCGTTTCCCTTTCGGCAAATCAAAATTGATGGCATCGCTGTAGGTTGCGTGTATTTTTTTGAAATTGATCGATCGCGCGCTGAGCACAAAATCCCTTCCTTTTCCAATTTTTTCAAAAAGCTTTTTGCTGATGTTGCTCACCACGTTCCCATAATTGTCGATATATATCACGTGGCCTACAATTTGGTTTTGTTCATTGTTAACATAGGGTTCGAATTCTTTGATTTGTTTTACCGATCGAATATTTTTCCCAATCACCTCCAAAGTGCCGCCACGCGCAATGTGACAAGCGGTTTTTATGAAAACGTCCAATACCGGAAAAGTGCTTTCCACGCTTTTGTGAATATTGATTTCCACAATTTTTTCGGGTTTTATTTCCGAGGCGATCAAGGACATAATGCCGTTGTTGGCGCACACAAAATAATGTTCGTCCAACAACAGTGCGATGTGTTTGTTTTCGGGCGTCAGCTCAGAATCCACCCCGATCAAATGAATGCTTCCTTTCGGGAAACTGCGATAGGCGTTTTTGATGATGTAGGCCGCCTCGGTGATGTGAAAAGGTGAAACTTCATGCGAAATATCAACAATGATGGCGTCGTTCAATTCGCTCAAAACAGCACCTTTGACAGCTCCGACAGCGTGGTCTTTCAATCCGAAATCGGTGGTCAAGGTAATGATCGGCATATTAAATTGTTGATATTTTTAAGCGGAACGCCCCGTATTTTTGTATAAATTTGTAATGCGAAATTAACGATAAATACACGAAGTTTGCCACGAACATACGAATATTTGTTTTTAAAAATTTTATCTTGGGAATTGAAAATTGAACCTCAAACTACAAACCTACCACCTAATACCTACAGCCTATTTTGAACGAACTAATCATTGAACTTTCGGAAATCAACCCAAGGGAATTTTTTGGGGAACAAAACGCCAATATCGACTTGTTGAAAAAATATTTCCCAAAACTGAAATTGGTCGCGCGGGGCAACAAAATCAAAGTTTTCGGCGATGAGGATCATTTGGACGAGTTCGACAAACGCTTCAATATGTTGATGGATCATTTCGGGAAATACAACAAATTGGACGAAAATGTGATCGAGCGGGTGTTGACCAGCAACACCAAAGACGATTACGAAACCACCGAAAAAAGTGGCGAAGTGTTGCTTCACGGCGTCAGCGGAAAACACATCAAAGCCCAAACGCCGAACCAGCGCAAATTGGTGGAACTGATGGCGAAAAACGACATGGTGTTCGCCGTGGGCCCGGCCGGAACCGGGAAAACCTATACCGGGGTCGCTTTGGCCGTAAAAGCCCTTAAAGAAAAACAAATAAAACGCATTATTTTGACGCGTCCGGCGGTGGAAGCAGGAGAAAACCTTGGGTTTTTGCCGGGCGATTTGAAAGAAAAACTCGACCCGTACATGCAACCCTTGTACGACGCATTGATGGATATGATCCCGCACGAAAAGCTGGACACTTATTTGGAAAAAGGAATCATCCAAATAGCGCCGTTGGCGTTTATGCGCGGCAGGACCCTGGACAACGCATTTGTGATTTTGGACGAAGCGCAAAATACCACGCATGCCCAAATGAAAATGTTTTTGACCCGAATGGGAAAAAATGCCAAATTCATGATCACTGGCGACCCTGGACAGATCGATTTGCCAAGAAGGGTGATTTCCGGTCTCAAAGAGGCTTTGTTGATTTTAAAAGACGTGAATGGAGTAGGGGTTATTTACTTGGACGACAAAGATGTGATCCGCCACCGCTTGGTCAAAAAAGTGATCACGGCTTATAAGTCGATTGAAAATCAGGAATAGTTATAATTGTTATTGGGTTATTGAGTTATTGGATTATTGAGTTTCACTCGAAACCCGCAACCCGCAAACCCGCAACCTTAAACTTTAAATTTTTGAAACTTTGAATACATTAGTCTCCACCAATTTCAATTTCCCCGGACAAAAAACAGTTTATCACGGAAAAGTCCGCGAAGTGTACACACTCAAAAATGAATTATTGGTAATGATCGCCACCGATCGATTGAGCGCGTTCGATGTGGTGATGCCCAAAGGAATTCCGTACAAAGGCCAAGTATTGAACCAACTTGCCACAAAAATGATGAAAGCCACGGAAGATTTGGTACCAAACTGGTTGTTGGCGACCCCTGATCCAAACGTTGCGGTGGGAAAACAATGCGAACCTTTTAAAGTGGAAATGGTGATCCGCGGGTATTTGGCGGGCCACGCCGCACGCGAATACAAAGCTGGAAAACGAGAACTCTGCGGAATTGCCTTGCCGGAAGGAATGAAAGAAAACGACAAATTTCCCGAACCCATCATCACGCCCGCAACAAAAGCCGAACAAGGTGATCACGACGAAGATATTTCTCGGGAAGCTATTTTGAAAAAAGGAATTGTTTCGGAGGAAGAGTATGTGGTTTTGGAAGATTACACCAAAAAATTATTCCAACGCGGAACGGAAATCGCAGCGGAAAGAGGCCTGATTTTGGTCGATACCAAATACGAATTCGGAAAAACCAAGGATGGAGAAATTGTATTGATCGATGAAATCCATACGCCGGATTCTTCGCGCTATTTTTATGCGGAAGGCTATCAAAAACGACAAGAAAACAACCAATCCCAAAAACAACTTTCCAAAGAATTTGTGCGCCAATGGCTTATTTCAAAAGGCTTTCAGGGATTGGAAGGACAAACCTTGCCGGAAATGAGCGATGAATATATCGAAAGCGTTTCCGAACGCTACATCGAATTGTACGAACACATCACCGGCGAAAAGTTTGTGAAAGCTAGTGCTGAAAATATTGAAAAACGGATTGAAGGGAATGTGTTGGGTTTTCTCAAAAAGACGGAGTATTGATTTTTTTCACAATCATCCTCAAATCACTTTAAGGAAATGTAAAAGCATAAGAAAACCCATGCTTTTAGAAAACATGGGTTTGAAATTTTAGTATATTTTATCTTTGGAACTAGTCAAAATAACTAAACGTTTCCCCGTCTTTAATCTTCAACAAACTCTCATAAATCAATTTGATCACGTTTTCCACATCGTCGCGGTGCACCATTTCCACGGTGGTGTGCATATAGCGCAACGGAAGTGAAATCAACGCGGAAGCCACGCCTCCGTTACTGTAGGCAAATGCATCGGTGTCGGTTCCGGTGGCGCGGCTGGCGGCCATGCGTTGGAACGGAATTTTCTTTTCGTCGGCGGTGTCCATAATCAGTTCGCGCAATTTGTTTTGTACCGCCGGGGCGTAGGTGATTGCCGGGCCTTTTCCAATTTTGGTGTCGCCTTCTTTTTTCTTTTCGATCATTGGCGTGGTGGTGTCGTGGGTCACGTCCGTTACGATCGCAACATTCGGTTTGATGCGCTGTGTGATCATTTCCGCGCCACGCAGCCCAATTTCTTCTTGAACGGAATTGGTGATGTACAACCCAAAAGGCAATTTTTTCTTGTTTTCTTTCAGCATTCGCGCTACTTCGGCGATCATAAATCCGCCCATTCGGTTGTCCAGTGCGCGGCAAACGAATTTGTCTTTGTTCAACACAAAAAATTCGTCGGGGTAGGTGATGACACAACCTACATGAACACCCAATTTTTCCACTTCTTCTTTGGTGTCGCAGCCCACGTCAATGGAAATATTGTCCATTTGCGGCGCCGTTTCTTTGCTTTTGTCGCGCGTGTGGATGGCCGGCCAGCCGAAAACACCTTTTACAATTCCTTTTTTTGTGTGAATGTTCACGCGTTTGGAAGCGGCAATCTGGTGGTCGCTGCCGCCATTTCTGATTACATAAATTAGCCCGTTATCGGTAATATAATTGACATACCACGAAATTTCATCGGCGTGGCCCTCGATGACCACTTTGAATTTTGCCTTCGGATTGATCACTCCCACAGCGGTTCCGTAGGTGTCGGTGATGAACTCGTCCACATAAGGTTTCAAGTAATCCATCCATAGTTTTTGTCCGTCCCATTCATATCCGGTAGGAGCGGCATTGTTCAAGTATTTTTCGAGGAAATCCATCGATTTCTTGTTGAAGATGCTTTTTTTGCCCATAATTTTTTAAAAATTGATTTGCTGCTAAATTACCAATAAAATTAGCTTTGACAACTACATATTCCTTAATTTTGGAACGGTTTTCGATTGTTGGAACAATAAAATAAATTTTCTTGAAGAAATTCGTGTGTTACATATTTTTTTTGATTGCTTTCGGTTCGGCCGCGCAAGAAAAAGATTCCCTAGGTGAAAATTTTGAGGAAAAAGACGCTTTGAAATTCAAAAAAGATTCACTTCGCAAAGACACGGTGGTGACGAAATATTTCCCACAAGAGAAAAGTATTATAGAGGAAGCGATCGATTTGGAGGAGGTCCTTGTTTTGGGAAGATTGAAATTCGACAACCCAAGTGAACGAATGCGCTACTTGATTTTGCAACGAAAGACCCGGAAAGTATGGCCGTATGCCACGTTGGCAGCAAAGCGCTTGACAGAATTGAATGAGCGTTTGACCAAAATAAAAGACAAATCTGATCGGCGTGATTACATCAAAATGATCCAAGAATACTTGGAAGATGAATTCAAAGAAGAACTGAAAAACCTTACCAAAACCGAAGGGCAAATTTTGGTGAAATTGCTCTATCGCCAAACCGGGATCACCACCTACGAATTGGTGCGCGAACTGCGTAGCGGTTGGAACGCCTTCTGGTACAACACCACCGCAAGTTTTTTCAATATTTCATTAAAGGAAAAATACCTGCCCGAAACCGTGGAAGAAGATTTTTTGATCGAGGATATTTTGCAACGCTCTTTTCGAAAAAATATATTGGAACCGCAAGAACCCGCTATCGAAATTGATTATTTGCACCTGTTGGAAAAATGGAATTCTTGAAAAATGTGTACAAAGGGCAAAAATTGATTTCTAAATTTTTTGAAAATTCAAATAAGACCACGCCCACCAAATCAATACAAATTGCAATAAAAACCGAATTATTAAAACCCATTTGGGAAGCCCCATTCCGGTTTTTTTATTTTTGAACATGTATATATGGACAAGAAGAAAAACCAGTAGCAAAAAAATAAGCCCATAAAGCGCATAATTTCGGGTGATTGTGAAACAAACCCCAATTCCCAATATAATTTCCGCCAAACCGCTTAAATAGACCAATGCTTTGTGGCAGGGCAAATATCTTGGAATAATCCGCAAGTATAATTTGGGCTTCAAAAAGTGAAATACGCCAGCGGTTATATACAAACCAGCCATTATATATAAATGCCAAGAATTCATTTCACGAGTTTTTTACAAATATATTCATTCTATTTACTTTTGGGTTTTTTTGTTATCCCCTCGGCATTTTTACTATCACGATCGCCCAACCCGTACCACTTTCTTAGTTGACGCGAGCGTCCCGCTCGTGCCACACCACTCCCGTAACCCGCTTGTGCCACAACAACTTTTGCAAATCTGCGCGCACGTGATTTAGCTGGCTTACAATCACTTAAACCCCGTCAAAAAAAACTTTGAATTTTCTTTGGGAAAATGGTTGCGGAAGCAAAAAACGGTTGTATATTTGCACCCGCCAAACGCTGAAAGGCATTGGGCAAAAAGTTCTTGAAAACGGGGGTAAAAAAATAAATTGTTTTTTTCTTTTTTTAAAAGGAATAAAACCTATATTTGCACCCGCTAAAAAAAGCAAAAAAAGTTCATTGATATATTGAATTGACAAAGACGCGTTCCCGATCTTGAAAAAGGTCGGGACGAAGAAAAAGAACCAAGACTAGAGAAGTTTGTTTTATGGGCCGTCCCGATTTTTTTCGGGATGGTAAAAATTCCGAGGGTTGTTTTGTAGAGATATACAAAAAACAACGATGAAGAGTTTGATCCTGGCTCAGGATGAACGCTAG
>DASSWG010000043.1:0-15482 GCA_035705295.1 Flavobacteriaceae bacterium
AACAGCAGTTGTAGTTCGTACCAAGAAAGAAGTACGCAGGCAGGACGGGTCTTATATCCGTTTTGATGATAATGCCTGTGTATTGCTAAACCCTACTGGGGAAATGCGCGGAACCCGTGTATTTGGACCGGTTGCGAGAGAACTTCGTGATAAGCAATTCATGAAAATTGTATCATTGGCACCCGAGGTGCTTTAATACGGTAAAAATGAAAAAGCTTAAAATAAAATCGGGAGATCAAGTGCGCGTTACCGCTGGAGACCATAAAGGCGAAGAGGGAAAAGTGCAAGTGATCCTTACCGAAAAGAACAAAGCCATTGTGGAAGGAGTGAACATGATTTCGAAACATGAAAAACCCAGCGCTTCCAATCCACAAGGAGGAATTGTGAAAAAAGAGGCCCCGGTCCACATATCCAACCTTTCGCTGATCGACAAAAAAGGAAATGCGACCCGTGTGGGATATCGAACGGAAGATGGAAAAAAAGTAAGGTTTTCCAAAAAAACCAATGAAGTAATATAGTTATGAGCTACCTACCCAGACTTAAGCAAGAATATAAGGAACGCATTATGCCGGCCCTTACCGAAGAGTTCAGCTACAAAAACACCATGCAAGTCCCAAAGCTCACAAAAATAGTGTTGAGCAAGGGAGTGGGAGCTGCCGTGGCCGATAAAAAACTGATCGATCACGCAGTGGAAGAATTGACGATGATCACCGGACAAAAAGCAGTTTCGACCATTTCGAAAAAAGACGTTGCTTCGTTTAAGCTTCGAAAAGGAATGCCCATCGGTGCCAAAGTAACTTTGCGCGGAGAACGCATGTACGAATTTTTGGACCGATTGGTCACTACAGCACTGCCACGTGTACGTGATTTTCAAGGAATAAAAGCGAACGGTTTTGACGGTAGGGGAAATTATAACCTTGGTGTTACCGAGCAGATTATTTTTCCTGAAATCAACATCGACAAAGTGAACCGGATTTCCGGAATGGACATAACTTTTGTGACCACTGCCGACACCGATAAAGAAGCAAAATCATTGTTAACAGAACTAGGTTTACCCTTTAAAAAGAATTAATTATGGCTAAAGAATCAATGAAAGCCCGTGAGCGCAAAAGGGAAAGAATGGTAGAAAAATATGCCGAAAAACGCAAAGCTTTGAAAGAAGCCGGCGATTATGAGGCATTGCAAAAACTACCAAAAAACGCTTCCCCCGTTCGTTTGCACAACCGTTGCAAATTGACCGGAAGGCCGAGAGGTTATATGCGACAATTTGGACTCTCACGTGTTACGTTCAGGGAAATGGCGAACAAAGGCCTGATTCCCGGAATACGAAAAGCAAGTTGGTAAAAATATAAACTGGGTGAAGGTTCGTTCCGATAGCTATCGACATTGAAAACCACATCCGCAAATTAATAGAAATGAACACAGATCCTATTGCAGATTATTTGACACGAGTTAGAAATGCCGTGGCCGCAAACCACCGCGTGGTAGAAATCCCCGCTTCTAATTTGAAAAAGGAAATTACCAAAATATTGTTCGACCAAGGTTACATCCTTAGTTACAAATTTGAAGACGAAACCGCTCAAGGAACCATCAAAATAGCCTTGAAATACAACAAAGACACCAAAGAGTCCGTGATCAAAGAAATACAACGGATCAGCAAGCCCGGTCTGCGAAAATATGCAAGCGCCGATGAGCTTCCCCGTATTTTGAACGGTCTGGGGATCGCCATCATTTCCACCTCGCACGGGGTAATGACCGGCAAACAAGCCAAAAAAGAAAATGTTGGTGGCGAAGTGCTTTGCTACGTTTACTAATTACTCAAAAGACGAAAAGAAATGTCAAGAATAGGTAAAAGTCCGATAAACATTCCAGAAGGTGTCAACATTGACATCAAAGACGGCGTGGTAACGGTAAAAGGAAAATTGGGCGAACTGACCCAAGAATATAGCGACATCGACATCAAAATCGAAGAAGGCCGAGTTATATTGGAACGTCCTTCCGAGAAAAAACAAGTCGTTGCAAAACACGGTTTGTACCGTGCTTTGATCAACAATATGGTGGAAGGTGTTTCCAAAGGATTCACCCGTGAACTCGAATTGGTGGGCGTTGGTTACCGAGCGACCAACCAAGGACAAAAATTGGACTTGGCAATTGGGTATTCCCACAACATTGTATTAAATTTGCCCCCCGAAATAAAAGTGGAAACCACTTCCGAAAAAGGAAAAAACCCGACCGTGAAGCTTTCTTCTTTCGACAAACAATTGGTAGGGCAAGTGGCCGCAAAAATTCGATCATTGCGCAAACCTGAACCATACAAAGGAAAAGGTGTCAAATTTGTGGGCGAACAACTAAGAAGAAAAGCAGGTAAATCAGCTTAATAAAGTGTAATTATGGCATTTTCAAAAGAAAAAAGAAGGACCAAGATCCGAAAAAGGATCCGTAAAAATGTGATGGGAAGCGAAAACCGCCCAAGATTGTCCGTTTACAGGAGCAATAAAGAAATTTATGCCCAAATCGTAAACGATGTGGACGGAAAAACCATCGTTGCGGCCTCTTCCAGGGACAAAGACATTAAAGCTGAAGGCAGCAAAGTTGAAGTTGCGGCCTCAGTAGGAAAAGCAATTGCCGAAAAAGCAAAAAAAGCCGGAATTGAAGCCATCGCTTTTGATCGAGGTGGCTATTTGTACCACGGCAGGGTTAAATCATTGGCAGACGGTGCTCGCGAAGGAGGACTTAAATTCTAAAAAAAGTTATGTATCAAGATTATAAAAACGTAGAGCTTGTCAAACCAAGCGGAATGGACCTGAAAGATCGTTTGGTCGGTGTGCAACGGGTCACCAAAGTAACAAAAGGTGGCCGCGCGTTCGGATTTTCCGCCATTGTTGTGGTCGGAGATGAAAACGGAGTTGTGGGCCACGGTTTGGGAAAGTCCAAAGAAGTAGCCGAAGCCATTGCAAAAGCAATTGAAGACGCCAAAAAGAATTTGGTGCGCATTCCTTTGAACAAAGGAACTTTGCCGCACGAACAAAAAGGAAAATACGGCGGAGCAAGGGTGTTTTTGCTACCAGCGTCGCAAGGTACCGGGGTAATTGCCGGTGGAGCGATCCGTGCCGTATTGGAATCATTGGGCGTGCACGATGTGTTGTCGAAAAACCAAGGTTCTTCCAACCCGCACAACGTGGTGAAAGCTACTTTTGATGCTTTGTTGCAATTGCGCAGCGCAGACGTCGTGGCAAAACAACGCGGAATTTCATTGGACAAAGTTTTTAACGGATAATTTCAAGGAAAGATGGGAAAAATAGCAGTAACCAAGGTAAAAAGTGCCATCAAACGCACACAAAACCAAAAACGTACATTGGAAGCTTTGGGCCTAAAAAAAATAGGACAAACCGTAGAGCACAATGACACGCCGAACATCCTTGGCATGATAAACAAAGTTCAACATTTAGTTTCCGTGGAAACGAAATAATAAAAACAAATGGAATTAAATAATCTACAACCCGCAAAAGGTTCGGTAAAAAACAACAGCAAGCGCGTTGGCCGTGGTCAAGGATCTGGCAAAGGCGGAACCGCTACCCGTGGGCACAAAGGGGCAAAATCTCGTTCCGGATATTCCAAAAAATTGGGCTTCGAAGGTGGGCAAATGCCACTTCAACGACGGGTTCCAAAATTTGGTTTCACCAATATCAACCGTAAAGAATACCAAGGCGTTAATTTGGACACCTTGCAACAATTGGTTGACGATGGAAAAATCAAAGACACCGTAAACATGGAAGTTTTGGTGGAAAACCGTTTGGCGCGCAAAAACGAATTGGTGAAGATTTTGGGAAGGGGCGAATTGAAAGCCAAATTGAAAATCACCGCCCACAAATTCACCGCATCCGCGAAAAAAGCTATCGAAGCAGCTGGAGGAGAAGCGGCAACCCTATAACCAACCGACCATGAAATTCATCGAAACGCTAAAAAATATCTGGAAAATCGAAGAACTCAAGAACAGGATCTTGGTCACCCTTGGCTTGTTGTTGGTTTATCGATTCGGCGCACAAGTAGTGCTTCCCGGAATCGATGCTTCGCAACTTTCCAGCTTGGCAAACCAAACCGATAGTGGTTTGTTGGGCTTATTGAACGCATTTACCGGTGGCGCGTTTTCGAACGCCTCCGTTTTTGCACTGGGGATTATGCCCTATATTTCCGCTTCCATTGTGGTGCAGTTGATGGGAATCGCCGTTCCTTACCTGCAAAAATTGCAAAAAGAAGGAGAAAGCGGACGGAAAAAAATAAACCAAATTACCCGTTGGTTGACTATCGCCATTACGTTGGTGCAAGGCCCTGGTTACATTATGAACCTTTACGGAACTTTGCCGCAAAGCGCTTTTATGATCGATAGCCAATTTACGTTTATTTTCTCCTCGGTCGTCATTTTGACCACCGGCTGTATTTTTGCAATGTGGCTCGGAGAAAAAATAACCGACAAAGGAATTGGAAATGGAATTTCATTGTTGATTATGGTTGGTATCATCGCCACTTTGCCACAGGCCTTTATGCAAGAATTTTTTGCCAGGACCGTGGAATCACAAGGAGGGTTGATCATGATCTTGATCGAACTCGTTATTTGGTTCGCTATCATCTTCGCTTCGGTGATGTTGGTAATGGCCGTACGAAAAATTCCCGTTCAATATGCGCGTCGAAACGCAGCTGGCGGATACGAAAAAAACGTGGGCGGAGCTCGTCAATTCATCCCATTGAAGCTGAACGCTTCTGGGGTAATGCCGATTATTTTTGCGCAAGCGATCATGTTCATTCCAGCAGCCGTTGCGGGCCTTTCGGAATCGGAAGCCGCTCAAGGCGTAGCTGCGGCATTTACCGATATTTTCGGATTTTGGTACAACGTGGTGTTCGCTTTGTTGATCATTGTGTTCACCTATTTCTATACCGCGATCACGGTTCCGACCAACAAAATGGCCGACGATTTGAAACACAGCGGTGGTTTTATTCCGGGGATTCGACCCGGAAGCGAAACCGGCGAATATTTGGATAGGATTATGTCGCAGATCACTTTGCCAGGATCCATTTTCTTGGCGTTGATCGCTGTTTTTCCAGCCTTTGTGGTTTCCTTAATGGGAGTTCAAGCAGGATGGGCCTTGTTTTTTGGCGGAACTTCCCTGCTTATTATGGTCGGGGTCGCCATTGACACCATCGATCAGGTCAATTCCTATTTGTTGAACAGACATTATGATGGCTTGATGAAAACCGGAAAAAAACGAAAAGCAGTAGCATAACTAAATTATGAATTCTGAATTCAGAATTCTGAATTGATAAATATGGCAAAACAACCCGCAATAGAACAAGATGGAACTATTATCGAAGCATTGTCGAACGCAATGTTCCGTGTTGAACTGGAAAACGGCCACGTGGTGACCGCACACATTTCAGGGAAAATGCGAATGCACTACATCAAATTATTGCCGGGCGACAAAGTGAAGTTGGAAATGAGCCCATACGATTTGTCGAAAGCCCGAATCACCTATAGGTATTAGGTGATTAGATGGTAGGTTTGAGGTTTAGCAATAAACGAATCGAGAAAAGATCAAAAAAGGGAAAATAGAAGAAAATAGGCTTTCTCTTTTAAAAATAAAAATACAGTAGAAATGAAAGTAAGAGCATCAGTAAAGAAAAGAAGTGCCGAGTGCAAAATCGTGCGCAGAAAAGGCCGACTTTACGTAATTAACAAAAAGAATCCTAGGTTTAAACAAAGACAAGGCTGATTATGGCAAGAATTGCAGGTGTTGATATACCAAAACAAAAAAGGGGAGTTATAGCATTGACCTATATCTTCGGAATTGGCAAAAGCAGGGCGCAAAAAATCCTGGAAACCGCCAAAGTAGATGAAAGCACAAAAGTTTCCGATTGGACCGACGATGAAATCGGCCGGATCCGGGAAGCGGTTGGCGAGTTCAAAATCGAAGGCGAATTGCGTTCGGAAACCCAATTGAACATCAAGCGCTTGATGGACATTGGTTGCTACCGAGGCATCCGTCACAGGGCCGGACTTCCATTGCGCGGACAACGCACCAAAAACAACTCCCGAACCCGAAAAGGGAAAAGAAAAACAATTGCCAACAAGAAAAAGGCAACTAAATAACAAGTAGGATTATGGCAAAGTCAACAAGCAAAAAACGCAAAGTAATCGTTGATTCTTTTGGAGAAGCCCACGTATCTGCGTCGTTCAACAATATTATCGTATCGTTGACCAACAAAAACGGCGATGTGATCGCATGGTCTTCCGCCGGGAAAATGGGTTTTAGGGGAAGCAAAAAAAACACACCTTATGCTGCCCAATTGGCTGCTGAAGATGCAGTTAAAGTTGCCCACGATGCTGGTTTGCGCAAAGTAAAAGTGTACGTGAAAGGCCCCGGAAATGGAAGGGAATCGGCTATCCGATCCATTCACAATGCCGGAATCGAGGTGACCGAGATCATCGACGTTACCCCAATGCCGCACAACGGATGTCGCCCTCCAAAAAGGAGAAGGGTGTAAATAGTAGTGAGATTTTAGTATTGAGAATTGAGATCAATTTAGGTCTTAAACGAAATTCAAAAATCAACTCATAAATAATTTCAATAAGTATAAACCAAACCGAAGGAGTATCGATTATCGAAGGATTAGACCTTAATTCATAATCCTCCTTCTAAAACAAACAAACAAATGGCAAGATATACTGGTCCAAAAACAAAAATCGCCCGAAAATTCGGCGAGCCTATTTTCGGAGACGACAAAGCCTTCGAAAAAAAGAATTACCCTCCCGGCCAACATGGAAACAACCGTCGCCGAGGAAAGAAGTCCGAATATGCGATCCAATTGATGGAGAAGCAAAAAGCAAAATATACCTACGGAATATTGGAGCGCCAATTTCGAAACATGTACGACAAAGCCAACCGCGCGCAAGGAATTCCTGGTGAAGTGTTGTTGCAATTGTGCGAATCGCGTTTGGACAACGTAGTTTACCGAATGGGAATTTCCCCATCCAGAAGTGGCGCGCGGCAATTAGTTTCGCACCGCCACATCACAGTAAACGGCGAATTGGTGAACATTCCGTCGTACCAGCTCAAAGCCGGTGATGTTGTTGGCGTAAGGGACAAATCAAAATCATTGGACGCCATTCAACAATCACTTTCCAACAACAGCAGTGTGTACGAATGGATCACATGGAATTCTGAAAAGAAAGAAGGAACCTACGTTTCGGTTCCGACTCGCGTTCAAATTCCTGAGAACATCAACGAACAATTCATCGTCGAACTTTATTCGAAATAATTAATTAGACAGATTCATAATATGGCAATACTAAATTTTCAGAAGCCCGATAAAGTAATCATGATCGATTCAACGGATTTTGAAGGAAGGTTTGAATTCCGTCCTTTGGAACCCGGTTATGGACTGACCGTAGGCAACGCATTGCGAAGGGTGCTGTTATCTTCTTTGGAAGGTTTCGCGATCACTTCCATTCGAATTGAAGGCGTGGAGCACGAATTCTCCACCATTTCAGGGGTCGTGGAAGATGTTACCGAAATTATTTTGAACTTGAAACAAGTGCGTTTCAAGCGCCAAATCGATGAAGTGGACAACGAAACCGTTTCTATCGCCATTTCCGGGAAAGAACAATTGACCGCCGGTGATTTTCAAAAATACATCTCCGGTTTCCAAGTGTTGAACCCCGATTTGGTGATCTGCAATATGGACAAAAAAGTGAACCTCAACCTTGAAATTTCCATTGAGAAAGGAAGAGGTTATGTTCCTGCAGAAGAAAACAAGAAATCAAACGCGCCATTGGGCACCATTTTCATGGATTCGATCTACACCCCGATCAAAAACGTGAAATACAGCATCGAGAACTATCGGGTCGAACAAAAAACCGATTATGAAAAATTGGTTTTTGAAATCATCACCGACGGTTCCATTCACCCAAAAGATGCGTTGACCGAGGCCGCAAAAACCTTGATCCACCACTTTATGCTGTTCTCTGACGAGCGCATCACCTTGGAGGCCGATGAAATTGCACAAACCGAAACTTACGACGAAGAGTCTTTGCACATGCGCCAATTGTTGAAAACCCATTTGGTGGATATGGACCTTTCCGTTCGTGCGTTGAACTGTTTGAAAGCTGCCGAAGTAGATACACTTGGCGAATTGGTTTCCTACAACAAAAACGATTTGATGAAGTTCCGCAACTTCGGAAAAAAATCCTTGACCGAACTTGAAGAACTGGTGAACAACAAGGGATTGAATTTTGGAATGGACCTTGCAAAATATAAACTGGACAAAGCATAAATAGATATTAGAGGTGAGAGGTTAGAGGTGAGACAAAGAAGTGCTTTTTCTCACATATAAAGAAAATCTAAAATCTCAAATCTTATATCTCATATCTAATTAGAAAAATGAGACACGGAAAGAAATTCAACCACTTGGGAAGGAAAACCGCGCATCGCAAATCGATGTTCGCGAACATGGCCTGTTCCTTGATTGAACACAAAAGAATAAACACCACCGTTGCCAAGGCAAAAGCTTTGCGCCAATTTGTGGAACCCATCATCACCAAATCAAAAGAAGACACGACCCATAACCGTCGTTTGGTATTTGCCAAATTGCGCCAAAAAGACGCTGTTTCAGAATTGTTCCGCGAAGTAGCGCCAAAAGTTGGCGATCGGCCCGGAGGCTATACGCGCGTGATCAAATTGGGGAACCGTTTGGGCGACAACGCCGATATGGCAATGATTGAATTGGTGGACTACAACGAACTGTACACAGCAGGCAAAGCCGAAACCAAAAAATCGACCCGTCGAAGCCGACGTGGTGGAAAAGGCAAAGAAACTGAAGCTGCTTCCACGGCAAACAAACCGGAAGAAACAAAAACCGAGGCCAAGAAAGAAGAAAAGGCCGCGGAAAAACCGGAAGCAAAATCAACACCCAAAGCCGAAGCGAAAACCAAACCTGCAAAAGAAACCGGTGACGATAAAAACAAAGAGGGATAAAAAATGATTTTTTTTGACCAAGCATTATACAAAAGGATAGGCCGTTTCGGTTTATCCTTTTTTTTTACTTTATTTTTGCACCCAAACCTAGAAGCAAACCTGCAATCCCGATAGCTATCGGGAGAAAACCTTGTAGGTTTCTGAACAAGAAAACAAGAATATCTGACAACATGAAATACCAAAACAGACAAAAAGCAATGCTATTATTGGCCGATGGCACCATTTTTCACGGGAAAGCCGTGGGAAATCCCGAAGCCTCGGGAAGAAAAGCCTTTGGTGAAGTATGTTTCAACACCGGAATGACCGGTTACCAGGAAATTTTCACCGATCCTTCCTACTTTGGCCAAATTATGGTGACCACCAATGCCCATATTGGAAATTATGGAACCCAAGCGGAAGAAATTGAATCCGAAAACATCAAAATTGCAGGACTTGTATGTCGGAATTTCAGCTACGATTATTCCCGCCCGAACGCCGATTTGTCTTTGGAAGCATTTTTGGACAAGCATAACCTCCTTGCCATTTCCGATGTCGATACCCGTGCATTGGTGGAGCACATCCGCGATCACGGAGCCATGAACGCCGTGATATCGACCGATACCGACAACATTGAAGAACTAAAAAAAGAACTTGCCGAAGTTCCGAACATGGAAGGTTTAGAACTGGCTTCAAAAGTTTCCACCAAAAAACCTTATTTTGTCGGTGAAGAAAATGCGCCCATAAAAATCGCCGCTTTGGATGTCGGCATTAAGAAGAACATTTTGCGCAACCTTGCCAAAAAAGGGTGTTACATTAAAGTGTTTCCCTACGACACTTCTTTTGGGGAAATGGCAAAATTTGAACCGGACGGGTACTTTTTGTCCAACGGTCCCGGCGACCCCGAACCCTTGAAAAACGCGATTGATTTGGCAAAAGAAATCATAGATCAGGACAAGCCTTTGTTCGGCATTTGCTTGGGGCACCAAATCATTGCCCTGGCCAATGGAATTTCCACTTATAAAATGTACAACGGGCACCGCGGCATCAACCATCCCGTAAAAAACTTGATCACCGGAAAAGGTGAAATCACCTCGCAAAATCACGGTTTCGCCATCAATAAAGAAGAAACCGAAAGCAATTCCGAAATTGAAGTGACGCATGTGCATTTGAACGACCAAACCGTCGCCGGAATCCGGATGAAAAACAAAAATTGCTTTTCGGTACAATACCACCCCGAAGCCAGTCCCGGACCGAACGATGCCAATTATTTGTTTGATCAGTTTGTGGAAAATATCAATAAATCGAAAAACTAACTTCTCAGTATCCAACCAAAAAGAAAATCATAATGAGCATCATCACCCAAATCCACGCCCGACAAATTTTTGATTCCCGCGGGAACCCAACCGTTGAAGTAGATGTAATCACCGAAAACGGAATTTTGGGCCGTGCCGCGGTTCCTTCAGGTGCTTCCACCGGCGAACACGAAGCTGTGGAATTGCGCGACGGTGGAAAAAAATACTTGGGAAAAGGAGTCCAAAAGGCGATTGAAAATGTAAACACGATGCTTGCGGAATCACTCTTTGGTTTTTCGGTTTTTGAGCAAAACCAAATTGACCAAACCATGATCGATTTGGACGGAACGCCCAACAAATCCAAACTCGGCGCCAATGCCATTTTGGGGGTTTCGCTGGCGGTCGCAAAAGCCGCCGCCAATGAATTGGGATTGCCGTTGTACCGCTATGTGGGTGGAGTGAGCGCCAATACATTGCCAGTTCCGATGATGAACATCATCAACGGCGGTTCCCATAGTGACGCGCCCATTGCTTTTCAAGAGTTTATGATCATGCCCGTGAAAGCCGAAAATTTTTCGCACGCCATGCAAATGGGAAGTGAAATTTTTCATCATTTGAAAAAAGTGCTCCACGACCGAAATTTGAGCACTGCCGTGGGCGATGAAGGTGGATTTGCGCCCACTTTGAACGGCACGGAAGACGCGTTGGATTCCATTAAATTGGCGGTCGAAAACGCCGGATATTCTTTCGGGAAAGATATTATGATCGCGTTGGATTGCGCTTCCGCGGAATTTTATAGCGACGGAAAATACGATTATACCAAATTTGAAGGAGAAAAAGGAAAAATCAGGACCAGCGAAGAACAAGCAAGTTATTTGGCGGAACTGACCGAAAAATACCCCATCATCTCAATCGAAGACGGAATGGACGAAAACGATTGGGACGGCTGGAAAGTATTGACCGAAAAAGTTGGAAAAAAAGTGCAATTGGTGGGCGACGATTTGTTCGTCACCAATGTTGAACGTTTGGGAAAAGGCATCAACAACAACATTGCCAATTCCATTTTAATCAAAGTGAACCAAATCGGAACGCTCACCGAAACCATTGCCGCGGTGAACATGGCGCACCGTGCCGGTTATACTTCCGTAATGTCGCACCGCTCGGGCGAAACAGAAGATACAACTATCGCCGATTTGGCAGTTGCGTTGAACACCGGGCAAATAAAAACCGGCTCCGCTTCCCGTAGCGACCGAATGGCAAAATACAATCAATTGTTGCGCATTGAAGAAGAGTTGGCCGAACAAGCGCATTACCCGCAAGAAAAAGCGTTTAAACAGCAGCTCTAAGCAACTTTTCAGTTTTCCATTTTTTGAAGAGTCCGTTTTTTTTCAATCGAAATGAAAATTTAAATTTCGGTTAAATTCTTTGTGCAATCGTTTCCAAATTGCATCGATTTTCGTAAATTGGCATTCCTTTAAAAAAACACAAAATCACTTATATAAAATGTCTGAAACAGCAACCATAACCATAAAAGGGAAGACTTATGAATATCCCTTGGTCATCGGTACGGAAAACGAAATCGGTATCGATATCAAATCTTTTCGAGGCGATAGCAAAGGGGTGATCACGATGGATCCCGGCTATAAAAACACAGGCGCCTGCCAAAGTGCCATCACTTTTTTGGACGGTGAAAAAGGAATATTGCGCTATCGCGGATATTCGATCGAAGAATTGGCCGAAAAAGCCGATTTTTTGGAAGTTTGCTATTTGTTGATTTTTGGCGAATTGCCGACAGAGGAGCAATTGCGCAAGTTTTATTCCGACATCAAAAAAGAATCCATTGTCGATGAAGAAATGAAAAAGATTTTGGATGGATTTCCAAAATCGGCCCATCCAATGGGTGTGCTTTCTTCGTTGACCAGTGCTTTGATTGCTTTCAACCCCAGCTCGGTCAATGTGGATTCCGAAGACGAAATGTACCGTGCCATTGTGAAATTGCTCGGAAAATTCCCGGTTTTGGTCGCCTGGACTTTGCGCAAGCGGAGTGGGCAACCCTTGGATTATGGCGACAGTTCGTTGGACTATGTGGACAATATTTTAAAAATGATGTTCAAAAAACCGCATGAACATTATGAAATCGATGAAAAAGTTTCGGCAGCATTGAACAAATTGTTGATTTTGCATGCGGACCACGAACAAAACTGTTCCACTTCTACCGTTCGCATGGTTGGATCGTCGCATGCAGGATTGTTCGCTTCCATTTCTGCAGGAATCAATGCGTTGTGGGGGCCGCTTCACGGAGGCGCCAACCAAGCCGTGATCGAAATGTTGGAAGCTATAAAAGAAGACGGTGGTGACACCAAGAAATACATGAAAAAAGCCAAGGACAAAAACGATCCGTTCCGTTTGATGGGTTTTGGGCACAGGGTTTATAAAAATTTCGATCCGCGCGCAAAAATCATCAAAAAATCGGCGGACGAAGTCTTGGAAAGTTTGGGAATCGAAGATCCGGTATTGGACATCGCCAAAGGACTGGAAAAAGAAGCCTTGGAAGACGATTATTTCGTAAAAAGAAAATTGTACCCGAACGTCGATTTTTATTCTGGAATCATTTATCGCGCTTTGGATATCCCCACCGAAATGTTCACCGTGATGTTCGCTTTGGGGCGTTTGCCTGGTTGGATCGCCCAATGGCGTGAAATGCGTTTGCGAAAAGAACCCATCGGCCGTCCGCGACAAATTTATATCGGCGAAAACCTTCGGAATTTCAAGGAAATTGAAAAACGCTAAAGTACGTTTCAAAAGCTGAAAACCTCGAAGGGGTTGAATTTTGTGGTGTTAAAATCGATATTGTATTAAACGATCGAATATTCAAGATAAGCTTCCTATTCAAGGGAAGCTTTTTTTATATTTGTTTAAATTTTGTAAACTTATGCTCCACCTGAATATCACCGATGAAACTTCCCGATTGAAATCCGTGGTGTTGGGAATTGCCAAAGATCAAGGCGGTGTTCCCGATTTGGAAGATGCGTACGACCCAAAATCGCGCGAACACATCAAAGCCGGGACCTATCCGGAGCAAAAAGATATGGTCGAGGAAATGCAAGCAGTGGTGGAAATTTTGGAGAAATATGAGGTAAAGGTTTTTCGGCCCCGGAACATTCCGGAATACAATCAAATATTTTCGCGCGACATTGCTTTTGTGATCGAAGATAAATTCATCAAAGCCAACATTTTGCCTGATCGCGATCGCGAAATAGAAGCCATTTCGCATGTGATGGATTTGATCGATTCGAAAAAAATAATTAGCTTACCAAAAGAGGCCCACGTGGAAGGTGGCGATGTGATGCCTTGTGGCGAGTATATTTTCGTGGGGACCTATCGCGGGGAAGATTATCCCGATTTCATCACCGCCCGCACCAATATGAGAGCAGTGGAAGAATTGCAAAAATTGTTCCCGCACAAAAAAGTGAAATCCTTCAACCTGCGAAAATCCAATACCGAACCACGCGAAAATGCGTTGCATTTGGATTGTTGTTTCCAACCGGTGGGAAAAAATAAAGCGATTATCCACAAAAATGGTTTTTTGGAAGTGGAAGAATACCAATGGTTGGTTGATTTTTATGGAAAAGAAAATGTATTTGAAATCGATCGGGAAGAAATGTACCAAATGAACAGCAATATTTTTTCCATTTCGGAAAAAGTGGTGATTTCCGATAAAAGTTTCACGCGCTTGAACACGTGGTTGCAGAAAATCGGAATCACGGTCGAAATGGTCGATTATCGTGAAATCGCCAAACAAGAAGGCTTGTTGCGCTGTTCTACTTTGCCGCTTATTAGAAGTGTTCAGTGATCAGTTCTAATTGGGGGCTTGGTTGTCTTTTAATATTGAAGCTTGAAAACAAAATAATTTGCATAAATTCGATTTAATTCGCGATAATTCGTAACCCATGAACCAAATAACCGACACCATTTTAATGATCCGCCCGGTCAATTTTCGGATGAACGAACAAACCGCGGTGAACAATTATTTTCAGAAAAAATTGGACGATCAAAATGCCGATGTGAACGCGTTGGCGCAAGAGGAATTTGATACGTTCGTAAAAAAATTGCGCAACGCGGGCGTGAAAGTGGTCGTGGTCGATGACTTGAAAGAAAATAATACGCCCGATTCCATTTTTCCGAACAATTGGGTTTCTTTTCATCAAAATGGAAAAGTGGCGTTATACCCGATGTTCGCCGAAAACCGCCGTCCCGAACGACGCGAAGATATTTTGGAAACCTTGGAAGAAAAAGGTTTTGTGATCGAAGAAATCGTGGATTACACTTCGGCCGAAAAAGAAGGGGTTTTTCTGGAAGGCACCGGAAGTTTGTTGCTGGACCGCGAAAATCGAAAAGCTTATTGTGCGCTGTCATCGCGCGCAGACGAAGAATTGTTGATCGAGTTTTGCGAGGATTTTGAATACATGCCCGTTATTTTTCACGCATACCAAGATGTGGACGGGGCGCGCAAACCCATCTACCACACTAATGTGATGATGTGTTTGGCCGAAGATTTTGCGGTGATTTGTTTGGACTGTATCGACGATAAAAAAGAACGCAAAAATGTGGTGAAACATTTGAAACACGACGAAAAGGAAATCATTGCCATCACCGAAAAACAGATGCACGAATTTGCCGGGAACATGCTGCAAGTGGAAGGGGCTTTTGGAAAAAAATATTTGGTGATGAGCGACGCTGCACACAAAAGTTTGGACAAAACCCAATTGGAAAACATTGAAAAGTACTGTGGAATATTGAGCAGCGACTTGGAAACCATCGAAACCCTCGGCGGCGGTAGCGCACGTTGCATGATGGCGGAAGTGTTTTTGCCGGAGAGAAGTGTTTGATGAGTGATGTGAGGTGTGAGGTGTGAGGTGTGAGGTGTGAGGTGTGAGGTGTGAGGTGTGAGGTGTGAGGTGTGAGGTGTGAGAATTTCAATCTCGACATTATACAGTCATACAATATACAATAAAAAATGGCGAACACCCTAAAAATAGTGTTGATTTTGATCGGAATTGCCTTGATCGGCTATGGGGCGTATATTTTTCTATTTCCCGGGAATTCGTTGGGGTTCGGTACTTTTCAAGTCGAAAAAGAAAACAGCAATGCGCAAGTTTTTGCGATGATCGGGTTCGGGGTTTTG
>DASSWG010000044.1:0-3726 GCA_035705295.1 Flavobacteriaceae bacterium
GAAATCAACAAAGTTTTGATCCCGTGGTTTTCCAATTCTTGGAGATAATTGGGCCAAACCTCGTATTTTATAAAAAAAGCGATGCTTGGGCGAACCCGTTCAACAAAGTTTTTCGCGTTTTTTTTGGTGTCCAATGGCAAATAAACCGTCAAATCCGCCAGTTTATTGTTTTTGCGCACTTCATAACCGGAAGGGGAAAAGAACGTGACCAGGATTTTATGATCGGGGAAAGCATTTTTTACAGCTTTCATCACCGGAACCGCTTGTTCGTATTCGCCCAGTGAAGCAGCGTGGAACCAAAAAATTTGATCGGTTTTTTGAAAAGCAGTCTTTAGTTCGGCAAAAACATTTTTTCTTCCTTGCACGAACAAGTTCAATTTTGGGTCGGCCCATACAAAAAACGGAAGCAGTTTTTCGGCCAAAAAAATGAAAATGGAGTAGAGGCGTTTCAAGCTAACGGAAATTTATGCTAAAATATGGCTTTCTTTTTAAAAATGAATTGTGCGGCGCAGCGATATTTCGTAATTTCGTTTTCCATTCAACACCTTTTTCATGAAGCAAATACAAATGGTCGATTTGAAGGGCCAATATGAAGGCATAAAAGACCAAGTGAACCTTTCGATGATGGAAGTTGTTCGTTCCACAGCATTTATCAATGGCCCCGAAACGCAAAAATTCCAACAAGAACTGGAGGATTATTTGAACGTGAAACACGTAATTCCGTGCGCAAATGGCACCGATGCCCTGCAAATTGCAATGATGGGTTTGGGTTTGAAACCCGGCGACGAGGTCATTACCGCCGATTTTACATTTGCGGCCACTGTTGAGGTTATTGCTCTGTTGAACTTAACGCCTGTTCTGGTCGATGTGGACGAAACGACTTTTAACATTGACCCCGATGCGATTCGAAAAGCGATCACGCCAAAAACCAAAGCAATCGTTCCGGTACATTTGTTCGGGCAAACCGCCAATATGGACGCGATCATGGAAATTGCCAAAGAACACGATTTATTTGTCATCGAGGACAATGCGCAAGCAATTGGCGCAAATTATCATTTTAAAAATGGGGAAACAAAAAAAGCGGGCACCATTGGAAATGTGGGCACGACTTCATTTTTTCCCTCTAAAAATTTAGGTTGCTATGGCGATGGTGGCGCTATTTTCACCAACGACGATGATTTGGCGCACATCATTCGCGGGGTTGTGAACCACGGAATGTACGAGCGCTACCATCACGATGTGGTCGGGGTGAATTCCCGATTGGACAGTTTGCAAGCTGCTGTGTTACTGGCAAAACTGCCCAAACTAGATGTTTACAATGAAGCCCGACAAAAGGCCGCGAAAAAATATTCCGAAGCTTTTAAAGGAAATGAAAATATTGTGACGCCAAAAATTGTGTCTTTACCCGACACACACGTATTTCACCAATATACCTTGCGAATTTTAAACGGAAAAAGGGATGCATTGGCGAAACATTTGCAAGAAAAAAACATTCCACACGGTATCTATTACCCGATTCCGTTGCATCTGCAAAAAGCCTACAAAGACGATCGTTACCAAGAAAAGGATTTTCCGGTGACCAACCAATTGGTAAAAGAAGTGATTGCTTTGCCTATGCACACGGAGTTGGATGAGGAACAAATTGAATTTATTGCTGAAACGATCAATGAATTTGTGTAGGGTTATTAGGAGGAAGTTGACCCTCTTTTTAAAGGTGTTGACCGACCGACACGAAATTTATTAGGGAATAGACTAAATGTTTGATTAAATAAGAACCACTAATAAAAGATAAAAAAACTGAATTTCAACGTCGGTTTTTTGGTTTGGTCGAAAAACAAATTTGGTTCTTAATAATTTTATGTTATCTTTAACATCTATTTCAATGACCGATCCAATGAAAAAATCCACTTTGACGCACCGACGCACCGACGCACCGACGCACCGACGCACTTTCTTTTTAAATATCTGAGTTTATTGTTTTTGTTTTTTGTGGTTGCTTCTTGTGAAGAGGAAGAGATGTTTAACACAATTCCAAAAAATACCGCCGAACAGAACCCGATAGAGGTTGCTTACCATATCGAGACAAAAACATACGAAGAATTAAGCCGGAAGCCAAAATTCAACAATGCGCTTGCCGAGCTTTTGGAAATTCATAAAACTACAACACCTAATTTTCAAGGCAAATCCGTTATGGAGGAGCGGTACGGTTTTACCATTGACTCTACTTCAATCAAAGAAATTTCATACGATAAATATACCTCGTGGACATTTTTGATACATCGGGAAAACCCCGATAAAGCTTTTTTTGAAAACCTTGTCGTGGAGGTTGACAGCACGGATGACATCAACGCTTATTTGGTAAAATACATCCCGAAGTCAGCTCCGGTTCCTTACCCGGAGCACGATTCCTTTTCATTGGACGCATCGATTGAAGCCATGCAGATCGAATATAATCCATCGGGAGCCAAAATTACTGCTATTTGCCTCACTGTAACGACCATATATTGTAATTGGGGCGGGGACGAACATGTCGCCGGGCCCAATTGCACGGAAAGCTATATGTACGAAGATTCAACCACGACCTGCTATTCGGTGGGCGGGGGCGGTTATGGGGGCTACGGCGGTGACGATGGCGGTGGCGACCCTCCCGGAAGCGATGGCGGTGGAGGAGCGGGCGACGGTTCTGGAGATAGCGGCGGAGATCCGCCGCCCGAAGATTGCCATGGTGCCGATTGCGGCCCGGAACTTATTACCGTTCCTGTGCTTCCTGTCGAAAATGATTGCCAGAACCTGAAAGCACTATCCGATGTAAATGGACAGAATATTAACGATCAAATAGATTTTTTAAAAACCAAATTGGATGAGCAAAATAGCAGCACTAATCCACATGAATGGGGTGTTATGTTTAAAAGGGAGTTGAATGGTGATGGAAGCCATGCTTGCACCAATACGCCTGTTGAGGGCACTGCCCACGGAGTAAATTTAATAAAAGGCTGGGATTATATTGGCGGGGCGCATATTCACACCCCCAACGGTTATGGAATGTATTCTTTCGGTGATTTGGTGCAACTGGCAGGTTTTTACAATTATGCCTCCGCCGATAACCTGCCCTATGTGGTTTCCATTATGATATGCAATAACCCGGTTTATGAAACCGACCCAACGGCCAACCCTTATATTGTGTATGCGCTAAAAGCAAACAATCCGAGCCTTTTAATTGCTCAGGTTAATAATATGTTGAACAGTCCTTTATATTATGCCCCTACAAAGGAACAAAAAATGAAAAAAATATTAGCGGCGCAAGCGAAAGGTTATGAAGATAATAAAAATAACCTGGAAAGATATTTTTTACAAGTCTTTGGAACTTTTGGTGTGGATTTATATAAAGCCGTCGGCGATATGAGCAACTGGAACAAACTTTCTTTGAATGGCACAACTGTTGAGTCAATTCCTTGTAATTAAACTAAATATAGCAGCAATGAAAAATTTATTTCTAATATCAATCATATTTTTGAGTGGAATTAGCCTTAATGCCCAAGTAACCTTAAGTGATATTGAGGATATAAACTATCCCGAAGCGGGAGTTTATTACAAAGATGTCAACCATATTCTAGATGCTTTTGAAGGCACCTATCTTTTTACCAACGGAAATACTTCGTTTAAAATTGTTTTGGAAAAGAAAATAAATCTGCCGTTCAACAATGGAATCTATTATGAAGATATTTT
>DASSWG010000045.1:0-4678 GCA_035705295.1 Flavobacteriaceae bacterium
TAAAAGCGAAAACTTTCGGGTTTTCGCTTTTTGTTTTAAAAACTTATCTTTACAGGTATGAAAATCATGATCATCAACGGGCCCAACCTCAATATTTTGGGGAAACGCGAGCCGCAGCTGTACGGAAATTTGTCGTTTACCGAGTTTTTGGAGAATCTGAAAAAGAAATATCCAACGGTGGAAATCGATTATTTTCAATCGAACATCGAAGGCGAAATCATCAATAAATTACAAGATGTGGGATTTTCCTATGACGGTATTATTTTGAACGCTGCCGCCTACACGCACACATCGGTTGGCATAGGCGATGTGGTGAAAGCCATAGAAACGCCTGTGGTCGAAGTGCATATCACCAATGTTCACTCCCGTGAAAAAGCCCGCCACAAATCGTTTATTGCCGCAAATGCCAAAGGGATTATTTCCGGATTTGGGCTGAAAAGCTATGAATTGGCACTACTAAGTTTTGTGATCGCATAAGCATGAAAAAAGCTTACCTGAATTGGAGCAGCGGAAAAGATGCAAGCTTGGCTTTGCACCAGTTGTCAAAGTTGGGTGATTTTTCCGTAGAAAAATTGGTGACCACGCTCAACACCGATTTCAACCGGATTTCCATGCATGGCGTCCGAAAAGAATTGTTGCAGCAACAAGCCGAAAACCTGCAAATTCCGTTGCACATCATTCCATTGAACGGAGAAGTTTCTTTGGAATTGTACAATGAAATCATGCAAAAACACACTTTAAAACTAAAATCCGAAGGTTTTGAACATTCTATTTTTGGCGACATTTTTTTGGAAGATTTAAAAACCTACCGTGAAAAAGAATTGGAAAAAATCGGAATAAAATCGGTTTTTCCACTTTGGAAAAAAGATACCCGAAAATTGGCGAACGAATTTATTGATTTGGGATACAAAGCAATTGTGGTCTGCACCAGCGCCAAACAGTTGAACGAATCTTTTTGTGGAAGGGTTTTCGATAAAAATTTTCTGTCCGATTTGCCGGAAAACGTAGATCCGTGTGGTGAAAACGGCGAATTTCACACCTTCGTTTTTGACGGTCCGTTGTTCAAAAAACCAATCGATTTTGAAATAGGGGAGAAGGTGCTCCGCGATTTTTCATCCAATAAAAAAGAGGAAAACGATTGTTTTGCAGAACCCCAAAATTGGGACCATAAATTTTGGTTCATGGATTTGATCGCTCGTTAAATCCAAAATGGAACGCTGTTCATAAAATAAAACCCGACAAAATTTATATGCTGTCGGGTTTTTAAAAATTTCTCAAATCTATAAATGGATCACTTCTCCGTAAGCATCTGCCACGGCTTCCATCACGGCCTCGCTCATTGTCGGGTGTGGATGGATGGCTTTCAACACTTCGTGACCGGTGGTTTCCAGTTTTCGGCCCAAAACCGCTTCGGCGATCATGTCGGTAACTCCGGCACCGATCATATGGCAACCGAGCCATTCGCCGTATTTTGCGTCGAAAATAACTTTGATGAAACCATCTTTGGTACCCGCGGCACTGGCTTTTCCGGAAGCTGAAAACGGAAATTTCCCAACTTTCAACTCATATCCGGCTTCTTTGGCTTCTTTTTCGGTCATTCCAACGCTGGCGATTTCAGGGGAAGCGTATGTACAACCGGGAATATTCCCATAGTCGATGGCTTCCACGTTCATTCCGGCAATTTTTTCCACACAAGTGATTCCTTCCGCGGAAGCAACGTGCGCCAAAGCTGGTCCTGGGGTCACGTCACCGATAGCATAAATGCCCGGAACATTGGTGTGGTACCAATCGTTGACCAAAATTTTGTCTTTGTCGGTTTTGATGCCCAAATCTTCCAGCCCGATGTTTTCGATGTTGGTTTTGATTCCCACGGCCGAAAGCACAATTTCCGCTTCCAGGGTTTCTTCGCCTTTTTGGGTTTTTACTTTTGCCTTCACCATTTTTCCGGAAGTGTCCACACTTTCCACCGAAGCGTTGGTCATGGTTTTGATGCCCGCTTTTTTGAATGATTTTTCAAATTGCTTCGAAATTTCTTCGTCTTCCAACGGCACCAAATTTGGCAGGTATTCCACCACGGTAACTTCGGTTCCCATGGCGTTGTAAAAATGGGCGAATTCCACGCCAATGGCCCCGGATCCCACCACGATCATGGATTTGGGTTGTTTGGAAAGGCTCATTGCCTCGCGGTAACCGATGACCTTTTTTCCGTCTTGTTTCAAACTTGGCAACTCTCTGGAGCGCGCGCCAGTAGCAATAATAATGTGTTCGGCTTCGTAATCGGTGGTTTTGCCTTTGTCGTCTTTTACCGAAACTTTTTTTCCAGATTTCAAGGTACCGAAACCATTGATCACGTCAATTTTGTTTTTCTTCATCAAAAACTGAACACCTTTGCTCATGCCTTCTGCAACATTTCGGCTGCGTTTTACGACTTTGCCAAAATCTTTATCGGGTTTTTGGAGTGACAAACCATAATCTTCGGCGTGTTTTAGGTAATTGAAAACCTCGGCACTTTTCAGCAAAGCTTTGGTGGGAATACACCCCCAATTCAGGCAAACGCCGCCCAAGCTTTCTTTTTCCACAACAGCGGTTTTGAACCCTAATTGCGATGCGCGAATGGCCGTGACATATCCGCCCGGACCGCTTCCCAAAACAATGATATCGTACTTGCTCATATTTTTGATGATTTTTTTAAACTGAATTGAAAGATGCGAAATTACGGAATAATCCAAACAACCGAAAATTTCGGGTGCGTAAATGAACAAGCCCAACAAATTTTAAAAAATCCATTGGGCCTGTTTTTTTTTCAAAAAAGTGTGGGTTATTTTTCTATGGTGATAACCTCAAATTCCGGATTTGCTGCTTTCAATGCGGAAACCACAGAATTATAGTTGGAAATATCCACTTTTCCACTAATGGCAAAATCGGCTGGAAGTATAGCGACCCGAAAGATTTGATTTTGGGTATAACCGGAGGGAAGGAAGTTCAAATCATGAGTTCCATGCAAATAAATAAAAAAATCCTCCACTGTGTGGTTGTAGTTGTATTCCAAAATTCCATCTTGCAGGTAAAATGTTTGTGGTAGCAAGCTCCAAACATCGTTTCCATTTGCCACTCCTTCGTGGAGGTAAATCAATACCACGTCCGAGGCATAAATTTCGATATCGGCGGGAATATAGTCGTAAAAAAAGCCATAAAACGAATAATCGTTGGTCGGTGTGAAATCGACATTGGCAATTTCAAAAACAGTTCCAACAATATAAGGTCCTTGGGGTCCTTGTGGACCTGGAAGTCCCGGAGGGCCGGGGTCGCCTTCACAGGCAATTAGCAATGTGCTTGCGAAAAGTAAAGCAAATAATTTTTTCATTTTTTTTATGTTTAAAGTTATAGGTTTCAGGTTTCAAGTTCCAGGTTTCAGGGTCTCAATTTTGAATTTTAAACCTTAAACCTGCCCGTCCGGCAGGCGGGTCTTGAATCAAAACCTTCAAGATTTTTCTTCAAAATCCAAACTTGCGGAATTCACACAATAGCGTTGCCCGGTTTTTGTAGGACCATCATCAAAAACATGGCCAAGGTGGCCGCCGCAATTGGCACAAACAATTTCCGTTCGGATCATTCCAAAACTATTGTCTTTTTTATATTCCACGGCGTTTTCAATGGCTTGGTCGAAACTTGGCCAACCACAACCGCTTTCAAATTTCGAATTGCTTTCAAAAAGTTTCGTTCCGCAGCCGGCGCAACAATATTCGCCATTTTCAAAATGCAAGTTGTATTTTCCGCTGTGTGGGGCTTCGGTACCTTTTTCCCGAAGAACGCGGTATTGCTCATCGGTTAGTTTACTTTTCCATTCTTCATTTGTCATTCCCGTCCCGAGTTTTTCGGGAGGAATCTTGTGTTCTTTATTATAATCGCTCATTCTTACTTATTTTTAGGGACAAAATTCATCGCATCACCGTTCATGCAATAACGTTTTCCGGTTGTTTCTTTAGGGCCGTCGTTAAAAACATGCCCCAAATGCCCACCGCAATCCGTACAGACTACCTCTGTGCGAAAACCATCTTCGAGCAGGACAACGGCATTTTCGATGGGTCGGTCAAAACTGGGCCATCCGGTACCGGAATTGAATTTGTGTTGGGCGAGATAAAGTTCGTTTCCGCAGGCCGCGCAAACAAAAACACCGGGCCCTTTTACTTTTTGCAATTCACTCGAAAAAGCACGTTCCGTACCTTTTTGGCGAAGTATATAAAACTCTTCTTCGGAAAGTTCGGCGCGCCACTCAGCTTCGGTTTTTTGTATTTCAAAATTGTTTTCGGAAGCTTTTTCCTTTTGTGCATTTCCATTGCAACTTGCCAAAAGAACCGTCAATATTAAAAGTGCGCATTTTTTCATGATTTTTGTTTTTTTGAATAATTTACAATTATTGTGCCGTTTATAAAAAGTGGAATTGTTAAAGCAGTGGTAAATTTTCGAATACAATGGAATGGATTTTGTAGTTTTAGACTCAAATTAAAAAATTCTTGGTTATGAAATTCAACAAAAACCTCCTATTTATTGGTGCCGTTCTTTTATTTGTGGCGTGTGCCGTAAATCCGTTCACTGGCAAAAAAACCTTGGCTTTGGTGCCGAACTCGCAGATTTTGCCAATGGCTTTTCAACAATACGATCAGTTTTTGGAAGAGAA
>DASSWG010000046.1:0-16140 GCA_035705295.1 Flavobacteriaceae bacterium
TTTGCCTTTGCGTGGAAAAATTTTGAACGTGGAAAAAGCCATGCAGCACAAAGTATTCGAAAACGAGGAAATTCGGAATATTTATACCGCATTGGGTGTTACCATCGGAACCGAAGAAGACAGCAAAGCCTTGAATTTATCTAAACTTCGTTACCACAAAATCGTGATCATGTGTGATGCCGATGTCGATGGTAGCCACATTGCCACGTTAATTCTGACCTTTTTCTTTCGCTATATGAAAGAATTGATCGAAGCGGGCCATGTGTACATTGCCACGCCGCCACTTTATTTGATCAAAAAAGGAGCCAAAAAGCGCTATGCCTGGAGCGAAAAGGAACGCGATGAAATTACGTCCGAGTATAATGGTGGTGTTTCCATTCAACGCTACAAAGGTTTGGGCGAAATGAACGCCGAACAACTTTGGGACACCACCATGAACCCCGAATTTAGAACTTTGCGCCAAGTAACCATCGATAGCGGAAGCGAAGCCGACCGAATTTTCTCCATGCTCATGGGTGACGAAGTCCCGCCACGGCGCGAATTTATTGAGAAGAATGCGGTGTATGCGAATATTGACGTGTAGCCATATTTCTTGAACCAACTTTTCTAAATTCCCGTAAAAAATCACTAATGGTTTTTTCGGGAATTTTTGTTTTTTGAAAAGAAGTGAATTTGTTTTTTCAAAAAAAACAACGGAAAAACACATAATTTTTTGTAAAATTGTTATGCACAACAAAAACCAATTAATTATGAAAACCACTTATTTTGTTCCAATTTTCCTGTTTTGCTTCGGTATTCAAGCCCAAAACGGAATCGATCAATTGTTGGCGGCCGGCATCGAAGACGCCAAACAATTCAGTGATAGTTATTTTTCACCTGCGGCAGAAGGCGTGATGTTCGGGCTAAGCAATGGTTGGTACAGCACCGCCGAAGGAAAAAATTTGGGCGATGTTGAAATTTCGATCATCGGGAATGCTTCTTTTGTGAAAGACGAGCATAAAAGTTTTACACTCAATGTAGATGATTACACCTATTTGCGGTTTCAAGACCCCTCACAACAATTTGGCGAAGTCGCTACGGCTTTGGGCGAAAACGACCCGGAAATTACCATGATCATCGAATTTGAAAATGAACTGGGAATGACCGAAGAAATCGAAATCACCCTTCCGCAGGGAATCGGTTCGGCAGGCGTGAACATTCTTCCCACGGCCTATTTGCAAGTGGGCGTTGGGGTTTTTAAAGGAACGGAAGTGAAATTGCGCTACCTTCCAAAAATTGACCAAGACGGTGTGAATTTGCAATTATATGGCGGCGGCATCCAACACGAATTGACGAGTTGGATTCCCGGCGCAAAAAACCTTCCGTTTGCCATTGGGGTTTTGGTCGGGTACACCCATTTGGAGGCCAGTTATGATTTGGAGGACAATTCCACCGTTCAGGGCGACAACCAACGCATTGAAACCAAAGTCAACTCGTTGGTGGCCACCGCGATCGTTTCCACGAAACTTCCCATCGTCAATTTTTATGGCGGATTGGGCTACATCTCCGGAAATTCACAAAGCGATTTGTTGGGCACTTACCGCGTCCAAGCCGGAATTTTGGGCACCCAAACCGTAGTCGATCCGTATAGCGTTGAAAACAAGGCCAACGGTTTTAAAGCCACGATCGGCGCGCGTTTAAAACTCGGGTTTTTCAGATTGCATGCCGATTATAGTTTTCAAAAATTCAACAATGCCAGCGTGGGGATAAGTTTTGGATTTTAAGGTTTGAATTTTTGTGGTATTATTGCTTTCTATTTAAAAACCAAGCAAATTGAACTTTAACTTTTCCGGCACTGTTTTTACTTTTATTTTTTGTTTGTTTTTTATCCCCGCAAACGCCCAAGAAAACGACGTGGATCTTTTGGTGGGCGACCTGTTGAAGGTTTTCGATGATTTTGCGTTACCGGCCGCAGAAGCAACGGCCTATCAATCGAATTCAGGCTGGTTTTCCTCCGCAAAACCCCTGCGGCTATGGGAAATCGATTTCTCCATTCATGGCAATTTGCTTTTTGTTCCGGCCAAAAAAACCACGAGCACGGCCAACAACGCCAATTTTGAAATTATAAAAATACGCGGCGCCGAAACGGCCAACATTCCCACTGCTTTTGGTGGCGAAACCGACGTTTTTTTTGATGGGGAGGTCAATTTTTTTGGGGAACCGACCCAATTTGAATTTCAAGCATTGGAAGGGCTTGGCAAAAAAAGTGTGTACCACTCGTTTTTCCAAATTGCGGTGGGCCTGCCTTTTGGAACCGAATTTTCCGCCAGGTTCGCGCCCGAGATCAGCAGCAGCGAGGTCAAAATTTTCAGCTATGGAATGGCGGTCAAGCACAATTTCAACCAATATTTTTCAAATTCTTCCACAACCGATTTTCAATTTGCGGCTTTGCTGAGCTACACCAATTTTGACGTGGATTATGAATACGATCCTATGAAAATCGGGGAAATCGTGGTTTTTGACGCCTTACAGGTCCACTCGGACCTTTGGTCGCTGCAGCTTATTTCTTCTAAAACCTTTACAGATTCGGGCTGGGAAATTTTTGGTGCTTTGGGAATTGCCAATTCCAACTTTGAATACGAATTGGGCGGAAACGGAATTGCCTTGGAAGGAATGAACAAGGAGTTGAAAAAACTGGGCGACAACGAAATAACCCTTCAAGGGCACTTGGGGCTCAATTATTCGATCAACGAGTTTATGATCAGCTCGGAATTGGTTTTTGGGGAATATTATAACGGTAATATGAGTCTGCATTTCCGGTTTTGGTAATATTTTTAAGACTGTATGGATCTGTGATTTATCAAAGAAACCGTATCTTCGCAATCAAAATTCTATTCACCCTAATTTAAAAAATTCAAAATAAAATGAAAGTAAGCATTGTTGGCGCGGGCGCGGTTGGTGCGAGTTGCGCGGAATATGTCGCCATTAAAAATTTCGCTTCGGAAGTAGTGTTGGTGGACATCAAGGAAAATTATGCCGAAGGAAAAGCCATGGATTTGATGCAAACTGCATCGTTGAACGGTTTCGACACCAAAATTACCGGCAGCACGAACGATTATTCAAAAACCGCCAACAGCGATGTTGCCGTGATCACCAGTGGAATTCCCAGAAAACCCGGAATGACGCGCGAAGAACTGATCGGCATCAATGCCGGAATTGTCAAGGAAGTTTCCGCGAATTTGATCAAACATTCACCGAATGTAATTTTGATTGTGGTGAGCAACCCCATGGACACAATGGCCTATTTGGTGCACAAAACCACCAACTTGTCCAAAAACCGGATTATTGGAATGGGCGGCGCCTTGGACAGCGCGCGCTTCAAATACCGCTTGGCAGAAGCCTTGGAATGCCCGGCTTCCGATGTGGACGGAATGGTCATTGGCGGACATAGCGATACCGGAATGTTGCCCTTGACCCGTTTGGCGGTTCGCAACAGCGTAAAGGTTTCCGAATTTATTTCCAAAGAACGCCTCGATGAAGTATTGGAGGCCACCAAAGTTGGCGGCGCCACCTTGACCAAAATGTTGGGCACTAGTGCATGGTACGCCCCCGGGGCCGCGGTTTCCGCTTTGGTTCAGGCTATTGCCTGCGACCAGCAAAAAATGTTCCCTTGTTCGGCTTTGCTCGACGGCGAATATGGATTGAACGATATTTCCATCGGCGTTCCGGTGATTTTGGGAAAAAACGGGATCGAAAAAATCGTGGAGATCGATTTGAACGATGCCGAAAAAGCAAAATTGCAAGAAAGCGCGGAAGGCGTGCGAAAAGTAAACGATTTGTTGGAGGTATAGGTTTTTCGTAACTAATCAGCCCGAACTATCCTGATATAATTATTTGAAATATAGATAGATAAGAATTTTTAACTGCAGAGATCGCAAAGTTTACGCAAAGTTCGCCAAGTATTACAAACTGATTTTCATCCCGATAGCTATCGGGATTGCGGCCTTTGCGTATTTTTTCTTGGCGCCTTTGCGGTTATTAAATCATTGTCAAACAAGCATTTAAACACACTGATTAGTTACGGTTTTTCAAATAGTTGTAATTCAAAAAAAACCGCACGATAAAGTAATTTTAATGCGGTTTTTTTGCTCAAAAATCCCAATTCGCTATAATTCGAACCAATCTGCCTTGCCGGTAGGCAGCTTCGTGAAAATTCGTGTTACTTCCTAATTATATCTTAAAAAAACTATTGTCAAATCTTTTTTGAAACCCTATATTTGTCCGTTTTTAAAAATTCAACAACAATTAAGTAAAGAATAATGCAGAACAAAGGCTTAATCAAGGTTTTTACCATTATATTCGGATTGGTGTGCATCTACCAACTATCGTTCACGTTCGTTACCAACGATATTGAAGGGGATGCCGAAGTTTTTGCCGAACAACGGATAAGCGAAACCGAAGAAAACTACGCCAAAAAAAGAGAACAATTGGAGGACCAATACTTGGACTCCATTGGCGAACAAGAAGTCTTTTTGGGAGTTACCTACAACGTCGCAAAACAACGCGAACTCAACAAAGGGCTTGACCTAAAAGGCGGTATCAACGTTATTTTACAGGTTTCGGTCGAAGACATTCTCCGTGGGCTTTCCAACGATTCGAAAAACCCGGCCTTCAATCAAGCGTTGGCCAAAGCAAACGAGCAACAAGCAAACAGTCAGGAAAATTATGTCGATTTGTTTTTTCAAGCTTTTGAAGAAATTCCCGGCGCAAAATTGGCTTCTCCGGACATCTTCGCCAACAAAACCTTGAGCGACGACATTCGGTTTGATATGACCAATGAGGAGGTGAAACCCATCATCCGTCAAAAAATCGACGAATCCATTCTTTCCGCTTTTGAAATTTTGCGCCAACGGATCGATAAATTCGGGGTCACCCAACCCAACATTCAACGTTTGGGAAGTTCGGGCCGAATTATGGTTGAACTTCCGGGCGCCAAAGACATTGACCGTGTAAGAGCCTTGTTACAAAGCACCGCGCAATTGGAATTTTGGCACGTGTACAGCGCCGGCGAACTGCAACAATTTTTGCTGCAGGCCAACAATGTGCTGAAAGACATCGTGGGCCAAAAAGAAGAAAAAACAAAAACTACCGATTCGATTTCCACTGATGAAAACGATTTGGAAGAACTGCTCACCGAAGTGGACGACACTTTAGAAGTGGAAAAAAACCCCTTGCTCGACCTGATCGTGCAACCCGGGTTTCAGCAAGGCGGCATCATCGCTACTTTTGCCATTGAAGACACCGCAAAAGTCAACAATTATTTGAGCGTTCCACAAGTACGCTCATTGCTTCCCGCCAATATGAAATACCTTCATTTTGCTTGGGGAAAAACCAGCGATGAAAGTAAAGTCGTCGATTTGTACGCGCTAAAAGGAAACCGCGACAGCGAACCTCCTTTGGCAGGAAACGTAATTGTCGATGCCACCCAAACCTACGACCAAATGGGCCGCGTGGCGGTTTCCATGCAAATGAACGGAAAAGGGGCGAAAATTTGGGAAGAAATGACCCGAAAAGCCTATGAAGAAGGAAGCCAAATCGCCATTGTTTTGGACAACGTGGTCTATTCCGCCCCCGGGGTTTCCACGGGTGCGATTGCTGGAGGTAGAAGCGAGATTACGGGCGATTTCACCATCGAAGAAGGGCAGGATTTGGCGAACGTGCTGAACGCTGGGCGTTTGCCCGCTTCCGCGGATATTATTCAAAGTGCGATCGTAGGGCCTTCGTTGGGACAAGCAGCGATCGATGCCGGTACGACTTCTTTTCTATTGGCGTTGGTATTGGTGTTGATATTCATGGTTTTTTATTACGGAAAAGCAGGCTTTTTTGCCGATATTACTTTGGCGGTTAACCTATTGTTCATTTTTGGAATTCTGGCTGGCCTTGGCGCGGTGTTGACCCTTCCCGGAATTGCCGGTATCGTGTTGACCATCGGTATGGCCGTGGATGCGAACGTGATTATATTTGAACGCATCCGTGAAGAATTGCGAAAAGGAAAAAGCCAACGCGATGCCATCAAAGAAGGATTTAGCGGGGCTTTGCCCTCCATTATTGATGCGAACATTACCACTGCTTTGGTGGGGGTGATTTTGTTCGTTTTGGGAACCGGCCCCATCAAAGGTTTTGCCACCACCTTGTTGATCGGTTTGGCCACTTCGGTGTTCACGGCAGTTTTTGTTACCCGTTTGTTCACCGATTCGTACAGCCATAATGGAAAATCATTGGTGTTTTCCACGCCGTTCACAAAAAATTGGTTCGCCAATGTGCATGTGGCTTTTATGAAAAAACGCAAATATTTCTACATAGGTTCCGGTATTTTTATGGTAGTGGGAATTGGTTCGTTGTTCACCCAAGGTTTGGATCAAGGGGTCGATTTTGTGGGCGGAAGAAGTTACATTGTCCGTTTTGACCACGACGTGGTCGCCACCGAGGTGGAGGAAGATTTGACCGCGGTTTTTGGAAGTATCGATGCAAAAACCTACGGCACCGAAAACCAGTTGAAAATCACCACCAAATACAAAATTGAAGACGAAAGCAATTCTGTAGAAAATGAAATCCAGCAAAAACTCTACACGGCTTTGGGTGAATATTTGCCGGGCGATTTGAGTTATGAAGAATTTGGCATAAGCGGTACCGCTACTCCCGGAAAATTGGGACTGCTTCAAAAAATAAAAGTGAGCCCCACCATTGCCGACGACATCAAACAAGCATCGATTTGGGCGGTTCTGGGCTCGTTGATCGTGGTGTTCTTGTACATTTTGATGCGTTTCAAAAAATGGCAATACAGCATGGGGGCGGTAGCCGCGGTTTTCCACGATGCTTTGTTCGTGATCGCCGTGTTCTCGCTGACCTATAAATTTATGCCCTTCAGCATGGAAATCGACCAAGCGTTCATCGCGGCTATTTTGACCGTGATCGGGTATTCACTAAACGATACCGTGATCATTTATGACCGGCTTCGCGAATACTTTAGGGAAGGGCACAGCTCTTGGAACATGGAACAAACCGTGGACCATGCGTTGAGTTCCACCCTAAGCCGGACCTTGAACACCGCCTTGACCACTTTGTTGGTGTTGTTCGCCATCTTTATTTTTGGGGGCGAAAGCATCCGCGGGTTTATGTTTGCATTGATCATCGGGGTTTGCGTGGGGGTCTATTCCACGTTGTTCATTGCTTCGGGCTTGACCTATGACACTATGAAACACTTCGAAGAGGCGGAACGCAAAAAAGTGGAAGCGGAGAAAAAGAAATTGGGCGAAAAAAAATAAGCGTTTAAACGATTCTTATCATTGGAACCTCTCGAAATTTTTCGGGAGGTTTTTTTTGTGGAGGTGTTTTTCAATAGTCATTTGGGTCGAATTTGATTGAACCGTCGATTTCAGTTGAATGTTGTATTCGATAAAAAACGAAACCTTTTCCTGAGTGAAATAAACTTAAGTGCCTGTTTTATGGAATCGTTTTAGGCAGAGATAAAAAGCGCTGGACAACCTCGATTTTTCTTCATCCTTTTTGGGTTCAAAACCCCGAAAGGGTTATTTAAAACCTATGAACTGTACTCAAATTGATAAAATACATAACCTGTTTGCATTTAGACGACTTTTTTCTGATTTTTGCCCCTCCCTAAAGGGTGAATGAGGAAAAATTCTCATTCTCTCTTTAGTCTCGAGCCTTCGGGAGGGAAAAAAAACGAGAATTTTTTATAAAAAAATTTAAATTTTATTCCAAATGCACAACAGGAATAAGTCAATAACAGAACAAATGAACTCTTATTTAAATGAAAAAAGCCCTCGATGAGCGAGGGCTTTTAATGAAAGGGTTTTCTGAAAATTATTTCGTCACCACAAATTTCATGGTTTCAACTTTGTTTTCTGAAGTTATGCGAATAAAGTAAGTTCCAGTTTGCAAATTCGAAACGTTTATTTGTTCGTTGGAAGCAATATCACTTTGAACCACGATTCTTTTTCCCAAAACATTGAAAATTTCGATGGAAGCATTTTCTGCGTTTGCAATGAACAAATTGTCATGAGTTGGATTGGGGTAAACCGAAATTTCATTTTGAAATTCAGCAGGGTCTATGCCCAATATGCCATTGGAGCCAAATTCTCTTGAAGCACCAGAACCGTAGTCTCCATTGCTGTAGAAAAGTTGAGTTCCGTCAGAATCGGTCAAGGTAACCGAGCCGCCACCATCGCCATAAGCATCTGTAATGGTGAAAGTAATACAATCATCGGGAAGTTGGAATGATTCATTGATGGTTGCATTGTCTTGGGCAGGATAGGGCCCTCCACAAAGGTTGGGACTATACCGTGTTGTTGGACACCAATCAAGAGTTGAAACGGCGTTTCAACATCACCACCATTCCCCATACGATCGTGGTGAAAAACAACAAAGTCGTTTACCGGCATTCGGGGTATGTTCCCGGAGCGGAAGATGAATTGTACGAAATCATTAAAAAACACTCCAACTAAGGCTTTTCAATCTTTTTTGAACGCGTTCTTCCTTTTTCTCAACTTATGAAAAAAATTTCCCTATTCGTTTTTTTGGTTTCCTCGATTGCCTTTGCCCAAGATTACGGGTATTTATCGGGCGGATTCGAATCCAATTTTAAATGGTACAACGACGACCCGGAAACGGGCGCTTTTTTTGATGAAGAAAACCCCGGCTCCGACGAGCATGTGCGTTCCAATAATTATTTGAAACTGGATTATACCTACAAAAACTGGTCGGCCGGAGTTCAACTGGAATCCTATTTGCCGATGCCTTTGTTGAACTATTCGCCAAAATATGACGATACAGGCCTATCTACTTTTTATGCGGAATACCGAAGTGAAAAATTAAAAATCACCGCAGGGTATTTCTATGAACAATTTGGCAGCGGATTGATATTACGTGCTTGGGAAGACCGGCAATTGGGCATCAACAACGCCTTACGCGGTGGCCGGATTGTTTACCGCCCCACCAACAATATTATGCTCACCGGTTTGTACGGCCAACAAAAAGAAGGTTTCGACGTTTCCGAGGGCCATATTTTTGGGTTCGATACGGAAATCGATATGGCCGACATCGCCAAGTTCAAAAAGTTTTCATTGGGTCTTGGTGCCAGTTATGTAGGCCGATATCAAGAAGCCGATATTGAAAAACCTAATTTTGAAGAGCTTACCAATGCGTTTTCAGGAAGACTCGATTTTTCAAAAAACAGCTTTTATGCAGCGGCCGAATACGTGTACAAAATCGAAGATGCCATTGTGGTCAGGCACCAAGTGAACAATAATTTAGTGAAACCCGGAAACGCTTTGTTGTTCAATTTTGGATATGCGGCGCAAGGCTTGGGGATCAATGCCACTTTGCGACGATTGGAAAATATGGATTTCTTTTCCGATCGCGAAGCTGCCGGGAATGATTTTAACATGAACATTGTGAATTACCTTCCGGCCCTGACGAAACAGCACGATTACTTATTGACCAATATTTATGTGTACCAAGCGCAACCGCGAGTTTATCTCGGAAGCAATGTATTGAAAGCAGGCGAAATCGGCGGGCAGTTCGATGTGTATTATCGATTTAAGGAAGGCAGTTCATTGGGAGGAAAATACGGCGCCAAAATTGCCCTGAACGCTTCCTATTGGGCAAACTTGGGCGGCGAGTATGATTATTTGAACCAAGATTATTCTGCTGAATTTTTCGGTTTTGGCGAAAAATATTTTTCCGACATCAACGTGGAAGTACGCAAACAACTAAGCAAAAACTGGAAAACCATTTTCACCTATGTAAATCAATATTACAACAAACGATATATTGAAGAAACCCATGACATTATCAAAACAAATATTGGCGTGGCCGAAGTGAACCACACCCTGAACGAAAAACAGTCCTTAAGGTTGGTTGCGCAACATTTATGGGGAAAAGGGGACGATGGCGCTGCTAATTACACTACCAATTGGGCAGGGGCGACGCTCGAATTCAACGTAAATCAACAATTGTCCTTTTACGTTTCCGATATTTACAATTACACAAATGACAATCCACACCCTGATGTGGACACTGAAAATATTCATTACTATAACGTCGGCGGAAGTTTCACCAAAGGGCCGCACCGTTTGTCATTGAATTATGGCCGGCAACGGGGAGGCGTGGTTTGCGTGGGTGGTGTTTGCCGCTATGTTCCGCCAAGTACCGGGCTTTCGGTGAACCTTAGTATTGTTTTTTAAAGGACGGAAGACCGAAGGCAGAAGTCAGCGGGTTGTTTCGAACGTGAAATTCTCACAATGATGGTCAGACCAGCCTGCACAAGTAGGTACGTGTGTTGTTGTACGTTTTTTAAATGAAAATGCAAAAAGTAAATTAATCCACCCGATAAACCAGCACACTGTCATCCTCACCTTTCACGACAAATTCTAGTTTTCCTTCGTTGTCCAAATTCCCCAAATCGATCGTGGAATTTCCATACACCGGAAATCCGGGCAATAATTTTCCTTTGCCGTTGAACAAATACACTTTGCTGGCTTGGGTGTCGGTGATGTTCACGTAGGTTTTGTCGCCGATGTTGAAAATTTTTGGAGCTGTGTACAAGCCGTAATCGAGCTCCAGTTCTTTTTCGTTGATCGTTAAAATATTTTCCGAAAGACTCACCAAAGTAGTTCCCAAAACAGCGATTTTATGAGTTTCGGAAAGTTCCAAATCTTCGGTGGAAATAGCTCCGCTTTCATCGATTTGCATCAAATTTCCTTTCGCGTTGGTGGAGGTGAATTTTTTACGGAGCAAAAACCATTCGTTGCCCGAAAAATCCAACTTTTTTTCCACGCTTACCCGCGGTTTTCCTTGCCGGCTCAAAATGTTCAATTTGCCGGATTTTTCAGGAATCAAAATATAATCTTTCCATCCGATTCGAATGTGTTTTGGAGCTTGCAAAATGGATGATTTTGCAACTTCGAATTCGAATCCGTTTACACTTTCCGCTTTGCTGTCCAACATGCTTACCGTTTTGTTTTGCACAATCACGAAACGATAATCGCGGTTTCCGGCATAATCAAAAACCGAAAGTGGTTGCGTGATCGGCTCGTCGAATTTGACCGGAAAAGGAGCGACGTCCTTGCCGTTTCGATCGATCACATAAAATTTATCGGGCGTGGCGAACGCCATTTGCAAACGCGTGTTTTTGAACAAATCCACGGGTTGTATTTCGCCCAAAATGCGGCCGTCCAATTGTTTTTTCCAACGCAATTCACCATCGGTGTCGAACAGGTACAAGGTGTTTTTTTCGTCCTGCGCCACAATGTATTGTTCGCCCGTGCGCCAGTATTCAAAAAATTGCGGATTTCCCACCAACGGATTTTCCAGTTGCAGGGCCATTAATTGCGCCGTTCCGTTTTGAGCAGTTTCGCCCGTGTTTTTTTGAAAAGTAACATTTACATGCGAAAATCCATCACCGCGCACAAACTGCATCGCGCTGAGTTGATAGCCATGCAAGTCAAGGTTTTTAATTTCTTCCTGATGTTTTTCGGCAACTTTCCCCGCAAGGTTTTTTTTCAAATTTTCGTTGATGCCCACCAATAAAATAGAAGCTTCACCGCTCAGATTTTCGGCGGTTTCTTTGAAATAATCTTGATTGGCCAACACCGATTTGTTTTGAAAATTGGCGATGATGTTTTGCAACACCTCCATTTTTTCGGCAAACACAAAAAAATGATCTAAACGGGTGTAAAAATTCAATTCCCTACTGTTTAAAAGCGGGGAGAAGGCTTGATGAAAAATATTTTTTTCGGAAAAATTGTAAATCGCTTGCCCGCGGAATTCATCAGCGATTTCCAATTGCGACAGCAACGCGGTTTTGGTTTGTTCCACATTTTTTGAGTTCAAAACCACTGCTTTTCCTTCCGGGAAATAAATGCTTCCGATTTCGTTTGCCGAAGCGAACAATCCCTCTAATTTTTCGGGAAGTTCGGTGTTATTTTTTTGCAGAATATTTTCGCGCAGAACGGAAAAATCATGAAAGGTGAACGTATAAAAACCTGTCGCGTTCAGCGGAACCACTTGCGCCAATTGGTTTTCTTGCGGTTCGACTCCTTTAAAAAAATCGAGCGTGGTGGGCGCTGCGGCTTTTTCCATAACGATTCCGTTGAGAAAAATAGCGTTTTTTTCCACTTCCAAATCCAGAGCGGTCCAGCCGGAAAAATGTTTTAAAAACGAAGGGTTTCCTTTCGGGAAAAAATGGCCATAAAATTTCCGGAAATTTTCATTTTGGACAAAAAGCGAAGCATTTCCAGAAGCGGAAGCGTAAATTTCTTTGAAATGCACATTTTGTTCCAGGCCCAAATTGAACAAACGGATCACGTTTTCGACGATCAATTTGGAACCGCTTCCCACAAAAACACCGTTCAAAACCACCGAATACAAAACGTTTTCTTCCAAGGTGTATTTTTTTATTGTTTGTTCCCCATATTGAAAACTTTCCACCATTTTGTTCGGAAGTGAATCCGTGGGAAGGAGGTCGGCTTTGTTTTCGGTAATAACCGTATAGAACACATCGCGGCCAATCATCGAAAAACACAACAAACTTTCATCGTTTGCATGAACGTACTCCAAGGCTACTAATTTTTGTTGCAGCTTTTTTTGTGCGGAAAGTTCCACTTGCGAAAAGAAGGAATTGTTGGCGAGACGCTTCGAAAAATCCTTTAAATCATCGGTTTTCAATACGATCGCGGTCTCCGGTGGAACAAAGTTTGGCAAGGAAGAAAAGTTCTTTTTCTCCTCTTGGCAAGAAGAAAACAGGAAGAAAATAAAAAGGACGAACAAGGATTTATTCATGGAAGCATTGATTTTTGGACAAAGTTATGCTCAAAAACAGGGTGTCCTACAAATTTAACAAAAACTGTTCATTCATCGGTTTTCAAGTTTCAATTCCAATTGAGCGGGCAACAATTGAAATGATTTCCGATGGTATTTGGTAGGTCCGTATTTTTTGATCGCCTCGCGGTGTTCGCGGGTGGGGTAGCCTTTGTTTTGTTTCCAATTGTACATCGGGAATTCTTCGTGGATTTTTTTCATAAACGCATCGCGGTGCGTTTTGGCCAAAATAGAAGCCGCCGCGATGTTCAAATATTTTCCATCGCCTTTGACGATGCACGTGTGCGGAATGTTGGGGTAGGTTTTAAAACGGTTTCCGTCCACTAAAATATGCTCGGGCGGAAAATGTAGTTTTTGGATGCATTTGTGCATTGCCAAAATCGAGGCGTTTAAAATATTGATTTCGTCGATTTTTTCCATCATAATATGACAAACGGAAAAAGAAAGGGCCCGAGCCTCGATGATGGGTTTGAGCAAATCGCGTGTGGCTTCTGAAAGCAATTTCGAATCGTTCAGTTCTGAAGTTTCAGGACAGGCAAAATCATCTTTCAAAATCACGGCCGCGGCGGTCACCGGACCGGCAAGGCAACCGCGGCCAGCTTCGTCGGTGCCGCACTCAATGACGGCGAGGTTATGTTTTAAAAGAAGCATTCTTTGCAAAATTAATGGATTTCATTTTTGTTGCCGGGTTATTTTCGGAAAAGTTTCGGCAATTATTAAAAAGGACGTTCGTTAAAAATAACCTATTTTTGCCTTAGCGAAAAATCACCATGAAGACCTTTTTTTTTACGATTGTGTGCGTTGTTTTGCCCGTGACGGTTTTTGGACAAATTCGGGAAATGCGAAGGGCGGATAACCTAGATCCAAATAACCGCAGGTTGGAAACGCAAACCACGGTGATCGACAATCGTGAAAAACCACCCATTTCCGATTACAAAATCATCTCCATAAAAAACGACACCACTTTTGTCGATACCACCCTGACCATCCAAAAAGATTACCGTTTCAATTATTTGCGGGAAGACAATTTTGAATTGTTACCTTTTTCAAATGTGGGCCGTCCCTACAACCGCTTGGCCTATTCGTTCGATGAAGTGGGTTTGTTGCCACAATTCGGCGCCCGTGCACGACACTTCAACTTTATGGAAGTGGAAGATATTTATTATTACCATGTCCCCACACCTTTTACCGAGTTGTTTTTCAAAACCGTTTTTGAACAAGGACAGGTTTTGGACGCTTTTTTTACGGTGAACACCTCGCCCCAATTGAACCTTTCCATAGGTTACAAAGGTTTGCGGTCGCTTGGTAAATACCAGCACATATTGACCAGCACCGGGAATTTTCGTATCGCGGCCAGCTACAACACAAAAAACAAACGTTATTTTCTGAAAACCCATTTTGTTTCGCAAGATTTGATGAACCAAGAAAACGGCGGGCTCACCCCTGTGGCCGTTCAACAATATAAAAATAAACTGGATGAATTTGACGACCGATCGCTTTTGGGGGTCAAATTTCAGGATGCGGAGAATGTGTTGTTGGGAAAACGCTTCTATCTGAATCATTATTTCAAACTGATAAAAGGAAAAGACTCCATTCCCAACAACGAGCTCAGTATCGGGCATATTTTGAATTTCACCGATAAAGAATATCACTATGAACAGGCAACGGCGAGTCCTTGGTTGGGCGAAAGTTACGAAGATGTCAATTTGAACGATGATTTGGAATTTCAGGAAGTCACCAATTTGGCATATTTGGAGTATTTCAACAAAATAGTGGGAAAATTGAAACTAAAAGCTTCTTATGCCGATTATAAATATGGTTATAGCACTTTGTTGGTTTTGGACGAAGAAACCGTGCCGAACCAACTCAGCGGGAACAGCGTTGCGGTTGGCGCTTCCTATATCAAAAAAATTGGCGGGTTCAACATTCAAGCGGATGCAATGATAAATATTTCCGGAGATTTCACCGGAAATTATTTCACTGCGAAAACAGGATATGAATTTGATCAAAACAATCGGGTAGAAGCTTCTTTGAACATAAAGTCACACGCCCCGAATTATAATTTTTTGCTCTATCAAAGCGATTATAAAAGCTATAATTGGTACAATAATTTTGAAAACGTTCAAACCCAAACCTTTCAATTGAATTTTGATTCGAAGAAATTATTTGATTTAAAAGCAAGCTATTCGCAGATTACCAATTATGCGTATTTCGGGTTGACCAACAATGAAAACCCAAATTCCGAAGCGGATACCTTGGTGAAACCCTTTCAGTTTAGTGGCACGATAAAATACGTAAAACTAAAAGCCAACAAAGAATTCAACTATGGGGTGTTTGCATTGAACAATACCTTGTTGTACCAAAATGTATTGGATGGGGAAGCGGTTTTTCGCGCGCCGACTTTTGTGACGCGAAATACCTTATATTATAAAGACTATTGGTTCGAAAAAGCACTCTATCTTCAAACAGGTGTTACCCTAAACTATTTCACCTCATATAAAGCCAACGGCTACGATCCCGTATTGGCCGAGTTTTATGTGCAGGACATCCAAGAATTGAATGGTTTTACGAGATTGGATTTGTTTTTTAATGCAAAAATAAGTCAAGCCAGAATATTTTTTAAGCTGGAAAACTTCACGACTATTTTTTCTGGGAATACTGCTTTTTCTGCTCCTTCCTATCCTTATCGCGATTTCTCCATTCGTTTTGGATTGGTGTGGGACTTTTTTTTATAGAAGTGATTCAACCTTTTTTGGAAGAATTTTGTCGTTTTTGCCGAAATTGTAATTTGATTTTTCCCGTTGTTTGGATTTGAAACAATTTAAAATCAACTTTCAAAACATTGTCTTCCAACCCATTAATCGGGTCAAAAAAAAACTTTGAATTTTCTTCAAGAAAAGGCTTGCTGAAGGAAAAAACGGTTGTATATTTGCACCCGCCAAACGCTGAAAGGCATTGGTCAAAAAGTTCTTTAAAACGGCGGCAAAAAAATAAATTGTTTTTTTCTTTTTTTAAAAAGAAAAAGGAATATATTTGCACCCGCTAAAAAAAGCAAAAAAGTTCATTGATATATTGGATTGACAAAGACGCGTTATCGAGTAGAGATATTCGATACGAAGAAAAAAGAACCAAGACTAGAGAAGTTTGTTTTATGGGCCGTCCCGATTTTTTTCGGGATGGTAAAAATTCCGAGGGTTGTTTTGTAGAGATATACAAAAAACAACGATGAAGAGTTTGATCCTGGCTCAGGATGAACGCTAG
>DASSWG010000047.1:0-3845 GCA_035705295.1 Flavobacteriaceae bacterium
GCGGAAGGCGAACTGGACAAAATTCATTTGGAGAATGCCTTTTCTCAAAAAACGAAATTGGTTTTTGTCAACCACGTTTCCAACGCGTTGGGAACCATTAACCCGATTGAAAAAATTATTGAAAAAGCGCACGCGGTCGGCGCAGCGGTTTTGATCGACGGCGCACAGGCCGCACCGCATATCAAAGCCGATGTACAAGCCTTGGATGTGGATTTTTATTTGGCTTCCGCACACAAAATGTGCGGACCGACGGGAGTCGGATTTTTGTACGGAAAAGAAGAGTGGTTGGAGAAACTTCCGCCCTATCAAGGCGGCGGCGAGATGATCGACCAAGTGACGTTTGAAAAAACCACCTATGCCGGATTGCCGCACAAATTCGAGGCGGGAACGCCCAATATTTCCGGTGGAATTGCTTTTGGTGTTGCTTTGGATTATATGAACAACATTGGTTTTAAAAACATTGCTGCCTACGAAAATGAACTGTTGCAATACGCCACGCAAGAATTAATGAAAATAGACGGCGTGAGAATTTACGGCACTTCGGCGAACAAAACCGCGGTGATTTCGTTCAATTTGGAAGGAATCCACCCGTACGATGTGGGCACGATCGTGGACAAACTGGGTATTGCGGTCCGAACCGGGCATCACTGTGCGCAACCTATCATGGATTATTACCAAATTCCGGGAACGATTCGCGCTTCGTTTTCGTTTTACAACACCAAAGAAGAAATTGCTGTTTTTATCGAGGCGGTGAAAAAGGCGAAAGCTATGTTGAGTTAGATTTTTTTTGAGATTTCTTGGATTGGTGCGCTTTTTGAACGGCATTAATTAGTGTTTTATCTATTGATAACTCTTTTTACTATTTTTGAATAAAATTAAACGTATGTCCAATTTACAAATAGAAGCTAACTTGGGTTTTAAGGCAGACAAGTTCCATGTAGTTTTGTCACTTGTGGAGTTTGATGAGGACAATGTTACTATAATTTATTCTCCTGCCTTGGATTTAAGCGGTTATGGGTATGACAAAGTGGAAGCAAAGAATTCATTTTCAGAGGCACTTCATGAATTTTTTCGTTACACCAATAGTAAACAAACACTTGATAAGGTGTTGAAAGAATTAGGTTGGTCGGTAAGTGGTTCGAAGAAGCAGCCAAAATTCAACCCTCCAAAAGATTCCGAACTGGTTTTTTCCAATCCTTTGTACAATGAAATTGTGAACAACAAAAGTTATAAAGTTTCGCGGGAAGATGTCGAATTTAGTTACTAATTATTATGTCTTCCAGACATTTAAGAAACATTCCATTAAAGTTGTATCGTGATTTCTTAAGGGAAAAAGGTTGTAAGTGCACCCGAAAAAAAGGAGGGCATGAACATTGGACAAGAAAAGATTTATTGCGACCTATAACAGTACAGTCCCATGTGGATCCAGTTCCGGAATTCATTATCAAAAATGCATTGCGCCAATTAGGATTGACAAAGAAAGATTTTTTAAATTGGATTTGAAGAAAAAAATAAAATTTGAACAACATACAAGAAATACAACAAGAAATCATCGATGAATTTTCCATGTTCGACGACTGGATGCAGCGCTATGAATATATGATAGAGCTGGGAAAATCACTGCCACTGATCGACGAACAATACAAAATCGAAGAAAACACCATCAAAGGCTGTCAAAGCAAAGTTTGGGTACGCGCCGAAATGCATGATGGAAAAGTGGTTTTTACCGCCGATAGCGATGCAATCATCACCAAAGGAATCATTGCCATTATGGTGCGCACGCTTTCCGGGCAAAAACCTGCCGATATTGTGGAAGCCGATATGGGTTTTATCGACGAAATCGGATTGAAGGAACATCTTTCGCCAACACGCGCGAACGGATTGGTTAGTATGATCAAACAATTGAAAATGTACGCATTGGCGTATCAGACACAAGTTTGATCTGCAAGGTTTCGCCGAAGGCAATCTTGTAGGTCTTGAAATAAACAAAAAAACAAGTTATGGCAACAAAAACAATAAACACCAACGAACTCGGCGAACAAGTGGTCCGGGTTTTGAAAACCATTTACGACCCCGAAATTCCCGTGGATATTTACGAACTCGGGTTGATTTACGACGTTTTCGTAAACGAAAATTACGAGGTAAAAGTGCTGATGACACTCACCACACCAAACTGCCCGGTAGCAGAATCCTTGCCGATGGAAGTGGAAGAAAAAATAAAATCCATCGACATGGTAAAAGATGCGGAAATCGAAATGACGTTCGACCCGCCTTGGTCGCAAGATTTGATGAGCGAAGAAGCGAAGCTGGAATTGGGGATGCTTTAATTTAGTGTTCAGTTTGCAGTAGCAGTAAGCAGTAAAAAGGGATCGATCGGTGATCGGAAATCAGAGATCGGGAAAAACGGCAGTAGCAATAAGCAGTTAAAATTAATATATTTGGTTATGGAAAAAACCGCCCTTATAAAAAAAACAGTCAGTACCCTTTTGCAACTTCCTCAAGAAAAAATCCGGGAAATTTTAGATTTTGCCGATTATATTTCAAAAAAATACGAAGAGGATATTTTGCGAAAAGGAACGGAAAAATTAGTTGAAAACTCAAAAGCCTTCGAATTCCTGAGGGAAGAAGAAGATATCTATTCGTTTGAGGACCTGAAAGAAAAATATCGATGAAAAAAGGCGATATTATCCTTGTTCCATTTCCTTTCACAGATCTTTCTGGAAATAAAAACCGGCCTGCACTTGTGCTTTTGGAAGATGAATTGGATATTACGGTTGTTTTTATTTCGACACAATTAAGATGGAAGGAAGAAACGGATATTTTATTGAAACCATCCAAAGAAAATGGTCTTAAAAAACAATCTTTGGTTCGACTTTCAAAATTTGCTACAATCGATAAGGAACTTGCCCTTGGTAGACTTGGACAAATCGATACAAAAACTATTAAGAAAATCAATCTTAATTTGAAAAAGATTTTGAACCTCGATTGAATATACTTGGCACTTTAACTGCTAAAACTTGAAATCTAAAACCTTAATAAAAAGTAGCGATTGACAGTTGGAATAGGCATTAAAAAAGTGATCGGTGATCGGAAATCAGAAATCGGGAAAACGGAAAAATGAATTTTATCTGATATCCGATTACCCAATTAACCGTTCCCTAATTAACTGTTCACCAAATTAACCGATCACCAATTACCCAGTAACCTAATAACCCAACATGCCCGAAGAAATCATAAACCGCGTCGCCAACAGCAAATTAATGACCTTTGATCTGGAAAAAATTTATCCTTCCGGGGAACGGGTATTGCTTGACATCAAAGACTGGTTGCACGAAGGTTTTGTATTGCGTGAAAAAGAATTCCGCGAAAGCGCGAAAAACCATAATTGGGAAAACTATTCCGGGAAATATGTGGCCTTGAACTGCTCATCCGATGCCATCGTTCCCGCTTGGGCGTTTATGTTGGTTGCCACCTATCTTCAACCTTATGCCAAAAAAACCGTTGTTGGGGATTTGGAACTCTTGGAAACCGTGATTTTTTCCGAGTTGCTTTCCAAAATGGATGTTTCCGAATATGAAGACAAACCCGTGATCGTTAAAGGTTGTGCGCGTTTGCCCATCCCAAAAAATGCGTATTTGATGCTGATCGAAAAGTTGCAACCCGTGGCCAAAAGCTTGTTTTTCGGCGAAGCTTGTTCTTCCGTCCCCCTGTACAAAAAACCGCGCAAAGTCGATTGATCCGACTTTTATTAATCCCGTTGTTTTTCGAAGATTATAACATATAGTTAAGATTTGTATAAAATCAGAAAAGCTATTTTTGCAAACAATAAATCATTAACAACCCTT
>DASSWG010000048.1:0-4584 GCA_035705295.1 Flavobacteriaceae bacterium
CTTCAAAAACCGTTTTTACGCGTTCGAACAAGGCTTCGTTCAGCAATAAATTATTTCGAAATTCGGTGAGCCACGGCGAAATTTCTTGTGCGATTTGTTGAATTTCATCGTTGGTTTCGGCAGAATTCAAATTGAAAAAAATACTGGAAACCCGATCCAATTGCTCGCCCGAAAATTCCAAAGCTTCCACCGTGTTTTGGAAAGTGGGTTTTTCCGAAGAAAAAGCGATGGCCTCGATTTCGGTTTCCGCATTTTCGATGCATTTTTGGAATGCCGGTTTGAAATGTTCGTTTTTTATTTTTGAAAACGGGGCAGTGTCGAAAGGTTGCAATAAAGGGTTTTTGGAGATCATACGTAGGTTTTTCTGAAGATGCAAAAGTAAGAAAACCCAACAACTTGGGTTAGATTAAAACAATGGCACGATTTATTGAAAATTAATATTAATTGTAAATTCTGCAATTAAGTAAGAATTTTTTCTGGTTGAAACACAAAATAAGTTGTACAACTTAATTTTTTGTTTTATTTTGGCAGATTATTAACTAAATTTATCCATTATGAAATTAATTTTAAACGGCCAAACGGCCAAACGGCCAAACGGCCAAACGGCCAAACGGCCAAACGGCCAAACGGCCAAACGGCCAAACGGCCAAACGGCCAAACGGCCACTATTTTAAATTATCCGATCTCTTAACAGTATTTAGCTGTATGCTCCTTATGCTGTTCATCGTTTCTTGCCACACCGAAGATTTTTCACGGACAAACAACGAAAGGCAAGTTGTCGCGCCAACTGCTGATGGTCCCGGTGCTTATTCCAGGTCCGCGATCGAGGACAAGAGCTTGCAGGAGCAATTGGACTACAAAAAGGCTCACCTGCTTACCATTTCACAATTTATTTCAGACAATTTGCCCACCGTTACCAACCATCTAAAGGATGCGGTTTATAACACCCCTGACAGTTTGTACCCGCTTACGTTTGATGTGTTGACCCTCTTTGAAGAAACCAACTTGGATTACTCGTCAATAAATGGGGCTTTTGAAGCTTTTGAGGATTTGGACGAAACAACTTGGCTCCCTTCCCTGACCATACCCTATAAAAGCGACCCCATAACAAACGGGGATTTTGAGACCAGCCTTCCTGTTTTTGCCATAGCGGATTATGACATAGGCAAAGGGGAAGAAACTGCCGTTTTTTATAAGGAAATTGAAGGTACGCTAACGCCAACAACGTTGGAAATAGGAGAAAATAGACATTTTTTGACCATGTATATAGACATATATGGCTATAACCCCGGCGGCAACCCTCCCCCTCCCCCAGCAAATTTAAGGCTCTATATTAACAAGGTGACTCCAAAACACTACAAAGAAAATTGGATATCAGGAAGAGTCGAAGTGCATTTCAGCGGCTACAAAAAATCCTATTTCCCCCCAAATGTGGGCGGTTATTGTGGGGAAGCCATAGCAGGTGGCGTGGCCTGCTACTCCCCGGTTGGAAAAAGGATCAAAAAAGTAAAGAGGAGACACATTGGCGACCAATTCAACGCCAGCTACACCATTGACAATTTTGATACTTACCAAAACGACTATGTGGTGTATTATCTGATTTTTGAATATGACGGTTGGCCGGCTTTTAAACAAACAACTACCTTTTCCCTGCCAAACAACAACAGTAGAAATATCGAGTACCGTAGCTGGAATTCTCCGTATCACAAAGCAACGCTGTCTATGGATCCCAACAACCCCTACGGTTATCCTTTTGCCCGTACCTATTCCTATAATGACTCCGGCATAGAATATGACCTTAATTAAGCCCTTTTATGAAAAAAGCATTGATATTGATCATTTTGGCCGTGGGCGTTTGTGCCCACGGCCAAATTTTGGACCGAAAGGGAAAGCTGATCATCAAGGTAGGCACGGAATACCGTATCACCCCTTTTGGTCCGCCGCCCGGAGCTTATGCCAACGTTTCCCAACACGGACGATATACCAGCCCGGATAAGCAAAATTCGGGGTTTGCGCTCAACTATAGCCTGAACTATTTTATTGGTCAAAATTGGGGCATCGGACTGGGGCACAGTTTTCGCTACACCCTGCATTATGCAGAACAATACCATCCTGATGATTTTGCCATTATTGAAGCCAAGCATGCCTTGTTTATGGACTTTCATCTTTATCTATACTACTATTTCAAAGTCTTTAAAAAGGCGGAGCTATTTGCCAAGCTGGGGATATCGTTGTTCAACAGGAATTCCAATTTTTCGCTCAAGGACACGTATTATGATGCAAATGGCGAAGTCATGGCCACTTCCTATGGTATAACAAGTTACAATTATAGCCCCACCCTTTTTGGCATTGGATACAAGAAGGACAACGTAGAGCTCATGCTAGGGGTCTATTATAGCCAAAATACGCCTTATTTTAATCGTAGTTATGATTTTTATATCCCTTTCGTGAAGCTCAATTTTGACCTGTTCCGGTTCTAACGGCCAACATGGAATTTGGCTGGTGTGCCAATAAACGTTCTTTTTTGGGCAATTGCTACAATCACTATGATCCAATCCTTCGTTTTTACGGGATTGGATTTTTTTTGAATTGAAAGATCGCACCTCTTTTTCGTTCCGCTTTTGAGCTACGGCTTTTTTGTCCCTAAAAACACAAAAGAATTTTTGCAATATTTTTTAAACCGCTGCATATAAGGATTTTACTATAAAATAACGAATGAAAAAGCTACAAGACCCTACAAGGTTTCAAAAACCCTGCAGGTCGTGTTGATATTTGGTCTGCCGGTCGTTAAGGATTTAAAATTCATATTCCCGTATCGCCTCGGTGGGCGCAAGGATATTGTATTCTTTCCAGATTTCGGGGTTGTATTCGGAAATTTCTTGGATCGGAACGCCTTTGTTTTCTTTGAAATTGGCAAATTCATCTTCTGAAATAACATTGGAATCGACGAACAACCATTCGTTTTTATAGCCATTGTCGAACTCAATCATAACTTCAAATTTCAGCTTCATGCGGTCCGTTCGTTCGTCGTTTTCTTTAAGTACAAAATAGCGCTCAAAATAACCATAACGTTTTCCAGAAACCCGAATATATTTTGGGGTATATTTATTTTTTTTGTTTTTTTCATAAATGATTATTCCCGAGCGTGCTTTTTCCTCATATTTCACCCCCAACAAAAATTTCATGTTGAATTTGGTGCCGTGTTTGCCTTCGGCAAGCTGATAATCTGCTTTTACCACGGCAAAAGAATCAGCGGATATGTACAATTTGCCCGTGTATTTTCCATTCCCTGAGAACAAACCGCTGTCCGGCACAAAAGAGATAATATAAATCAATTCTCCGTTAAAAGTTGAAATATCTTCTATTTCATATTCGTAATCATCGAGTTCATTAATAAAATCAAAATTCAATCCCGCGCCGCTACCGCCGCCACCAATGGAAATGGTTGTGGAATTATTGGTTTTCAACCGGCTTTGTCCCAACAAATCTTCAAGTTCGTTCCCCACAGATTTTGTGGTCAAGCTGTCAATGTCTTCTTCTTCAGAAAGACCTTCCGAAACATCCAAAGAATCGGCAATGGGGATAATCCCTGTCCTTACCTTAAAAGTGTTTGCGGATTTTAGGTTTTCCAGAATGCCATCCAAAATATCTTCTGTCAGTGCGTTCAGGGAACTTGTTTTTTCTTTGTTGATGAGTTCCGTGGCTTTTTCGAGGTTTATTTTCACAGAATCAGCTTTATTGACAACAATTTCTGTCAAATATGCATTGTAAAAACTTGTGGGAACGCCCCGAATGGTTTCCGCCAAACTGTCAATGGTTTTGTTGAATTTTCGCAGGGTTTTCTTTTTGAAATATTCCGCTTTTCGGATTTCAAAATCAAAATCAAGAAAGGTATTGTTGTTTTGAGAGCGGTGGAAAACTGTGAATTTCGTAAATGAATTGCCATAATTTTCCTTTTTCTTTTCATTCACTTTCTCCATCACCTCCAAGGCCGTCAATTTTTCATCGAGCAACAAAACTTCGCCCAATTCTTCCACATTTTTGGTCAAATAAACCGTTCCCTTTTCAAAATCTTTCAAGGCGATGGCTTTTCGGTCGTAGCCCATGCTGGAAAAAATCAAAGAATCCTTTTCGGAAAAACCGGCGGTGTTGATGCTGAAATTTCCTTCTTGATTGGTGACCACGCCATAGTTTTCACCGAGTTGCACGGTGGCGAATGGAATGGTTTTTTGCGTGGAATTATCCACCAAAGTCCCGGAAACATTTTGCGCAGAAGCAGCGGCGGAAAACAAAAGAAAAGCAGCGAAAATTGAATGAAGGATAAAATTGGATTTCATAAAGTTTGGTTTTGCTGTTGAAAGTATGACGGTTCGCCGGTGGTTTTGTTACAGTGTTTCAAACCTTCAAGGTTTTCAAAACCTTGAAGGTTTATTCCCGTTTGATCGTTTTCGCGCCATCCACTACTTTTTGTTTCAGGCCTTCTTTATAAACCAAAATTTTATCGAGCGTGCATTTATCGGCGATACCGATAATTTGCGCGGCCAAAATCCCGGCGTTTTTTGCGCCGTTCAGGGCCACTGTTGC
>DASSWG010000049.1:0-3210 GCA_035705295.1 Flavobacteriaceae bacterium
TTTTTTTTGGAATTATAAAGAAACAGTACCTTTACCACAAGACCGGTCAGGTTTCCAAAACCTGTCAGGTTTTATACCTAAAACCATGTCGGAACACTTCCCCAATAACGAAAAACTAAAAAGCAAAAAGCTCTTCGATCAGCTGTTTTCTGAAGGAAAATCGGTGAACGCTTTTCCCGTGAAACTGGTTTTTGTTCCGATAGAAAATCAAGAAAATGCTTCAACTCATAAAACAGGAGTTTCCGCTCCCAAGCGAAAATTCAAAAAAGCGGTGGACCGCAACCGGTTGAAACGTTTGCTGCGCGAAGCTTTTCGCAAAAACAAACACCTGATAAACAACACCGAACAAAAATATGCGTTGCTGTTTATATATACTGGAAAAGAAATTGTTCCCTATTCCACAATTTTTTCCGCCGTGGAAAAATTGCTCCATAAATTTGTAGAACATCAAAAAAAATAAAGCCTAATGTTTTTAGGTGACAGAAATAAGAACAGTTGTCAAGTTGAGCCAGTCGAGACTATACTGTCTCACGACTGCGCTCGAGATGACAAAGTTGGAAAGAATTTGTTGTTTCCATCGCATTCATCATAAATCCAAAAAATTCGCAAAAATGAAACTAAAGAAAAAAATACTAATTCCATCAATTTTGGTCGCATTGTTGGTTCTGACCGCTGCCAAAGCCTACAAAAGCTCCCCGTTTTTCGAAATTGCGAAGCAAATCGAAATTTTCACCACGCTGTACAAAGAGGTGAACATGAATTATGTCGATGAAACCAACCCGGCGCATTTAATGACCACCGCCATGACCGCGATGCTGGAAGAACTCGATCCGTACACGGTCTATTACAATGAACAAGATGTGCAGCAAGCGCGTATTCGACAATCGGGCGAATATACCGGAATTGGTGCTGCCGCCGAGGTACAAAAAGACAAAATCATCATTACCGAACTGTTCAAAAATTCCCCCGCGGACAAAGCCGGATTGAAAGTCGGTGACGAAATCATAAAAATTGGTGATGTAAAAGTTTCCGATTTTGAAGAAGATGCTGCCCAACTGCTAAAAGGTGCACCGGGTTCAAAAGTGAGTTTGACCTATTTGCGCCAAGGAAAACCACAAACCACAGTGTTGGCCCGCGAAGAAGTGGAAATCCATGCGGTTCCCTATTTTACCTTGCTCGACGGAAATGTTGGTTATGTGGTGTTGTCAAAATTTAACCGAAAAGCTTCTTCCGAAGTAAAAGCCGCGGTCGAAGAATTGAAAAAGCAAGGTGCCACGAAAATCATTTTGGACTTGCGGAACAATCCCGGGGGATTGCTACAGGAAGCGGTACAGATTTGTAATTTGTTTTTGCCCAAAAACCAACTGATTGTCACCACAAAATCCACCATCGAAAAATACAACGAAACTTTCGTCACCCAAAAAGAACCTTTGGACCTCGACATTCCCTTAGCGGTTTTGGTGAACGGGCGAAGTGCCTCCGCGAGCGAAATCGTGGCAGGAAGTTTGCAAGATTTGGACCGTGCGGTCATCATTGGCGCCCGCAGTTTTGGAAAAGGATTGGTGCAGCGCCCCAAAAAATTACCTTACGGAGCGCAAATGAAAATCACGATTGCCCGCTATTACACGCCGAGTGGCCGTTGCATTCAGTCCTTGGATTATTGGCACCGCGACGAAGAAGGAAACCCGGTGCGGGTGAAAGCTTCGGAATATACCGAATTTAAAACCGAAAATGGTCGGCCCGTTTTTGATGGCGGCGGAATTATGCCCGACATTGCACTAGAAACTTCCAAAATTACCGGAATCACCGAAGCCTTGTTGGAAGAAAACGCGATTTTCGATTTTGCGACCCAATATTACTATTCGCATCAATTGGAAAATCCGGCAGATTTCAAATTCACCGATTCCGACTATCAGGAATTTTTGAAATTCTTGAAAGCAACCGATTTTCAACACGAAACGGAAACCGAAGAAAAACTGAGACTTGCGTTCGAAATTTCGAAAAAAGAAGATTTGAACCAAGAAATAGAACAAGAATATAAAAACCTAATGGCTTCGATCGAAGCGATGCAACAAACCGGGTTGAAAGAAAAAAAACCGGCCATCATCAGTTTGTTGACCGACGAAATCATCAAACGTTATTTTTACCAAGAAGGCTTGTACAAATACTATGTGAACCACAATCCGGAAATTGAAAAAGCGAAAGAAGTGCTGAACGATCCGCAGCGATATGCGGGGATTTTGAATTAAAAATTTCACCCCACCAAGCGTTTCACATATTTCCCGATCACGTCGAATTCCAAATTTACGAGATCGCCGGGTTTTAAAAATTGAAAAGTGGTATGTTCAAAGGTAAACGGGATCACCGCCACGCTGAACTGGTTTTTTTCCGAATTCACCACCGTTAAACTTACGCCGTTCACCGTGATGGAGCCTTTTTCGATGGTGATGTTGTTCAAACTTTCGTCGTAGGAGAAAACAAAATTCCAACTTCCGTTGGTTTCTTCTATTTTTTCGCAAACCCCGGTTTGATCCACGTGACCTTGCACAATGTGTCCGTCCAAGCGCGCATTCATCAACATTCCGCGTTCCAAGTTCACCCATTCGCCGATTTGTAAATTATGAAGGTTGGTTTTTTTCAAGGTTTCTTCGATTGCGGTTACGGAATAGGAATTTTTCCCGCAGGAAACCACCGTCAAGCAAACGCCGTTGTGGGAAACACTTTGGTCGATTTTCAACTCGGAAGAAAAATCCGTTTCCACGGTGATTCGAAGGTTTCCGTTTTCTTGTTGAAGCTCGGTTACTTTTCCTAGTTCTTCAATAATTCCCGTGAACATAATTGCGGAATATTTGGTTACATTTGTGCAGCAAAAATAACGATAATTCGATGAACAGCGCAGAAAAGATAAAAGTCGGGATCAGCATTGGCGATTTGAACGGAATTGGCAGTGAAATCGTGATCAAAACCTTCGAAGATCCCCGAATGTTGGATTTTTGCACCCCGGTCATTTTTGCCAACACCAAATTGATGTCCTTCTTTAAAAACCAGTTTGGTTCGCAACTCAAATTTCAAGGAATCCCGGACGCTTCCCAAGCCATTGACGGAAAAGTGAACGTGGTGAACGTTTGGAAAGAAAACATAGAAATCGATTTCGGGAAAGAAGACAAAAAAATTGGCGAATACGCGTTCAAATCTTTGGAAGCCTCGGTC
>DASSWG010000050.1:0-13313 GCA_035705295.1 Flavobacteriaceae bacterium
AAATTCGCAATAATCTGCCTGTCGGCAGACAGGTTCGCATTATAGAAAACGATTATGCCAACTTTCTTTCAGCGGAACTTCCCAGTTTTTTTGGTAATCTTCTTTGTTGGTCACCAAATTATTAAAAACTACGGTGTTAGCGGAAACTGCTTTTTGTTTTACCATTTTTTTGAAATCCTGCAGGTCTTTGTGCGCCACAAATTCACCTTGTTTGTAGGAAACGTTCATTTTGTCCAACAGATCCACCTGGTATTCTTTTTCCAATTGCTGAATAAAATAAACCGAAGCGTCGATGGAACACCCCGAAGCGGCATTCATTTCCTGATCCAAACCAATAATGATGAAGCGTCGATAACGAATTTCATAACCCGCTTTGAGGTTTGCTCCGTGCGCGGTCCAATCTTCGATGAAAGTATTGAGTTTCGATTCAATTTCCGACAGTTCTTCTTCCGTGAAAGAACGGTTGGCTTGATAAATCCAAACCCTGGCATTTTCGGGCAATTCTGTAAAAGGTACCAACATATTTTTTATTCCCGCGAAGGCGGGAATCTTTTTTAATTATTACTGATTTTCTTTTGCGGCTCTACGTCTTTGCGAGAAATGGATTCCCGCCCCTGCCCGTCCGGCAGGTTCGTGGGAATTAAAGCTCTTCCGCTTCCGCGATCATTTCCGCCACGTCCATAACGGCAATTTCGCCTTCTTTATTTTTGTCTTTCACGCCGTCGGTCATCATGGTGTTGCAAAACGGACAGCCCGCAGCGATAAATTCCGGTTGGGTTTCCAAGGCTTGTTCGGTGCGCAACACGTTCACGTCTTTGTTGCCTTTTTCGGGTTCTTTGAACATTTGTCCGCCACCGGCGCCGCAGCACAAACCGTTTTTTTTGCACTTGCGCATTTCCACCAATTCAACTTCCAATTTTCGCAACAAGTCGCGCGGAGCTTCATATTCACCGTTTCCCCTTCCCAGATAGCACGGATCGTGAAAAGTGATCCGTTTTCCCTTGAATTTTCCACCTTCCACTTTCAAGCGCCCTTCTTCCAGCAATGATTTTAAAAACTGCGTGTGGTGCAACACCTCATAATTTCCACCCAATTCCGGATATTCATTTTTAATGGTGTTGAAACAATGCGGACAAGCCGTAACGATTTTTTTTATTTCATATCCGTTCAAAACTTCGATGTTGGTGACCGCCTGCATTTGAAACAAAAATTCATTTCCAGAGCGTTTTGCCGGATCGCCGGTGCAACTTTCTTCCGTTCCCAATACCGCAAAATCCACTTTGGCGTTGTGCAACAGTTTCACGAAGGCTTTGGTTACTTTTTTTGCGCGGTCGTCAAAGCTTCCCATGCAACCTACCCAGAACAAAACTTCCGGTTTTTTTCCTTCCGACAAATATTGCGCCATCGTGGGCACTTTTATTGGTTGTGTCATTAGTTGTTTTTTAAAGTTTTAATGCTGAAAAAACCCACATTAATAATAAATACCGCTGTCCAAAACATTTCTGTTTCAAAACCACAGAAATATGTAATTATTTGTTAGTGTTAAAAATTAAACTAAAACTTGAAATCTTGAGCTATAAATTTATATAAACAAACATTTTAAATAAAAAAAATAAATGTTTAAATGTTTTTTGGGTTTTAGTGATTTTCAATTTTTTAAAAATACAAAAACTTTTCGTTCTGCAAGGAGTGTTTTCAAGCTATTGGGGGTCAAAAACCGGACGGGTTTTCTGTTTTTTTAACAAATACTTTCGCCGCCGTCCACTTTTACAACCGTTCCATTGATCCAATTGGCTTCCTCTTTGCACAACAAATAAACCACATCCGCAACATCTTCTGGTTGTGTCAAGCGTTTTTTGGGGTTGCGTTTTAGGGCATTTTTCTTCAGTTCCGCACTTCCGGGGATCATTTTGAAGGAATTGGTTTCGGTCATTCCGGCCTGGATACAATTTGAGGTGATTTTATGGGGTGCAAATTCCAAAGCAATGTTTCGGGCAATGGCTTCCAAGCTGGCTTTAGCGGCCGAAACAGCGGCGTAATTTTTCAAAGCGCGCGTATTTCCTTCACTCGTAAAGGAAAGGATTTTCGCGTTTTCCGAAAACAAATTTGCTCCAAAAATGCTTTTCGTCCAATCGTACAAACTAACGGCCATTGCTTCCATGGTCAATACAAAATCGGTGTGTTTCAAGGTGTTGTTGTCGCCCAACATGGGTTTTAAATTTCCTTTGGCGATACTGTGCAACAAAAGTTTCACGCTTCCTTTTGGTATTTTTTCAACCAGTTTGGAAAGTGTCTCCGCCCGTTTTTCAGGGTTTGTTGCATCAACGTTGAACGATAAAAGCTGTGTTCCGCTTTTTCGCATTTTTTCATAATAGCTTTCCACAGATTTCGCTTCGCTTTTTCGATCGCGATAAATGCAAATAAGGTTCATTCCGTGCCGGGCCAATTTTTTTGCGGAAGCCAAGCCCAAACCGCTGCTCGCGCCCAAAATAATCGCCCAATTGTTGTTGAATTCTTTCTCCATTCTACGAATTTCGCGAATTAAATCGAATTTATGCGAATTATTCCTGCCACCCCAATAACACTTGTTGTGCTGAAAAGCCGGGGCCAAAACTGAGCATCAAGCCTTTTTCGCCGGCGGTTGGGATTTCTTTTTTCATTGTTCGTTCCAAGACGTACAGAACGGTGGCGCTGCTCATGTTTCCGAACAGGCGCAAGACTTCTTTGGTGTCATCGATGTTTTTTCCCATTGCACCAAATAATTCTCCCACAGTTTGAATGATTTTTTTTCCGCCAGGATGAAAAATCAAATGGTCGATTTCTTCTATTTTCAACCCGTTTTTTTCTAAAAATGGGTGGACAATCTTCGGAAAATGTTCAATAATGGTTCCGGGAACATCGATATCCAGCACCATTTTCAATCCGTGGTTGGTCAAATCAAAGCCCATTAAATGCGTGTTTTCGTAAAAATGGTACATTTCTTCGTCCATAATGCTCGGGCCGACCGCGTTTTCTTCCGAAGATAACAATGTGCAGGCCGAGCCATCTCCAAAAATGGCCGCGCTCACCATATTCGCCATCGACATATCGTTCAATTGCAAGGTCGCGGTCGGGCTTTCCACGGCGATTACCGCAGCGCGTTTCCCCGGATTGGCCTTCAAAAATTGTTTCGCGTAAATCATTCCTGAAATTCCGGCCGCGCAACCCATTTCGGACACCGGCAATCGGACAATGTCTTGTTTGAGCTTCAAATCATTGATCAGGTAGGCGTCCAATGACGGGATCATGAACCCGGTGCAACTGACCGTGATGATATAATCCAAAGAATCGGGTTTCCAACCGGCTTTTTTCAGTGCTTTTTCCAAAACCTGCTTGCCCAATTTCTTAACTTCGCGAACATAAATCGCGTTTTTTTCTTCGAATGAAGTCGCCGTGAACACTTCTTCGGGGTTCATGATCGAATAGCGTTTGTCCACGTTCGCGCCTTCGAAAATTTTTACGATTTTACGGCGGAAACGTTCCTCTTCATTTTTCAACCAAACTTCCACCAGCGGGACAATATCTTTGGTTTCCCTGAAATATTCAGGGTTTTGGGTACTGACACTAATTATTTTTACGGACATGTTTTTTTTAAGATTGATCCTTCGGAGATGCTGTGTTGAAAATTATCCACTGGTAACGAAATGCCCAGCACCATTTTACTAAGGGGTTTTTCAAATTCAATTGTTTTGAAAGCTCTTCAATTTCAGCCTTTTTGAACCCCCGAAGGATCGAAACCAACCCGTCTTTTTTTGCAACTGGATTGTTAACGAAAAATACACAAAACAAACGAAACAAATAATACGCACTTTTACTTCGGTGCAGATCGTTGATGACAATCCCTTTTTTGGTTTGTTTTTTAATTGTTTCCAACAAGAATTTTATCTCCTCGTCTTTGAAATGGTGCAAAGTCAAGCTGCAAGAAACAATATCAAAACCATTTTCTTTGAAACTTTCGCTAAAAATATTTTGTGCTTTGAACGAAATTTCAGGAAATTCTTTTGATAACTCTTCCGCAATTTCAATGGTGTGCGGGTTTGCATCGATCCCCAGCAGTTTCAGCACCAAGTTGTTCCTTCTTCCCCAAAGTGCTATTTTGCGAAGCGTCGCCCCGTTTCCGCAACCGATGTCTGCAATGGTGAGCGGTTTTTTTTGACCATTGATCAGTTTTTCAATTCCTTTCAAGGTAACACGGTTGCCGCCCAACAAATTATTTACCCGCTCCAAATCGCGCAAAGTTGTTTTGAGCGCTTCCCCTTTTAGGTTAAAATCGTCCATAATTTCAAATTCGGACGAGCGGTATTTGGTGTTAATCTTTTGCATTCGAAGGTTTCAAAAGGGTTTCCCGTGGGTTTTTTTGATAATGGTTTTCAACAAACCATTGGTTTTTGAAAAAACGGGAACGGCAATATTGGAAATTCGAGGGTTCAAAAACAAATTTTGCAATTTATTTCCGACAAACAAACGATTTTTAAAGGTTTTGTTCCATTGTTTTTGATAGGTATTTTCCAACCATTCGCGGGTTCGATTTTCAAAATTGAAATAAATCAGAATCAGTTCCGAGGCGATCTTGGCACTGTGAATCGCCATTGCCATTCCGTTTCCACAAAGCGGGTGGATCAAACCCGCCGCATCTCCGCACATTAAAATATGTTGGTCAGTGGCCGGTTTTTGCTCAAAAGAAATTTGGGCAATGCTCAATGGTTTTTCGAAAAGCGGGGTCGAATTTTGCAGAAAAATTTTCAAATATGGGTTTTTTGAAACCACTTCTTCGTTAAAAACAGCGATGTCCTTGTATTTTTGGAAGTTTTTGTACGAGGCGAGGTAACAAAAATTCACCGCTCCGGTTTCGGTTTTTGAAAGCCCACAATAACCTTTGTCGAAATGGTGCAAAGCCACCAAATTTTCCGGAAAACCACTATTTTCATAATGCATTTTCAGAGCCAACCAAGGTGACTTCTGCGCAATGAATTTTCGGTGCAATTTTTTGTCCAAATTGGCCCGTTTCCCAAATGCGCCGATCGTGATTTTGACTTCGAACAATTCTTGGTTTTCTGTAGTGATCCGAAATTTGTCGACCGTAAAAGCAACATTTTCCGCCGTGCAATTTTCAACTTGGGCACCATTTTCAATGGCTTTTTGATGAAGAAAATGATCCAAACAAAACCGGCTGATGCCGAAACCACCCAATGGAAGTTCGATTTCCGTTGTTTTTCCGTCGAGCGTTCCGAGTTGCAAACGGTCAATTTTTGCTGGTCGCAAACTATCCAAATCAATTTCCAAACTCTTCAAATAGGGCAACACTTCGTTGGAAACATATTCGCCGCAAACTTTGTGAACGGGATATTCGTTTTTTTCGAAAACCACCACCTGCAAACCTTTTCGCGATAGATGGATCGCAGCGGTCAATCCCGCCAAACCTCCCCCAATAATACCTACGTCGAATTTTTTCATTTGAGAAAGATAGCATTTTTCAAAAAAAATCCCACATAAAAATATGCAGGATTTTCCGTTTTTGAGAGAGTGTTTCTTAATTTGTGTTTTGCTCTGCTTCGTTAACAAGGGCTTCGCTTGCAATGATCGCCAATTCCACCCGGCGGTTCTGAGAACGGCCTTCGACGGTGGAATTATCGTATTTGGGCTGGGTTTCTCCGTACCATTTGGTGGTGAACCTTCCGCTGGAAATACCTTGGTTCACCAAATAATTGGTCACCGATTGTGCACGGTTTTTTGACAAGGTGTAATTATATTCTTCGGTTCCGCGATCGTCCGTATGGCCTTCTACCAAAATAATGGATTTGTCGTATTCACGGAAAATATCCGCCAACTTGTTCAAAGTGGTCTCCGATTTATCGTTCAAGCTATAGGATTCCGTGGCAAAATATACCCCGCTGGACTCGTCGAAAGTCACGTTGATCCCTTCGCCAACACGGGTGACTTCCGCACCGGGAATGGTGTTTTCAATTTCTTGTGCTTGCTGGTCCATTCGGTTTCCAATGTAAGCTCCGGCTGCTCCACCGACCACGCCACCAATGATAGCCCCAAGGACGGTATTGTCGCCATCGCCGACATTGTTTCCGATCACTCCGCCAATTACCGCTCCACTGGCACCGCCGATCACGGCCCCTTTTTGGGAATTGTTTGCGTTTCGGGTGGCTTCACAACCACTGGAAAGCAAAGCAAGGGTAAAAATAGCTGCAAAAATTTTTGTGAAATGCGTCTTCATAATTTATTTGTTTTTTATAATTGATTAGTAACTTTTAATAAAATGCATCCGAATGGTGAACGGTTCACCTTCCAAGCTTACGTTTTGTTCCCAAACCATGTTGGTATCGGACAAACTTACCAAGTTCAACCGATAACCGGTGTTCACTTGACGCGGGTTTTCATCCTCGCCGACAGGTTTTAGTGTAAAGTCGAAAATGCCACTATCGGGAGTTGTTTCAATGACGTCGAAAATAAAATTTCGCTCGCCGGTCGCGCAACTAGCATCGTTTATGGTGTAAATTCCGTGGTTGTTGTTCGGAACAAAATTCCACGAAGAACCAGTAAAACAAGAAGCTGAAGCATCGTTGAACAAATTGACTTCAAAAATTCCTTGACTGTCGGGATAACTGATGCGGTTCAACATCCAGTCGCCTTTGAGGGTTCGTTGGGCTTGGCGTTCGATTTGAGTCGCACCGCAAGCGCTTAAAAGTGTAATTGCAAATAGCAACAAAACTGTTTTTTTCATAGCTTGAATTTAATTGATTAGTATTAAAAATTGACGTTTTATCTTCGGAACAACCTGCTGATCAGTGAAATAATAAACAAAATAATAAAGATGAAAAACAGGATTTGAGCAATATCAACCGCTCCTTCAGCAATTCCGCCCCACCCAAAAATGGCGGCGATTATTGCTATGACAAGGAAAATAATGGTCCAGCGAAGCATAATAACTGTTTTTAGATGATTAGTGTTACCAAATCTACATCACAAAAAAATAGCAAAATAATTTATTAAGAATATTTAACGAAAATTTGTTAAAAAACACATAATCCATTTTTGAACAAAAAAATAAAAATCAATAATTCACCAATTCTTTTAAAATGGTTTCAAATCTTTTCTTGGGAAGGTATTGTGCTTCCAATTGCGCGGCAAAAGGGATCGGGGTTTCCAAACTTGCCACTCGTTTTACTGGGGCGTCCAAATGTTCGAAACAATTTTCCATGATCAATGCGGAAAGATCGGAAGCAATTCCGCCAAACATGGAATCTTCCTGCAAGATAATCACCTTCCCTGTTTTTTTGACCGAAGCAAAAATCGTTTCGGTATCCAAAGGTTGCAAAGTTTGCAAGTCGATCAAATCAGCGGAAATACCCGGATTGTTCTCCAAGGTTTCCAACGCCCAATGTACACCAGCGCCAAAAGTGATGATACTGATGTCTTTTCCTTCTTTTAAAGTTGCTGCTTTTCCAAACGGAAGCGTGTAATATTCAGTGGGCACATCTTGCCGAACGCTTCTGTAAAGTGCCTTGTGTTCAAAGAACAAAACCGGGTTCGGATCATTGACGGCGGTAGCGAGCAAACCTTTTGCGTCATAAGGAAATGCTGGGTAAACCACTTTCAGGCCCGGGGTTTTGGTGAACCAGGCTTCGTTGGTTTGGCTATGGAAAGGTCCTGCGCCAACCCCAGCACCGCAGGGCATCCGCACAACTACATCGGCGTTTTGCGACCAACGATAGTGGGTTTTTGCTAAATAATTCACAATTGGGTTGAACCCGGAGGAAACAAAATCGGCAAATTGCATTTCCACCACCGCTTTCATTCCATTAATGGAAAGCCCCATTGCTGCGGAAACAATCCCCGATTCGCAGATGGGCGTGTTGCGCACGCGGTCTTTTCCAAATTGCTCGACAAAACCTTCGGTTATTTTAAAAACCCCACCATATTCAGCAATGTCCTGCCCCATGACCACCAAATTGTCGTGACGTTCCATGGACTGTCTCAATCCATCTGAAACAGCATCTACCAAGCGCATTTCTTTCTTTGAATTATTTTCTTTAATATTTTGATATGCAAATTTTTGAAATACATCATGTAACTCATTACTTTTATTCGCAACAATCGGTTCCTCGAGATTTGCTTCCTTCCAATTTTGGTCTATTTCGGTCTTAATTTGTTTTTTTTGTTGTCCCTCTTCGGCTTCGGTCATGATCTTTTCTTCCAACAAAAATTCCCGGTAATTATCGATCGGGTCTTTTGCGGACCACTCGCCCATCAATTCCTCCGGGACATATTTTGTGCCACTGGCTTCTTCATGTCCGCGCATTCGGAAGGTTTTGAACTCCACCAAAACCGGTCGCGGGTTTTCGCGCATATCTTTTGCCAAGTCCGAAATTTTCGAATACACATCCAAAATGTTGTTTCCGTCAATAATGTGGGCTTCCATTCCATATCCGGTTCCGCGTTCTGCAAGGTTTTTGCAACGGTATTGCTCCGATGTGGGCGTAGACAATCCATAGCCATTGTTTTCCACGCAAAAAAGCACGGGCAAATCCCACACGGATGCGATGTTCAAGGCCTCGTGGAAATCGCCTTCGCTCGTGCCGCCTTCGCCGGTAAAAACGGCGGTGACTTTCTTTTCGTTTCGTAATTTGTGCGCCAAAGCAATGCCATCGGCAACGCCCAACTGAGGCCCAAGGTGGGAAATCATCCCTACGATTTTATATTCCTGTGTTCCAAAATGAAAACTTCGGTCGCGGCCTTTGGTGAAACCATTCCTTTTTCCCTGCCATTGCGAGAACAATCGATACAACGGAATTTCCCGCGTGGTGAAAACTCCGAGGTTGCGGTGCATCGGTAGGATAAATTCCCGCGAAGGCGGGAATCTTTTGTTCAAAACTTCAGAGGTCAAATTCACAAGATTCCCGTTTTCACGGGAATTGGGATTATCGAGCGCCATCACCACCCCTACCGAAATTGCCTCCTGCCCTATTCCGCTGAACCATTTCGAGATTTTGCCCTGCCGCAAAAGAATGAGCATTTTCTCCTCGATCATGCGGGGTTTCAACATGTTGAAGTACAATTTTTTTAAAGTTTCATCGGAAAGGTTTCCTTTTTCGAAGAGAATATTGGAGACGCTAAGCGGTTTGTTGGGCATTGTGGAAATTTTTATTCAAAATTAGTATATTTATAACTTCTATTTTCGATTTTAAACCAAAATGGTAAGATGAATTTTTAAACTACTTTTATTTTTTGAACCCAAACCGTTTTCCCGTGATAAAAAAATTACTTTTTTTCTTTTTATTGATAACAAGCATATCCGTTACGGCCCAAAAACAAGCTGCGAATTGGTATTTTGGCTATGGTGCAGGCTTGGATTTTAATTCTGGCACACCAGTGGTTTTGACCAATGGACAAGATTTGGAACCTGAAGGTTGTGCTGCTATTTCCAACAGCCTTGGGGAATTGTTGTTTTACACCGATGGAGAAGTTATTTACAATGCAAACCATCAGTTGATGCAAAACGGAACTGGTCTTTTAGGCCATCATTCCAGTACCCAATCAGTGCTTATTGTTCCCAATCCAGGAGATTTGAGCCAATATTATGTGTTTACCACTGATGCTCAACTCGGAGGCAACGGTTTGAGGTATTCTCTAGTAGATATGGATTTGGATAGTGGGCTTGGCGGGGTAATACCTTCTACTAAAAACATTCTAATGGAAGCCCCCGTCACGGAAAAATTGGCTGGCGTCCTACACGACAACAAAAATGATATCTGGATAATTGCCCATCGGGTCAACACTAATGAATTTATTGCTTATTTGGTCACCGCTAATGGTGTCAGTAATTCTCCGGTAACTAGCCAAACAGGCGAAATACATCTGAGCGGCATGGGAATAAATGGGATGTTAGGCTATCTCAAGATTTCTCCAAACGGAAAAAAAATAGCCTGTTGCAAATTCAACACTGGGGGTGGATTGGAATTGTTTGATTTTAACGCTTCTACGGGAATCGTTTCCAATCCACAAAAGTTAAATTCTTATAATTCAGCATATGGAGTGGAGTTCTCCCCTAACAGCAAAGTGTTGTATTGTACATCTAAGAAATCTGACCCTAACTATCGAGGAGTTTTTCAATATGACATCACTTTGCCAGACACACAAAGCATTCGAAACTCCGAAACATTAATTTCAAGTGGTTTATATTTTGCCTTGCAGTTAGGGATCGATGGGAAAATATATGTTCCCAAGTATAGTTCTTTTGTATCGGTAATCGATAACCCAAATTTATTGGGTATTGCTTGTGATTTTCAATTAAACACCATAGACTTATTAACTGGTTCTGCCACTCTTGGCCTGCCCAATTTCATCTCCTCCTATTTCCTTCCCTTGAATAAAACCATTTATACCTGCGCGGGAAACCCACTTGTTTTGGAAAGCCGCTACCCCAATGCAAATAGTTATACTTGGTACGAATACGATAACAACACAAGTGCTTATGTACAGATTCCGAATGAAACCACGATGTCATTGGGCGTTGCCACGGCGGGGATTTATAAATTAGTGGCAATCGATTCCCTGGGAGCTGTCACGGAAGAAATTTACACCGTATATTTTTCAGCAAACCCAATAGTTGATTTGGGGCCAGCTTCAGCTTGTGCACAAAATGAAATTCTTTTGGATGGCGCCCTTCAAAACCCAAACGAATTCGGGAATGTAACTTATACTTGGTTTTTTGAAGGGAACATCGTTCAACAGGGAAACCAATCAACCTTTTTGGCCACCAATTCTGGAATTTATTCTGTCGAAGTTTCCGGGGAAATTCTCGATGAAAATGGAAATCCAACCGGTGAATTTTGTACAACTACCGATGAAATCAACATCACAAATTTTACGGTTGATTTGGGAATAGACAAAATGCTTTGTGATGAAAACGAATATACACTCGTCCCTATAATCACGGGGGAAGACGAAGCAAATGCAAGTTACCTTTGGAACACTTCGGCAACCACGCCGACAATCCCCATTTCCGCAAGTGGTATTTATACAGTTACCGTGACCATTGATAATTGTTCCGTGACCGAAAGTGTGGAAATCATTTTCAACGAATCCCCAAAATTTGATTTGGGTGATGCTATATCGAGTTGTGATTTGAACAAGTTAAATTTGATTTTGGACGCGACCCCTTCTAATTTCACGGTTTCCGAAACCACTTTTGAATGGTTTTTTAATGGCAGTCTTTTGACTTCCGAAACCGGGCCAACGCTTTTGGTCGATCAATATGGAACTTATTCTGTAAACGCGTATGCGAACGACCCTAATTGCTCGAATACGCAAGAAACCAACATTATTGAAAGATCCCCAATTTCTGTTTCGTTAACGGCTTCGGATGATGATAATTTATTCTGCCCGGAAGAAACGGTGGTGCTTTCCACAGAATTGCTCAATGCTTCTTTTGATGAAGTCACTTTTTCTTGGTATCGGAACGGAACCGAAATCCTCGGACAAACTGGGTCAAATTTACTTGTTCAAATTTCGGAAACCACTTCTTTGACAACTTATTCTGTGAAAATTGAAGTGGACGAATGTGTTGAAGAAACCCAAATCAAAATCGGCCGCTACGAAAATTGTACGATTCCCCAGGGAATTTCCCCCAATGGCGACCCATACAACCAAAATTTTGACCTTTCCTTTTTAAATATAGCAGATCTTCAAATTTTCAACCGCAATGGACGTTTGGTTTTCCATAAAGAAAACGGGTACAAAAATGAATGGGAAGGTCTTTCCAATGAAGGAAAGGCACTTCCCACCGGGACTTATTATTACATCATCACGCTTGAAAAGGAAGAAGTTTTTTTAAATAAACACGTGTTGACCGGCTGGGTTTACCTAAACCGTGAGATCAATTAATTATGTTCATGTGAAACCAAATCAATCCAAATCGAACCGATCCAAATTCATCACTTTGTTCCAGGCAACCACAAAATCCTCCACGAACTTTTTTTTCGGTACCGTCAAAGGCATAATATTCGGCAAGGGCTCGCATCTCGGAATTTGAGCCAAAAATCAGGTCGGCTCGGGTTCCCGTCCACTTTTTTTCATCGGTTTTTCGGGCATTGGTAAAATTTTATTTCAAAATTAGCATTTTTAACTGTTCTATTTTAAATTGTTGAAACAAAATAATTGCAGTATTTTTTTTTGAAAATTTATTTTGGTTTACTTTTATAAAAAATTAGGATATATTTTAACCAATCACTAGAAATCATGAAAGCTTTTAGAAACCGTTTTAAAGAATTCGCCCCGTTAATATTAATGTTTTTCATTTTATTTTTTTCAGGTCTTATATCGTGTAAAAATGAAAGCAAACGAACGAATAATGATTTGGTCGTCGAAAATGTCGAGAAAGAGTATGTTGTTGAAATTATTACAGAAACCATGGATTTTCAAATGTCGGACACTTTAAAATCCGGATGGATTACATTTCATTATAAGAATCAATCCCCCCAAACGCATTTCTTTCTTGTAGAGAAGTACCCAGAAGGGAAAACTTTGCAAGACGCCAAAAATTCTGTAATACCTCATTTTTCAAATGGCATGAGACTTATCAATGAAGGTGAAAGTGAAAAAGCCATGGCTGAATTTGGAAAACTCCCCGAATGGTACGGAAAAGTTGAATTTTTAGGCGGTTCAGGCCTAATTTCTCCTGGAAAAACCGCGGAAACCATGATAAAATTAGAACCGGGATATTATTTGATGGAATGTTATGTAAAAATGAGCAATGGAGAATTTCATACTGCCATGGGAATGATAAGGGATTTTGTGGTTTCTGATACCGAATCAGGCAATGAAAAACCAAATGCCGACATACATATTGATATTTCCAGCACTGAGGGGATTGTGTTTAACGATTCTATTCATTCAGGGCCACAAACATTTTCGGTCTTTTTTAAGGATCAAATAGTACATGAACATTTTGTCGGTCATGATGTTAACCTTGTGAAACTTGATAAAAATGCCAATTTAAAAGAATTGGAAAATTGGATGAATTGGAGCGACCCAAAAGGGCTAATTGAACCAGCGCCCACTGGTGTAACATTTTTGGGTGGGGTCAACGATATGCCGACAGGAAACACAGGTTATTTTACTGCAGCACTCGCGGCCGGGAATTATGCATTCATATCGGAAGTTCCAAATGCGTCGAGCAAAAATATGCTAAAAACATTTGTGGTTTTAGAATAAGCCAATATACATTAGGTTTGTATAATCAAAGTTATCAATTGATCACGCCA
>DASSWG010000051.1:0-24310 GCA_035705295.1 Flavobacteriaceae bacterium
GCAATGTACATTCCCAACAGCAAAGCACCGACACAAACAACGGTGGCGCCGATCAAATAGGGCCGCAAAAACCGTGTAAAGGAAACGCCCGAACTCAAAAAAGCGATGATTTCGGTGTTGTTGGCCAATTTGGAGGTGAACCAAATCACCGACAAAAACAAAAACAAGGGGAACAACAAGTTCGCAAAATAAATGGTAAAATAGAGGTAATATTCCGCGATTTCCAGAAATGGCACCTCATGTTGCAGCATTTTGTCGATTTTTTCGGCCAAATTCACCACAATGCCAATGGGAATGAACAACAGCAGCAACATAATGAATGTTCCCAAATAGCGCTTGAGGATGTACCAATCGAGTATTTTCACTTTATTTTTTTCATCTAATAACCGAACCCTGTTTACTGCCACTGCATACTGAACACCGCACACTTATTTCAAAGCCTGTTGTCCATTTGTTTCACCATTTTGTTTTTCCAAGGGGTAAAATCCCCCGCTAAGATATGTTTTCTTGCTTCACGAACCAACCACAGATAAAACCCCAGATTGTGGATCGTGGCGATTTGTTTTCCCAATAATTCGTTCACGGTGAACAAATGTTTTAAATAGGCTTTGGAATATTCGGTATCGACCCAAGTGACCCCCATTTCGTCAATGGGCGAAAAATCATCGCGCCATTTTCTGTTTTTCATATTGATGGTTCCGTGGGCGGTGAACAGCATTCCGTTGCGCGCATTACGGGTGGGCATCACGCAATCGAACATATCGATGCCCAGCGCGATGTTCTCCAAAATATTGATTGGGGTGCCGACGCCCATCAAATAACGTGGTTTTTCTTTGGGAAGAATTTCGGTGACCACCTCGGTCATTTCGTACATTTCCTCGGCCGGCTCGCCCACCGACAATCCACCGATGGCATTGCCTTCCGCTCCTACTGAAGCGATATATTCCGCCGATATTTTCCGTAAATCTTTAAAAGTACTCCCTTGCACGATCGGAAAAAACGCCTGTTCATAACCATAGCTCAACGGGGTTTTTTCCAAATGGGAAATACAACGGTCCAACCAGCGATGGGTCATTTTCATGGAGCGTTCGGCGTAGCGGTAATCGCACGGATAGTGCGTGCATTCATCAAAAGCCATAATGATGTCCGCGCCTATTTCACGTTGGATTTCCATCACATTTTCCGGGGTGAAAATATGGTAGGAACCATCGATGTGCGATTTGAATTTGACGCCTTCTTCTTTTATTTTTCTATTTGCCGAAAGCGAATAGACTTGATATCCGCCGCTATCGGTCAAAATATTTCGGTCCCAGTTCATGAATTTGTGCAGGCCGCCCGCTTTCTTTAGAATTTCCGTTTGTGGCCGCAAATATAAATGATAGGTATTTCCCAAGATAATATCGGGGTCAATGTCGTTTTTTAGCTCGCGTTGGTGTACGCCTTTTACCGTTCCGACGGTTCCGACCGGCATAAAAATTGGGGTTTCGATGGTTCCATGATCGGTGGTGATGGTTCCGGCGCGGGCTTTCCCTTGGGAATCGGTGGCTAACAGCTCAAATTTCATATACAATATAAATGAGGGCAAAGATACTTAGTCTGAAGTAAATGAACTTTTCCAAAGTTCGAAACTTTGGAAAAGTTATAAGGTTTTTACCTTATTCTATTTTGCCCAACCCTTTTAAAAAACTATTTTTGCAACAAATTAGAATTCAACCCATCAGAAAATGCCAGACATCAACCAATTGGAAGCCTTTGTCACCCAAGTGCGAAGGGACATTTTACGCCAAGTGCACAAAGTAAACTCCGGTCATCCGGGAGGTTCCTTGGGCTGCGCCGAATTTTTTACCGCCTTGTTCCAAAAAGTTATGGACCGAAAAGAAGGCTTTGACATGGACGGAAAAAATGAAGATCTCTTTTTTCTTTCCAACGGGCACATTTCCCCGGTTTTTTACAGCGTTTTGGCACGAAGCGGTTATTTTCCAATGGAAGAACTGAACACGTTCCGCTTGTTGGATTCGCGACTTCAAGGACATCCAACCACGCACGAAGGTTTGCCCGGGGTTCGCGTGGCTTCCGGCTCGTTGGGTCAAGGAATGTCGGTGGCGATTGGCGCGGCACAAACCAAAAAATTGAACCAAGATTCCCATTTGGTTTTTTCCCTCCATGGCGACGGTGAATTACAGGAAGGACAAAATTGGGAAGCCATTATGTACGCTTCGGCAAAAAAAGTCGATAATTTAATTTCCACGATCGACCTGAACAAACAACAAATCGACGGCAGCACGGACAGTGTTCTTCCGATGGGAAGCATCAAAGCCAAGTTTGAAGCTTTTGGTTGGGATGTTTTGGAAGTGGAAAATGGAAACGATTTAACGGCCGTAATCAACGGATTGGAAGAAGCAAAAACCCGCACCGGAAACCAAAAACCGGTTTGTATTTTGTTGCATACGGTGATGGGCCACGGCGTCGATTTTATGATGCATACCCACAAATGGCACGGCGTTGCACCGAACGATGAGCAGTTGGAAAACGCCTTGGCTCAGAATCCGGAGACGTTGGGTGACTATTAAATAGTTGGCAGTGTTCAGTGACAGTTGGCAGCTACTGTCTTGATAAAAAAAAACAATTTTGTTACTTAAAAAATTTATCTTTTGAAAAAATACACCAACACAGGAAATAAAGATACCCGCTCCGGTTTTGGCGCCGGATTGGCCGAATTGGGAAAAACCAACGAAAATGTGGTGGCCCTTTGCGCCGATTTGACCGGCTCGTTGAAAATGGACGAATTCAAAGCCAACCACCCCGAGCGTTTTTTTCAAATCGGGATTGCCGAGGCCAATATGATCGGGATCGCAGCTGGAATGACCATTGGCGGAAAAATTCCGTTCACCGGTACTTTTGCCAACTTTTCCACCGGAAGGGTTTATGACCAAATTCGCCAAAGCGTGGCCTATTCAGGGAAAAACGTGAAAATTTGTGCTTCGCACGCAGGATTGACCTTGGGCGAAGACGGCGCCACCCACCAAATTTTGGAAGATATCGGTTTGATGAAAATGTTGCCCGGAATGACGGTAATCAACACCTGTGATTTTAACCAAACCAAAGCCGCTACTTTGGCCATTGCCGAACATGAAGGTCCTGTTTATTTGCGTTTTGGAAGGCCGAAAGTCGCCAATTTCACGCCGGAAAACCAACAATTTGAAATTGGAAAAGCCGTGCTGCTGAACGAAGGAACAGACGTCACCATTGTCGCTACCGGACATTTGGTATGGGAAGCATTGCAAGCGGCGGAAACATTGGAAGAAAAAGGAATTTCCGCGGAAGTGATCAACATTCACACCATTAAACCTTTGGACAAGGAAGCGATCATCAACTCGGTGAAAAAAACAGGCTGCATCGTCACGGCCGAAGAACATAACTATTTTGGCGGTTTGGGCGAAAGTGTTTCGCGCGTCCTTTCCCAAGAAATCCCCACGCCTCAAGAATTTGTTGCCACACAAGATACTTTTGGAGAAAGTGGTACGCCTGCGCAATTAATGGAAAAATACGGATTGAACGCCGAAGCCATTGTAAAAGCTTCGGAAAAAGTGGTTCGAAGAAAAGCATAAGTTCTTCGCTGAATTTTCACTATAAAAAAAGCCTTGAAAAATTAATCAAGGCTTTTTTGGTTGTGATCAAAATCAATTAGTTCACCTCCGGATCCAAATAATCCGGGGTTCCGTCACTATTGGAATCGGGGAAAGTGATTTCATCTTCGGAAATATAACCGTCTTCGTTCGCGTCGTTTACTTCCACTTCGTCAATTGTGGGCGTTCCGTCTCCGTCATCGTCGGCATCAGCAAAATTTGGAATATTGTCTTCATCCGTAAAATCATTGGACAACAATTTATCATTATTCAAATCTTCATAAATCGAAGGAACACCATCTTCATCCGGATCTCCTTGAATGGTTTCATAAAACTTAAAAGTAAAAATAAGTGGGGCATATTGTGGAATTAAATAAGAAGGTGATTGTGAAAAATAGGCCAATCCCGAAGGGATGAACGTAACCCCAATTCCATAATCATCGGAAAAGGTAATAGTGTTGTCGGGATTTTCAACATATTGCGAAGCTCCCCTAAATTCAACAAGGGTATTCACGAAACCTTTTATTATTCCTCCATTTCCAGTTTCTCCCGGTAAATTGAATTTAATTGGGGAAACACTTTCATCAAATTTTGTCAAATTTAAGGTTTGTCCTCTGTAGGAGACAACAACCAAATCGGCATAGGTGGGTTTATATTCTGAGGGTGCACCTTCCCTTATTTTTAAATAATATAAGGTGTAATCAATGTCGTTTTCGACAATGGTCTTGGTCTTCAAAAATTCAGACTCCATAATTGGCTGCTCATCACTATTTATGCCGGCAATTGTGTCAAATTGAATAGTTTTAATATTAGGGTTCGTCAAATCTGGGGCTATTTTATAAAAATGGGTACCCAAAAAATCTCGGATCGCCTCGTCATTTTCGGCAGCTACTTCAGCTTCGTCCCTAATTGTTGTTGTGGTTGTTGGAACATCGTCGTCTTCGCAGGAAAACATCATTGTTCCCACAACCAATATGGCCAAAAGGTATTTACTTAATTTCATCATTGCTTTTTTTTAAGTGGTGCAAGATACAATAATCCGCTATTTTTGTATGTTCTTAACGCAAAATTCCATCCAAAAATATGCGGATCGATAAATATTTATGGTGCGTGCGGTTTTTCAAAACCAGAAGTATTGCATCACAAGCTTGCAGACAAGGAAAAGTTCGGATTGCTGAAAACATCGCAAAACCCGCAAGGGAGGTTTTTCCCGGCGATGAAGTTTCAATCCGCAAAAATCAAATCGACTACAAAATCGAAGTGTTGGACCTCCCCGCTTCCCGCGTAGGCGCAAAATTGACAAATTTGTACATGAATGACATTACACCAAAAGAAAATTTTGAAAAATTGGAACTTTTAAAATATTCAAAAGATCATTATCGAAAAAAAGGAACCGGACGCCCCACGAAAAAAGACCGGCGCGATTTGGATGATTTTGCGGAGGATACCAATTGAAAAAAATGGACAACGCCAATCTTCAATTCTTTAATTATCTTTGAAAAAAAGAAAATATGGAAACCCCGACCGCAACGCTTATTCTCGATCAACAGCAAATTGAGCACAAAATACGACGGATTGCTTATCAAATCTATGAGTGCAACGTGAGCGAAAAAGAAATAATCCTTGCGGGAATTCTTAAAAGCGGGTTTTTGTTCGCGCAAAAAATAAAAACGGCGCTGGAAGAAATTTCTGAAATCAATGGGGTTCTATGTGAAGTGCGCGTAAACAAAAAAGAACCTTTGTCGCCGGTAAAAACGAGTTTGCCAAAAGAAAAATACGAAAACAAGTCCATTGTTTTGATCGACGATGTGCTCAATTCCGGCACCACCTTGATCTATGGCGTGAAACATTTTTTGGAAACCCCGTTGAAACAATTCAAAACTGCGGTTTTGGTGGATCGGAACCACAAAAAATATCCTGTAAAAGCAGATTTCAAGGGCATTTCACTTTCCACTTCGTTGAACGAAACGGTAAAAGTAAGCTTTGGAAAAAAGGATAAGGTGGAGTTATTTTAAGTCGGAAATTATTTCGCTCACGATATTTTCACCCGATTTTCCATCAACTTCGACCACCAAATCACTTTGCAAATAAAAAAATGATCTTTCGAACAAATGCTTTCGAACAAATTCCTCCAAATCGTTTTTTTGATGGTAATGCGAAATCAACGGCCGGGTGTTTTTTTGTTCGAAAAGTCGGTCGGTAAGCGTTGTCAAATTTGCTTTTAAATAAACGAGCTTGACTTTACTTTGTTTCAACAAATCGAGATTATTCCCATAGCACGGTGTTCCCCCGCCCAAGGAAAGCACAATGGCGCTGTCCTTCAAAAGCAAAGATTGCAATAGCTGGTGTTCGATTTTTCTAAAATAAACCTCTCCCTTTTTTTGAAAAATAAGCGGGATGGACTTTTTTTCATGGGTGGAAATTTCTTGGTCAAGATCGACAAAATCAAGTTTTAGTTCTTCGGAAAGCCGTTTTCCAACTTCGGTTTTTCCGCTTCCCATATACCCGCACAACGCGATTTTTTGGCCACTCATCACCTTGTATTTTCTTATTGTGAATTATTGCAAATTTATGGCAATTTCTGCTTGATAAATTAATAATAGATATTATATTTGCACCCTCGTTCAAAAAAGTTGAACGCTGAACGATCTGGTAGCTCAGTTGGTAGAGCATCTCCCTTTTAAGGAGAGGGTCCTGGGTTCGAGCCCCAGCCAGATCACGGCTATAAAGTTGGTCAATTATTGAAGTTCTGAAAAATTTTGAACTTGTCTTTTCGGCAAGTTTTTTTTTGAAAATTCCCGATCTGGTAGCTCAGTTGGTAGAGCATCTCCCTTTTAAGGAGAGGGTCCTGGGTTCGAGCCCCAGCCAGATCACGATTGAAATACTGATGTGTTTGGGCGAGAAGCATGTCCCGTTTGGAGCACAGCGGAATAACGGGAAGCCCCAGCCAGATCACGATTTGAAAACTTTTATTGAAATTGCCCAGGTGCTGGAACTGGTAGACAGGCATGGTTGAGGGCCATGTGTCCATTAGGGCGTGCGGGTTCGATTCCCGCTCTGGGCACACTTTTTAAAATTACACCAAAGAAATTTTTAGGCACTGGCCCGCGGCGACCAAGCCGTGCAAAGCATTCCCGGTCCAGCTTTGGCGGGATGGGCACATTCGTCGGTCTCAAATTTCCGACATTGCAAACAATCCGAATCACGGCGCAAAACCGCGCGAAATTCATACGCACCACAAACTTGGTTCCGGCTTACAATTTTTTGATGTTTTGAGCAAAGTTGCCCGTTCAACAAAAATTCACAATTTCCACAGCATTCCGCCAATTTGATGTCCATATTCATAGCGTTTGTTTTTTTGATTACAGTATAAAAATACGGACAAACGCATCAAGAATGAATTTAAATAACTGATTTTAAAAAATTTATAACTGGACTGGGTTAAAATAAGCCGTAAAAAAACCGTCGTGTTGTTAGACGGTTTTATAGTTGGGGGTTTTTAAAAAAACAAACCTACAAGGTCTTGGAGACCTTGCAGGTTTTGGTGAATCGCTAGTTCAAAATAATTTTTTTTGTTTCCGAATACTTTCCTGCTTGAAACCTTAGCAAATAAACCCCACTTGAAAGATTGGACAAATCCAAGGTTTGGTTGTAGAACCCGTTGTTTTCCAATTGGGTTTCGAACACTTTTTTTCCGGTCAACGAAAAAATGGCCACGCGACCCGGAGTCCCATTACCGGTATTGGTTTGATACAAAATTTGAACCTGCCCATCCATTGATGGATTGGGAAAAATGCTGAAGGAATTTTCGGAATCAAAAGCCACCGTACCCATTTGGGCGGTCACGTCTTCATACTCAAAAGAAACATTTCCCGTTGCGCTCCCATCGAACGATAGAAAATGAAGGCGATAGATTGTTCCGTCTTCTTGTTTCAAATAAAAATACAGATCGGGGTCAAGCGTATAGCCGCTTCCGCTGTAGGTTTTCCAGTCGTAGCCAATTACATTGATGTCATCGAAATATTGCAAACTGGAAGTACTGCCATTTCCACCCGGTTCGATATTTTCTGCCACAGTGGTGCCCGGTTTGTGCAAGACACCCGTTACCGGATACATGGTTCCGCCCAAATCGGTGGCGTATTTTTTGAAAACAATGTCCCAATCATCAACTTCTGGTGCAGCTATTATTTCAGAATCTGTTACCAGACTGAAGTAGTTGAACAAATTGTTCGGGTTGGTGGAATTTGGGAGCACATAGTTTTCATCGGCTTCCCAAGTGGAAGTTGTGGCATTCCAATCAGCATATTTAAAAGTATAACCACCATAAAAATCCTCGATCATAAATTTTTTAAAACTACCATCGGCATATTTCAGCACAAAAACCACCTTTCCCTCCACATAATGATTGGTCGGATTGTATTCGCCCCAACCGTAAGTTGCGGTTCCTTTATCGAAAGCGCCGACCGTCCAAGTGGTGTCGCTGTTGAAAAGGCGGGACCAATTGCCAATGTTCGCCACGTCGATCGTTGCCCAATCAGCAGGATCGTTCGAGGCTTCGTACACTTCGATTCCCGCGCCGGTGTTGATACGTGTCGCAAACGAAAATTGACCGTTTCGCAAAAACGCAAGGTCCCAATTGCTCACTGGAAAAGCTTGTGAATTGTGTTGGTTGAAAAATCGAAAAATACTTCGTCGGAATAACCGGGTTGCAAACTCAGGTTTACCGTTGTGGTCTGTGCGTTGACGAATATGCCGAACGCGAAAATGCTTAAAAGGGTTAGTTGTCGTTTCATAATTGAAAACATTTAGGGTTTAGGATTTAAAATTTAATGGGTTTGTAGAGGCGCACGGCCGTGCACCTCTACAAAATCAAACATTTATAATAATTCATATTCAAATGCCGGATAACCGCGTTCCCCGTTTTCGTTGAACAAGGCGGTAAATTTCAATTTGTACCTATTTCCATCGGCTTCTTTGATGACATAAAAAATCGTGTCGATGAGAAACCTGTCCGGCGGGGTCACTTTTCGCCAACTGCTTCCAAGTGTTCGTTGATCGGTTTCAAAATTTTCTTCCACCACATCACTTGCCATAAAATTTTCATAGGCAAAATCGTCCGTAGAAACCCGATAAGCTTTGACATTGGCGAGCACGTTGGTTTTGGTGTAATCCGAAAACCCATAAGCCGTCAACCCGCCAGTTGGCAGTTCAAGAACTTCTGTAAAGGTTGTAAAACACAAGTCCCAGTTTTCAATGATCGGTTCCACGTTCACGATATTTTCGGAAATCAAGCTGAAAAAAACAAAATTGAAAGTACCATCTTTGGGAATGCTGATTTCTTGGTGGCTGGTTGCGTTCAAATCGGCATATTGTAAGATATAATTATTCCCATCCCGAAGAATGCGTATTTTTTTCCAGCCGCGTTCTGTCCCGGCAACAGCAACACTCCCGTTTTCTGGTGTTTCTGTACCAATTTCATTGCCCATTTTCAACAAATACACCCTGTTTTCCGAAGGAGTTGCCGAAATTTCAGCAATTGTAGTTTCATTGAGGTTTCCGCTCGGGGCATCGACAAATTCGTTGGAACCTTCCACCAAAAATGCCATCTCAAGTTGCAGGTTTTGCACATCGGTTTCGGTGATGGCGTCGATATCGGTAGTTTGCAGTTCGGCAGCCATCATATAAAGCGAGCTGTTCAGTTTTACGCGAAATTCATCGCCACTATAAAATTTCAAATCCCATTTGTCGCGGCGCACCACCGTTTCACTTTGCCCGCTCAAATCCACATAGACTTGGTTGGGTTCGTTCGGTCCGCCGACATTTGGAGAAAAGTTTCCGCCCAAAGAAGCGCTTTCTGAATAAGTAACCAGCAAACTGGTGTTCCCTTGAGAAATGCCGTTGGGAAAACCAATTTCCCCAAAGGTGAAGGTGACCGATTTCTCGGGCTCGCCTTCCGCTGGGTTTGTGGTGAGTTTGTTAAAAATGAAAGAAGTTTGCGCGGTTCCAGCTTCAACGGAAAGTGCTATAATTCCATTTTCGGCCGGCGGAACGGTGGTAAAGTCGGTGCCATAAACCAAATTTTCGGTGTCGAACACTATTTGAACGCTCCCATTTTGTGGTGCATCGGCGGAAAATACCACGTTGATTTCACGCGAATTTTCGTCCGAAGAAAAACTAACGGACTGCTTTTCAAAAGCCACAACGAATTGGGAATCACCAAGCGTCTCGTCATCTTTGCTACAGCCTATTGCGAAAAACGTCAATGCAAGTATAGCGATCGAATAGATTTTAGATTTTATCATAATGGTATGGTTTTTAATGTTTCAAACAGGTTTTAATTTTATTAGCGGTTATCTATGGGGTGTGAAATTTTCTCACTGATTCACACAGGTTTCATTTATTTCTAAAAATTCAAGTTGAACATCAATTTCAAAAAATACGATCGGCCATAACCCAACAAACGCGTGTTCGGTGGACCGGAATGGGCCGCGCCGCTTCCAATGGTCGATTCCACTCTCGCTACATCCAACAAATTGCGCACGCCCGCGGTGACTTCAAAGCGATCGTCGAAAAAACTTTTGCGCACCGAGGCGTTCAACCAAGCATAATTGTCCAATTTTCCTTTTCGGATTTGGGTTTCCCCGTTTTCATCGATATAGCTCGTGAATTCGTATTGTGGCCCGTTCAATTTGTAAAAAGCCGAAAACCGGGTTTTCCATTTTGGCACGTGGTACGACGCGTTGGCGTTGACTTGTATGGAATATAAATAATCATCGTTGTAATTTTCCTGGGCGTTCAACACTTTCGATTGCCCCGAAAACGCCACGCCCAATCCCGCGCGCAGTTGGTCGATTTCCAAATTGTTTTCCAGCGAAACGCCCCAAGTGCGGTACAAATCGATGTTGTTGTACTCGTATTCCAAAGGTGATTCGTTCACGATGATCAAATCTATTTTGTCGTCCACATCCAAATACCAAGCGGAAAGTTTGGGTTGAAATTTAACTTGGTAATTTTTGGACCAAAAGGTTTTTTTCAAATGGACAAAAACCGATTTTCCGTATTCGGGATTTAGATTTTCATTGCCTTGAATGTTGTGGTTGGAATCCACCATATAAAAATACAACTGCTCGAAATTGGGCAGTTTTGGTGCGGTACCGACAATGGCACGAAGCTGATAACCCTTGTTGAATTGGTATTTCCCGCTGAGCGAAACCAAATATTCCGGTCCGAATTGAGAAGAAGTCAAAATCCGCGCACCGGGTCGAAGCGATAGTTTTTTTCCAAGTTTAAATTCCGAGGAAATAAAAAAACCATACGAATTCAAAGTGTTGGTTTGAGTACTTGTTTCGGCATTTTGTGATGCCAAACCACTTGCGGAACCTTCGTCGAGGGTGATGGCGTATCCCAGTTCAAAATTGAAATTTTCTGCATCAAAAAAATTGTTGAACGTTCCCCGCGAAAAATATCCTTTGCGGGTGTTGTAATCGTAGCTTTCAATGTTGGACTTATTACCGGTTTTCAGTTCGTAGGTATAACTTTCCAAATTGCGCACTTGTTCTTGATAGGAAAGGGAAATATTGAAATTCACCTGGTTTTCAATTTTTCCCGAAGCGTTCAAATGGTGATAAAAACGTTCCGAACGGAAAATTTCATCCGTGGCGGTGGGGTTGACGGTTTCGGTTGCCGGATTGGGATTTAGGATAACATTGTTCGCATACTTGTTCGTCAATTCGTGGAAATAGCCGAATTTATAGAAGGCCTGGAAATTTTTCGCATCGTAATTCAGCAAAGCTTTTACGTTGTTTTGCTCTTTGGGCAGCCACTCATAACCGCGAAGGCCATCGTTGGGATTTTCTTCGTTGTAATAATTTATTCCTTGTTTGTGGTTCAAAAAACCTTGGAAATCATTGCGGGTAAAAAGTACATTCCCGTATAATTTATCTGAAAAATTATGGCCGATTTCCAAGGATTGGATGTGGCGTCCTTCTTCGAACCAACCATACTCATCTCCGATGGTTTCTTCCTGCACGTAACCCGTGACTTCCCAATCGGAATTTGCGCCCTTTTCAGTGATGATGTTCACGACACCCGTTACCGCGTTCGACCCGTATTGCACGCCCATCGCGCCCTCGATAATTTCGATCTGTTCGATGTCGTCCAAGTTGATTTGAGTAATATCAATGGCGTTCCCAAAACCTTCATCGCCAATTATTGGGATTCCGTCCACCAAAATCTTCACATATTCCGAATTGAACCCGAACATACTGATGCCCGATCGGCCTTCACCAGAATTGGGGACGATGCTAATGTTCAAGGTTTGCGTCAGCACATCGGCGAGGTTGTTTCCCGCCATTTGTTTGATTTCTTTTTTGGTGATTACCTCCACCTCAAAAACCGATTTGTCCACAGATTGTGGATTGTACTGCCCGGTCAAGACCACTTCTTTCAATTTGTTGATTTTGAGGGAATCTTGTTTTTGCGCAAAGGAAAAACAAGCGGAGAGCATTGTAAACAATAAGATTGGTTGGCGAATCATTATTTAGAACAAATCTGAATTAAAATAATTTCGAAGCAAAAATATAAATAATTTGGAAACAATCTAAATAAAAATACTATTTTTGTCCCATAAAATTTAACCCATAAACCTTTTCAAAAATGAATGCCAAAAATTTTCTTTTCTTAGCCGTTTTCGGTTTGTGTTTTTCAACAAGTTTTGCCCAAAAAGCGATGAGCAAGAAACAACAAGACATTGCCGCCATCAAAGATATGTGCGGGTGTTTTGAAGTCGATTTCAAATATGCCGAAACTTTCGCGCCGGATATTGCCTACGAAAAAGCCTACAACTACACGGCAAAAGCACTGGAATGGGCGAAATTGATTGAAGAAGAAGACGGGAAATTGGTCATCCAGCATATATTGGTCATCAACGACACCATGACCATCAAACATTGGCGACAAGATTGGATTTACGAAGCCGATAAACGTTTTGAATACGTGGCCGACGATACTTGGGATTTTAAAGAAATGCCCGAAAACAAAACCACTGGCACTTGGACACAAAAAGTATATCACGTGGACGACAGCCCACGCTATTCCGGTACCGCCACTTGGGTGCACGTGGACGGCCGTCATTTCTGGCAAGACCGCGCCGATTCGCCTTTGCCGCGACGTGAATATTCGCACCGCGACGATTACAACATCATGAACCGTGGCAACCACGTGGAAATTACCGATTTTGGCTGGGTACACGACCAAGACAACAAAAAAGTGGTCCGAAAAAACAGTGAAGATGTGTTGTTGGCGCAAGAAAAAGGAATCAACACCTATGTTCGCGTGGCGGATGAGCGTTGTGCCGCAGCAAAAAAATGGTGGGCAGCGAACAAAGAATTTTGGGGCGATGTGCGCGACAAGTGGAACGACGTGTACGACCGTGAAGGAAGCCTTCAACTAAAAGATGAAATCGACGGCAAGCCCTTGTACCGGCAATTGTTCCCAATGGACATCAAGGCTTCCAACAAAAAAATCGATGAAACCATCGAAGCTTTTTTGGTGAAAAAATCATGAAACGATCTTCCTGCAAGGTTTCAAAAACCTTGTAGGTATAAAATCTTTGGAAAGCAATCCTAAAAACCTACAAGGTCTCCGAGACCTTGCAGGTTTGCTTTATTAAATTTAACCATAGTATTATGTTCAAAAAAATTTCATTGCTAATTTTGTTCATCACTTGTAGTTCATTTTCCACTGAAACCCCTTCGCTTTTAGGAAAAGTCGGAGATGGGCTTATGGAAAAATTTCACGACGCCATAGCCGATGCCTACGAAACAGCGGAATTTGAGTTGGAAGAAATCACCGTTCCCATGGAAACGGCTGAAAAAGTCCCTTCAGAAATGAACCACCAAAACCTGTTCAAAATACTTTCCGGCGGAAAATTGATCGGTTATGCCTATTTGGGCGAAGCCCCGAGCAAGAAAAGGATGTTCGACTACGCCGTATTTTTCACGCCGGAACTCATCATCAAAAAATCGAAAGTACTGATTTATCGGGAAGATTATGGCCGGCAAATCGGTACACGACGGTGGTTGAGCCAGTTCAAAGGGATGTCGTCCAAAAAGAAAGCTGTTTATGGAAAAAACGTGGCGGCAATCAGTGGTTCCACCATTTCAGCCACCTCAATGACCCGAGCGGTGAACGCCGTTTTGGAAAGTGTGGGTGTTTTGCAGAAACAAAAGTTAATAGGTTACTGAGTTATTTAGTTACTTAGTTTTTTGAGTACAAAAACCTTTTGTAACTTGTTTTTCACAATTCTTTCGTTAAAATTTAAAGTTGGATATTCACATATTTTGGTTGCAATAAAAAATGCTTAATTGTGGAAATCATTTAAATCTTAAATATCAAAACAAATATCCTAGCGGACAACTCACTCAATAACTCAATAACCCAAAAACTCAGTAACCAATAACTCATTCCATTCAATGGTGTTCAAAACCGTAAATGATTTTCCAAAAGCATTAAAACTGCTCACCGGCACTTTCCTCATTGTGCTGAGCCTTGGTTTTTTTACCGGTATCAGTTTCGTGGGCGAAACCACGAACAATTCGCCAAAAGGCATTCAAGAAAATTATTTGGGGAACGAAACGGATATGGATGCCGAAGTGATGAAATTCAAAAAAACCGAAAAGGAAATGTTGAACATCATCCACGCGCACATTCTGTCGATGGCCTTGATCTTTTTCGTTTTGGGCGGTTTGGTTTTTCTGACCGACACCAACCCGGTCCTCAAAAAATTTTTGATGATGGAGCCTTTGCTTTCTGTTTTGTTCACTTTTGGCGGCATATATTTTATGTGGCAGGGCATTTTGTGGATGAAATATGTGGTGATGGTTTCGGGACTATTGATGACAGCTTCGTTCGCGCTATCGGCAATCTTGGTTTTTTGGGGATTGGTGCGGAAATCAAAATAAAAATTCAAGCAAAAATTAAATCCGTGATTGTGTGGTTATTTCAAATTCTAAAATCGTATCTTTGCGCGCAATTAAATCCTAATTGCCATGACCGCTCACCAAAATAAAATTGTCGGCGAAGGGCTTACCTACGACGACGTGCTCTTGGTCCCCGCTTATTCCGAAGTACTTCCTCGCGAGGTCAACATCCAAACCAAATTCACCCGAAACATTAGCCTGAACGTGCCCATCGTTTCCGCAGCAATGGACACGGTCACCGAATCGCAAATGGCCATTGCCATGGCCCGCGAAGGTGGAATTGGTGTGCTGCACAAAAACATGAGCATTGACCAACAAGCCTTAAAAGTGCGAAAAGTGAAGCGTGCAGAAAGTGGCATGATCATCGACCCCATCACCTTGCCCGTTTCGGCCACCGTGAAAGATGCCAAAGAAAATATGCGCGAGCACAGCATTGGCGGAATTCCGATCGTGGATGAAAATGGAAAATTATTGGGCATCGTCACCAACCGTGATTTGCGATTCGAAAAAAACTTGAAACGCCCCATAACCGAGGTAATGACCGCCAAAAATTTGGTCACTGTTTCCGAAGGGACATCCCTTGAACAAGCCGAGGATATTTTGCAAGAAAACAAAATCGAGAAATTACCTGTTGTCAACAAAGACAATAAATTGGTAGGGTTGATCACTTTTCGCGACATCACCAAACTCACCCAAAAACCCATTGCAAACAAAGATTCTTTTGGAAGGTTGCGCGTAGCGGCCGCGTTGGGTGTTACCGCCGATGCCGTCGAACGCGCCGAAGCCTTGGTCAAAGCCGGGGTGGACGCCGTGATCATTGACACCGCGCACGGCCACACAAAAGGTGTGGTCACGGTGCTGAAAGAAGTGAAAAAGAAATTCCCCGATTTGGAAGTAGTTGTAGGGAACATCGCCACGGCCGAAGCCGCAAAATACCTGGTAGATGCTGGTGCCGATGGCGTAAAAGTGGGTATTGGGCCAGGTTCCATTTGTACAACGCGAGTGGTAGCGGGGGTTGGTTTTCCACAATTTTCCGCGGTTTTGGAAGTGGCCGACGCAATAAAAGGCAGCGGTGTCCCGGTAATTGCCGATGGCGGAATTCGCTACACCGGCGATATTCCAAAAGCCATTGCAGCTGGCGCCGATTGCGTGATGCTCGGCTCTTTGCTCGCCGGCACCAAAGAATCACCTGGCGAAACCATTATTTACGAAGGAAGAAAATACAAATCCTATCGCGGAATGGGTTCTATTGAGGCGATGGGACAAGGTTCGAAAGACCGCTATTTTCAAGATGTGGAAGACGATATCAAAAAATTGGTGCCGGAAGGAATCGTGGGCCGTGTGCCCTACAAAGGGGAATTGTTGGAAAGCATGACCCAATTTATCGGTGGCCTTCGTGCCGGAATGGGCTATTGCGGCGCAAAAGACATCGAAACCTTGAAAAACACCGGGAAATTTGTGAAAATCACTTCTTCCGGAATCCACGAAAGCCATCCGCACGATGTGACGATCACGCGGGAATCACCCAATTATTCCAGATAGGCCTGTGCACGTTGGGGCTTCAAAATGGTTTTCAAAGATTCCATTTCTTCTTTTGAAATTACCATAAACGCCAACCAGTGCATTTCCGATATTTTTTCGGCACCGGTAATGTTGAAGCTTGTTTTTTCAACTTGAATAAAATCCTTTAAATGGACAACGTGGTGTTCCGCGATTTTTTCGGCGGAAGGCCCACGAAAATCCCATATCAATTTGATCTTTTCGGGAAGCTCGTTTTGCATCGTGTTTGTTTTTCCATGGTTTTCAAAACCATCGGTTTTTTAAAATAGCAAAAATACCAAATTCAAGGGTTCGGCAAGTACTATTTTATTTCGGCCAACGTTTTGACAACCACTTGCAAAACCATTGTGTTTTGTTATTTTTGCGCAGCTTCCTTTTTTGAACAGTTTTTTTACTATGAAAATGAAAAAAAATATTGCCCTGCTTTTCTTCGTTGCTCCTTTTCTTTTTTTTGCACAAACACAAAAACAGGTGATCTTCACGGTGGACGACGAAGCTTTTTATGTCGAAAATTTTGAACGGATGTACCTGAAAAACCAGGACATAATTGATGAAAAAGCTCAAACAGACATCGATTCCTATTTGGACTTGTACATCGATTATATTTTAAAGGTGAAAGCTGCAAAAGCCGAAAATTTGGACGAGTCGGTTGCTTTTCAAAAAGAATTCGAAAAATACCGCGGCCAACTGGCCAACAAATATTTGAGCGAAACCAACGTGACCGAAGCCTTGGTGCAGGAAGCTTACCAACGCATGCAAACGGCGGTGAACGCCAGCCATATTTTGATCCGGGTTTCGCCGAACGCCGCTCCAGAAGACACTTTAAAAGCCTACCAAAAAGCCCTGGAACTCCGCAAAAAAATCATTGCGGGCGGAAATTTTGAAACTTTCGCAAAAAAATATTCCGAAGATCCTTCGGCGAAAAAAAACGGGGGCAATTTGGGTTGGTTCACGGTTTTCAAAATGGTATATCCTTTTGAAACCGCTGCTTATGAAACCGAAACCGGAAAAGTTTCCATGCCCGTGAAAACCCAGTTTGGCTATCATTTGGTGAAAGTGAACGACAAACGGCCTGCCAAAGGAAAAGTGAGCGTGGCACATATCATGCTCGTTGAAAATAAATCCGATTCCGCGACGAACGCAAAAAAAAGAATTTTTGAATTGTACGATCAGCTTCAACAGGGGGCTTCTTTTGAAAGTTTGGCCGAAAAATTCAGCGACGATAAAAATTCCGCAAAAAAAGGTGGGCAACTAGCCCCATTCGCTCCGGGAACCATGAACGCGGAAAAATTTGAAAAAGTCGCTTTTTCAATGAAAAAGCCCGGTTGGATTTCCGAACCTTTTCAAACAAAATTTGGTTGGCACATTATTAAACTGATCGAAAAACACCCCATCGGAAGTTTGGAAGAAACGCGAAATAAAATTGAAGAGCAAATCAAAAACGATTCCCGTGCACGCTTGATCAGCGAATCGTTGCTGGAAAACCTTCGGAAAAAATACAACATCGATAAAAACGAAGAAGCGTTGAACTTTTTTCACCAACAAGTTTCAGACGATATTTTGAAAGGAACTTGGCAGTTGGACAGCGCAAAAATTCCCACAAAAAACATCGTGGAAATAAACAACGAATCCAAAACCTACTTGGACTTTGCAAATTATATTTCACAACGGCAACTTCCTTCCAACAGCAAAAACAAAAAAGCACTGATCGACAATTGGTACCGTGATTTCACCGATCGATTTGTGCTGGATTACCACAAAAAACACTTGGGCGACAACAACCCCGAATTTGCCGCCATCGCATCTGAATATTACAATGGACTATTGATTTTTGACCTGATGGAAGAAAAAATATGGAATGCCGCAAAAAAGGACAGTTTGGGATTGAAAAAGTATTTCAAAAAAAATAAGCGCGAATATGCCACAAAAAATTTGGAAGACGTTCGCGGAAAAGTGGTCAGTGATTACCAAACCTATTTGGAAGACAAATGGATGAAAAACCTCCACAAAAAATACAAAGTCGAAATCAACCATGAAAACCTTGAAAAACTAAAAGCACGTTTTGAATAATATATTGAAATTTAGCGCTTTTTTGGGAACGGCATTGTTATTGAGCAGTTGTGCATATTTCGAAGAAGAGGTTCCCAAAGAAGCCATTGCGCGGGTAAACGACACCTATTTGTACCGCGATGACATTGCCGGATTGGTCAGCGAAAACATTTCCGACAGCGACAGTGTGTTGATCGTTTCCAATTTCATAAAAAATTGGGCGACCAAGCAAGTGCTTTTGGACCGGGCAAAATTGAATTTACCAAAAGAAACCCAAAAAAAATTCGAAAGTTTGGTCAAGGATTACCGGCAAAAATTATACATCAAAGCCTACAAAGATGCATTGGTCGCCAAAAATTTGGACACCGCTTTCACAGACAATGAAATTGAATCTTTTTATATTCAAAACAAAGAAATGTTCAACCTGAACGAAAATTTGATAAAACTTCGTTATATCCACGTAAGCGATTCGCTTTCGGATTTTAATGAGGTAAAACAACAATTCATTAGGTTCGACAAAGAAGATATAAAAAAATTGATGGACAAAGCGCTCCAGTTCAATTCATACTCGTTCAACGATTCGGTTTGGGTAAATGAAATCAAGGTTTATGAACAAATAAAAGCACTCAATTCCGAAAATAATTCGGGCTTGTTAAAAAAATCAAATTTCATGCAACTCGAAGATTCATTGGGTGTATATTTGATTTTTGTGAACGACGTGTTGCCTCGGCACGAACAAGCTCCGTTATCGTACGTAAAACCTACCATTGAGCAAATATTGTTGCACAAACGAAAGTTGGAATTGGCAAAAAAATTGGAACAAGAAATTAAAAATGACGCATTTAAAAACAATCAAATTGAAATATACCCTTAAAACTTCCCTGTTTTTATGGTTGGGCTTGGGAATTGCCCCTTTTTGCGGCGCACAGGAAACCACTTCTGAAGACAACACGACAGTGAAAACGGACACGTTGTCTTCCGCTGCCGAAATTTCGAATTTCCAGGCCGTTCAAAAAGATTCTATCCTTCAAGTGAGCGATACTCTTTTGGCTTCCACTCAAAAAGTAAAAGACTCGGTTCCGTTCAAGAAATTCAAAATTGATGGTGTTGCGGCTGTGGTCGGCGAACGTTTGATACTGGAAAGTGACATCCAAAAAATGTACTTGGACCTAAAAAGTCAAGGAATCTCCACCGCCGGGATCACAGATTGCAAACTGGCCGAACGTTTGTTGAAAGACAAATTGTACGCCCACCAAGCGATCCAAGACAGCATTGTGGTTTCCAATGATATGGTCAACAACAAAGTGGATCAACAAATCGCCTATTTTGTCAGCCAAACCGGAACCATGGAAAAATTGCTTGAGTTTTACAATATGGAAACGGAAAGCGAATTACGGGCAAAATTGTTCGAAATCAACAAAGAACAAGAACTCGCCCTGCAAATGCAAACCAAAATCATTGAAGAAATCGAGATCACCCCGGAAGAAGTACGGCAATTTTTTGATAATATTCAAGAAAACGAACTTCCAAGGTTTGGCGACGAAGTGGAAATTGCCCAAATTACCATTGAACCAGAAGTGCCGGACGAAGAAATAAAAAAAGTTATCGATAAATTGAACGAATTTCGGAAAGAAATTCTATCGGGCGAATCGAGTTTTGCCACCAAAGCGGTTTTGTATTCCGACGATCCCGGAAGCAGCAGCAGGGGCGGAAAAATAACGCTGACCCGCGATGCCCCGTTCGTGCAGGAGTTCAAAGACGCCGCGTTCAGCCAAGACGAAGGCGAAATCAGCAAACCGTTCAAAACCGAATTTGGGTATCATATTTTAATGGTCGATGAAATCCGCGGCCAACAAGTCGATGTGCGCCATATTTTACTCATCCCCGAACGAACCGACGAAACCATTCAAAAAGCCAAAGAAAAAATTGACAGCATCCGCCAATTGATCGTGGACAAAAAAATCACTTTCGACAAGGCCGCGCGCAGGTATTCCGACCAAAAAGAAACCCGGCAAGATGGCGGGCAATTGATCAACCCAACCACTGGCGACACGCGTTTTGATTTGGCAAAAATAGACCCGAACATTTACGGTCAGGTTGCCAATTTGAAAGAAAACGAAATCTCGACCGTGTTGACCGATACCGACCGCACCGGGAATGTTTTCTTCAAAATCGTCACCGTCACCGAAAAATACCCCGCGCACACCGCCAATTATGCTCAAGATTTCGAAAAAATCAAGGCCTTGGCCCTAAAAGAAAAAAAATTGGACGCCATCAAAGAATGGCAAACTGAAAAAATAAAAGACACATACATCAAAATCAATGGGAAATACCGCGAATGCGATTTTCTGGCCAATTGGTTGAAAAATTAATTTCCGGTAACCTTCATAACTCATAACTCATAATTCATAACTGAAATATGTCAGACGTTGCCGCAATTGAAAATTTGGTAAAAAAACACGCCCAGTTAAAAAAAGAAATTTCCAAAGTGATCGTTGGGCAGGAAAAAACGATCGACCAAATTCTAATTTCCATATTTTCCGGTGGGCATGCCTTGTTGATCGGCGTTCCGGGCTTGGCAAAAACCTTGATGGTCAACACCATTGCGCAAGCGTTGGGGCTCGATTTCAAACGCATTCAATTCACGCCCGATTTGATGCCCAGCGATATTTTGGGTTCTGAAATTTTGGACGAAAACCGAAATTTCAAATTCATCAAAGGGCCGGTTTTTGCAAACATTATTTTGGCAGACGAAATCAACCGGACCCCGCCAAAAACCCAAGCCGCCCTGCTGGAAGCCATGCAGGAACGCTCGGTCACCATTGCTGGGAAAAATTACAAATTGGATCCGCCCTATTTTGTGCTGGCCACCCAAAACCCCATTGAGCAAGAAGGAACTTATCCACTTCCCGAAGCGCAATTGGACCGGTTTATGTTCGCCATCAACTTGCAATATCCAAGTTTTGAAGAAGAAGTAAACGTGGTGAAAAACACCACTTCCGATCGCGTTTCCGAAATCAACCCCCTTTTTTCTGCGCAGGAAATCATCGATTTACAACACCTGATCCGAAGAATTCCGGTAGCGGACAACGTCGTGGAATATGCCGTGAACCTTGTGGGAAAAACCCGCCCAACAAGTGAACTTTCCCCGGAAATTGTGAAAGAATACATCGATTGGGGCGCGGGGCCACGTGCTTCCCAAAATTTGATTTTGGCCGCAAAATCACATGCGGCGGTGAACGGAAAATTTTCGCCCGACATTGAAAATGTACAAGCCGTGGCCGAAGGAATTCTGCGCCACAGGATCATCAAAAACTACAAAGCCGAGGCCGAAGGGATTTCCGAAGAACAACTCGTCCAAAATTTGTTCTAAACAATTGATTGGTGATTTTGGTCAAATTGTTCATCCACACAATCCTTACTTTGTGTGAAGTTTTTTGACTCTATGTTGGATTATAATGGGTAAATCCTCGTAATAAGTTTCACGCAAAGAGCGCAAAGGTTTCGCGGCGATCCGCAGCGTAGTACTTTGCAAACCTAAAGGCCGGCAAGGCAGGCTCGAAACAAAAGAGAACCAGTTTTTTTTATTCAAAGAAAAAATTCCAAAAATCTTCTTTTTCAAGTAAGCAATATTCTTCTTTTAAAATATCGATTTGGCAATAAATCCCTTAAAATTTAATTTTAGTGTGATTTATCGTAGTGATTTTTGCTTTTTAATAAATTAATTTAGTCATACCTTGTATTTTGGTGGACTATTTTTAAAATTAAACTATATTTTGTATTTTCGCATCCTGTTAAAAAATGAAAAAGTTATTTCATTGGAAATTAAATCTAAAATTCAATAGTTATGGCCTACGATATTGACATGATCAAAAAAACGTATTCCCAAATCGCGGAACGCGTGAACAAAGCCCGCGAAGTGGTCGGGAAACCGCTGACACTTTCCGAAAAAATATTGTATTCCCACCTTTGGGACGGTGAACCTCAAAAAGCTTTTTCCCGCGGAAAAGATTATGTCGATTTTGCCCCGGATCGAATTGCCTGCCAAGATGCAACCGCGCAAATGGCCTTGCTGCAATTTATGCAAGCCGGAAAAAAACAAGTGAGCGTCCCCACCACCGTTCATTGCGACCACTTGATCCAAGCCAAGCAAGGCGCGAAAGCCGATTTGAAACGTGCCCAGGAAACCAGTAACGAAGTCTTTGATTTTTTGAGTTCGGTCTCCAATAAATACGGAATCGGATTTTGGAAGCCCGGCGCGGGGATTATTCACCAAGTGGTTTTGGAAAACTATGCCTTTCCCGGCGGAATGATGATCGGAACCGATTCGCACACGGTGAACGCCGGCGGATTGGGAATGGTCGCCGTGGGAGTTGGCGGCGCCGACGCGGTGGATGTGATGGCCGGAATGCCTTGGGAATTGAAATTCCCGAAACTCATTGGCGTGAAACTCACCGGAGAATTGAACGGCTGGACCGCTTCCAAAGATGTGATTTTGAAAGTAGCCGGAATTTTGACCGTAAAAGGCGGAACTGGAGCCATTGTGGAATATTTTGGTGAAGGCGCAAAAAATCTTTCTTGCACCGGAAAAGGAACCATTTGCAACATGGGCGCGGAAATTGGCGCCACCACTTCCACTTTTGGCTACGACGATTCCATGGAACGCTTTCTGCGCGCCACCAATCGCGACGATGTGGCCGATGCGGCAAACGAGGTCCGCGAACATTTGACCGGCGATGCGGAAGTTTACCAAAATCCGGAACACTATTTTGACGAAGTAATCGAAATCAACTTGTCCGAATTGCGACCCCATTTGAACGGGCCGTTCACTCCCGATTTGGCTACCCCAATTTCGGAAATGGGCGAAAAAGCAAAAGCCAACGATTGGCCCATCAATGTGGATTGGGGCTTGATTGGTTCTTGTACCAACTCTTCCTATGAGGATTTGACGCGCGCAGCTTCCATCGCCAAACAAGCAGTGGACAAAAAAATAAAAGCAAAATCCGATTTTGGGATCAATCCCGGCTCGGAACAAATTCGCTTCACCGCCGAACGCGATGGTTTACTTCAAATTTTTGAGGATTTGGACGCGACCATTTTTACCAATGCTTGTGGGCCTTGCATCGGACAATGGGACCGAAGCGACCGAAAAGGGGACGAAAAAAACACGATCGTGCACTCCTTTAACCGCAACTTTTCCAAACGTGCGGATGGCAATCCTAACACGCACGCATTTGTGGGTTCACCGGAAATGGTGGCCGCGATCGCAATTTCCGGTCGATTGGATTTTGATCCGACCAGAGATACGCTGCTGAACGAAAACGGCGAAGAAGTAAAATTGGACGAGCCCAAAGGTTTGGAACTTCCCCCAAAAGGTTTCGACGTGGAAGATGCGGGTTATGTTGAGCCGATGAAAGATGGAAGTTCGGTGGAAATCAACGTTTCCAAAGACAGCGAGCGTTTGCAATTATTGGAACCTTTTGAACCTTGGAACGGAGAAAATTTGATGGGCGCAAAATTATTGATCAAAGCCCACGGAAAATGCACCACCGACCATATTTCCATGGCCGGCCCTTGGTTGCGTTACCGCGGACATTTGGACAATATTTCAAACAACTGTTTGATCGGCGCCGTAAACGCGTTCAACATGAAAACCAATTTTGTAAAAAGCCAATTGACCGGCGAATACGATGCCGTTCCAAAAACCGCACGAGCGTACAAAGCGGAAGGAATTCCGACCGTGGTGGTGGGCGACCATAATTACGGCGAAGGTTCTTCACGCGAACATGCGGCGATGGAGCCACGGCACTTGGGCGTGAAAGTGGTGTTGGTGAAATCATTTGCCCGCATCCACGAAACCAACTTGAAAAAACAAGGAATGTTGGGGGTCACTTTTGAAAATGAAAGCGATTACGATTTGATTCAAGAAGACGATACGTTCAACTTCATCGATTTGGAAAACTTTGCGCCCGACAAACAATTGACCATCGAACTAATTCATGCAGACGGAAGCAAAGATGTCATCAAAGCGAACCACACCTACAACGATGCGCAAATTGCCTGGTACCGCGAAGGTTCGGCATTGAATTTGATCAA
>DASSWG010000052.1:0-15807 GCA_035705295.1 Flavobacteriaceae bacterium
CCTTTTTTCGGCAGCAAAATCGGTATTGGCGAAAGCCGTAAAAATTGGATACGAAAAACTATTGCAGGAACAGAAAACGGCGTGGAACAAAATTTGGGAAATGGCCGATATTTCCATCGAAGGCGATGTGAAGGCCCAACAGGGAATCCGTTTCAATATTTTTCAACTCAACCAAACGTATTTGGGAAAAGACGAACGCCTGAATATTGGACCCAAAGGTTTCACCGGCGAAAAATATGGTGGCAGCACCTATTGGGATACCGAGGCCTATTGTTTGCCGTTTTATATGGTCACGAAAAACCGGAAAGTGGCCCGCAATTTATTGACCTATCGCTACAACCAGTTGGACAAAGCCATCGAAAACGCCGAAAAATTGGGTTTTAAAAACGGAGCGGCCTTGTACCCAATGGTAACGATGAACGGCGAAGAAAGCCACAACGAATGGGAAATTACTTTTGAGGAAATCCATCGGAACGGTGCCATGCTGCTTGCCATTCGCAATTATGTGAATTACACCGGCGATTACAGTTATATTCCCGAAAAGGGGCTCGAAGTTATGATTGCCATCGCACGGTTTTGGTTTCAGCGCGCCAATTTCAGTCGACATCGTGAAAAATATGTCATTCTGGGTGTTACGGGGCCCAATGAATATGAAAACAACGTCCATAACAACTGGTACACCAATTATTTGGCAAAATGGTGTTTGGAATTTTGTATCGAAAACTTGGAGAAAGTAAAAGCACAATTCCCGGAAGATCATGCACGGATTTTGTCGAAAACCAAACTCCAAGAGGAAGAAGCCGATGCGTGGAAAACCGTAGCTGAAAAAATGTATTTTCCTTTTTCGGAAGAACACCAAGTTTATTTGCAGCAAGATGGATTTTTGGACAAAGAAATCATTCCTGTTTCCGAATTGCCAACATCCGAACGCCCCATCAACCAAAAATGGAGTTGGGATCGCATTTTGCGTTCGTGCTACATCAAACAAGCCGATGTGTTGCAAGGATTTTACTTTTTTGAAGCCCATTTTTCCGAAGAAGAATTGGAGCGGCATTTCGATTTTTACGAACCTTTGACGGTGCACGAATCCTCCTTGTCGCCTTGCGTGCACAGCATTCAGGCCGCAAAATTAGAGAGAACCGGACAAGCTTATGACTTGTATTTGCGTACCTCACGATTGGATTTGGACGACTACAACCACGAAGTGAAAGAAGGCTGCCACATCACGAGTATGGCCGGTACTTGGATGAGCATCGTGGAAGGTTTTGGTGGAATGCGCATCGTGGAGGGCAAATTGGCGTTCAATCCCCGGATTCCAAAACAATGGAAAACCTACTCTTTTAAAGTGAATTTCCGCGGGAATTTATTGAAAGTAACCGTAAAAAACGGGGAAACCATATTTGAACTTGAAGGGGAAAAGCCCTTGGAAATTTTGGTGAACGGGAAAACGGAAGTGGTGGAGCCGAGCGGGTTGGTCAAGAGTTAGTTGAAATGACGTAGGACAATAAGACGTAGGACTTAGGACAAAAAAATTTAGTGCAGGGGAAACCGTTTTTTGTAAAGCATTGCGCTCTTTGTGGTTAAAAAAAAGTCTTATGTCATATAGTCCTAAGTCTTACGTCATATTTTAAAAACAAGAACATGAAAAATATACTTGCATTTTTATATCTGTTCATAAGCATTGGTTCGCAAGCGCAACTGCAAAAAACCGAACCGCCTTTTTGGTGGAGCGGAATGCGGTTGCCTGAGCTTCAAATTATGTTCTATGGCGAAAATATTGCGGATTACGAGGTTTCGGTTTCCGACGAAGTCGTGATCAACAACATTCGAAAAACCGAAAATCCGAACTATGTTTTTGTTACGATAGCTTCCGATGAAATTCCTGTGGGAAGCATTCAATTTTCATTTCAAAAGAAAGGAAAAACCGTTTTCACTAAAGAATATGAATTTAAAAAACGCCGAAAAAATTCTCGTTTCCGCGAAGGTTTTGATGCGAGCGATGTAATTTATTTGTTGATGCCCGATCGGTTTGCGAACGGAAATCCCAAGAACGATTCGCATCCCAAAATGACCGAAAAAGTGAACCGTGAAAAACGCGGAGGTCGCCACGGTGGTGACATTCAAGGCATCATCGATCATTTGGATTATTTGGAAGATTTGGGCGTGACCGCCATTTGGAGCACTCCACTTCTGGAAGACAACGATTCCTCGTATTCGTATCATACCTATGCGCAAAGTGATGTTTATCAAATAGATCCGCGTTTTGGAACCAATAAAGATTATCAGCGTTTAGCGGATGAATTGCATCAGCGCGATATGAAATTGATCATGGATTATGTCACCAATCATTGGGGCGCGGAACATTGGATGATCAAAGATTTACCGACCTATGATTGGATTCATCAATTTCCGGGCTATGCAAATTCCAATTACCGAATGGCCACGCAATACGATCCGCACGGATCCAAAATCGACAAAAAATATTGTGTGGACGGTTGGTTTGTAAGTTCGATGCCCGATTTGAACCAAAGCAATCCCTTGGTGCTGAATTATTTGATCCAAAATGCGATTTGGTGGATCGAATTTGCCGATTTGAATGGATTTCGAGTGGATACTTATTCCTACAACGACAAAGAAGGCATCGCCAAATGGACCAAAGCGGTGATGGACGAATACCCGAATTTCAATATTGTGGGCGAGGTTTGGATGCACGACCAAGCGCAAATCGCCTATTGGCAAAAAGATTCGAAAATTGGTGCGATTCAAAGTTACAATTCACATTTGCCCTCGGTGATGGACTTTACGCTTCACGATGCATTATCTTGGGTTTTTAATGTGGAAAAAGCCGATTGGGATCGAGGGATGATCGCCGTGTACCGGAATTTCGTGAACGATTTTTTATATCCCAATCCCGACAATTTATTGGTTTTTGCCGGCAACCACGACACGAACCGCATCAACGAGATTTACGATGGCAGTTTGAAAAAATACAAATTGGCCTTGACCATTGTGTTGACCACCCGCGGAATCCCACAAATTTATTACGGGGATGAAATCGGGATGCGCGGAAAAAAATCCGTGGGCGACGGCGATATTCGGCGCGATTTTCCCGGCGGATGGGAAGGCGATGAAAATAACGCTTTTTCTGAATCAGGGCGAGCGAAAACTCAGAATGAATATCATTCTTTCACCAAAAAATTGTTGAACTATCGAAAAAACAAAGAAGTTTTACATTTTGGAAAATTGTTGCAATACCTTCCGCAGAACAATGTATATGTTTATTTTCGGTACAATGAAACGGAATCGGTAATGGTAATTATCAACAACAATCCAAAGTCACAAACCCTTGATTTGAAACGTTTTTCCGAAGGAATAAAAGATTTTAAAACGGGGAAAGATATTCTCAGTGGAAAAGAATTTTCATTGGAAGAAACCTTGAAGATTGAAGGGAAAATATCGATGGTGATTGAGTTGGAATAAAAAAATTGCTCGCAAAGGCGCAAAGCCGCGAAGAAACAAATATCCAAAACTTTGCGCCTTCGCGACTTTGCGAGAGAAAAAACACATCAATTGAAAAACACACATTTCATAAAAATAAGCAAAGGAATTCTTCCATTGTTATTCCTTTTTATTTTCTTTTCAGGTTTCACGCAAAACCCGGAACGTGAATTCTTGGGAATGGAGCAGGAAGAAAATTCTGTCATCGTCAAAACCAACGATGGAAAATACCGTTTTCAATTTTACACCCCCGAAATTTTGGAAACCTCCTTTATTCCGAAGGGGGAAAATTACAAACCCAAATCCTATTCGGTGGTTTTAGAACCCCAAAAGGTGGATTTCCAAATCACACAAGATTCCTTGGGCGTCTATTTAAATTCCAAAGGAATTGCTGTTTCCATTCACAAAAACCCGTTTCAAGTCGCGTATCTTTTCAATGGGAAAAAAGTGATTTCCGAAAAGAAGGGTTACACTAAAGGTGAAGAATTTGAAAAAATCAGTTTCAACGTCGAGGCTCAAGAAGTTTTGATGGGCGGCGGCGCGCGCGCTTTGGGAATGGACCGCAGCGGGAATCGGCTTAAACTCTACAACCGCGCACATTACGGCTACACCACACATTCCGAGCTGATGAACTACAGCTTGCCGATTGTGCTTTCCTCGAAAAAATATTTGCTGCATTTCGACAATGCGCCCATTGGTTATTTGGATTTGGACAGCAAAAACAACAACACGTTGACCTACGAAACCATCAGTGGGCGGAAAACCTATCAACTGATTGTGGGCGAAACTTGGGAAAAAATAATGGCGAACTACACGCTTTTGACCGGCCGTCAACCGCTTCCGCCGCGATGGGCGTTCGGGAATTTTTCAAGTCGGTTTGGGTATCATTCGCAAGAGGAAGTGATGAAAACCATCGAAAAGTTCAAGGAAGACGATATTCCCGTCGATGCGGTGATCATTGATTTGTATTGGTTTGGCCACACCATAAAAGGAACAGTCGGCAATTTGGAATTTGTGCGCGATTCCTTTCCAAAACCCAAAAAAATGATTGCTGATTTGAAAAAAGAAGGTGTCAAAACAATTTTGGTCACGGAGCCATTTATTTTGACCACTTCCAATCGTTGGGACGAAGCGGTGGAAGCGGAAATCCTCGCCACCGATTCCCTCGGAAATCCGTTTACCTATGATTTTTATTTTGGCCATACCGGCTTGATCGATATTTTCAAACCCAAAGCCCAAGAATGGTTTTGGAAGATTTACAAAGACCTTGCGGAAATAGGCGTTGCCGGCGTTTGGGGCGATTTGGGCGAACCCGAAGTGCATCCATCGGCCTTGCAACATGTGAACGGTTCCGCGGATGAGGTCCACAATATTTACGGCCATTTTTGGGCGAAAACGGTTTTTGAAGGGTATCGCGAAGATTTCCCCAAAAAACGTCCGTTTATTTTAATGCGTGCCGGAGCGGCGGGTTCGCAACGATATGGCTTGATACCTTGGTCCGGCGATGTGAGCCGCAGTTGGGGCGGATTGCATTCACAGCCCGAAATTGCGTTGCAAATGGGCTTGCAGGGCTTGGCGTATATGCACTCCGATTTGGGCGGATTTGCCGGCGATTTGAATGATGATGAATTGTACGTGCGTTGGTTGCAATACGGTGTTTTTCAACCTATTTTCCGTCCGCACGCACAAGAAGAAGTAGCTTCCGAACCGGTTTTTAAAGATGCCCAAACCAAAGCTTTGGCAAAAAAAGCCATCGAATTGCGCTACCGATTGTTGCCCTACAATTACACTTTGGCTTTTCAGAACAACCAAACCGGGATGCCCCTGATGCGGCCGCTATTTTTTGAAGAACCCGACAATCATAAATTGTACCGCATCGCCAATACCTATTTATGGGGAAAAGATTTTTTGGTTTCCCCAATTTTGCGTGAAAACACGTTTCAAAAAGAAGTCTATTTCCCGAAAACCGCAAATTGGTACGGGTTTTTTAATGGGAAGAAATATGAGGGAGGAACCACGGAAATTATTTCATTTGAAGAAAACCACATCCCCGTTTTTGTGCGTGGCGGCGCATTTGTTCCGATGGCAAAATTGGTGCAGACCACTGAAAACTATTCCATTTCTGGAATGGAAATTCATTATTATTTCGATAAAGAAGTTGCGCAAAGCAAACGGATGATTTACCACGACGATGGAAAAACCTTCGGGAATTATGAAAATGGACACTATGAAATCTTGCATCTAAAAAGTGAAAACACCGAAAACAAACTCGTTTTGACTTTTAAAAAAGAAGTAGGGAAGAATTTCAAATCCCGTTTTGACGATTTGAAAATTATCGTTCATCATTTGAAATCAAAACCGAAAAAAGTAATGATGAATAATGAGAAAATTGATTTTGAATGGGATGAGAAAGATAAGAAACTCGTATTTTCAATATCATTAAAAACAGAAAAAACCAATGTGGAAATTTTTTAAATAACGAATTTAAAATCTGCGAAAATCAGCGAGAAAATTTTCACGCACCCCGAAGTCTCGGGGGCAAATCAACCCGCAGATTTGTGCAGAAACTCAATAACTCAATAACCCAATAACCCAATAACTCAGTAACTCAATAACGAAATGAAAAAAACAGCAACCCTATTCCTCGCAATAACCCTACTTGTTTCCTGCAAAAACGAACCGAAAAAGACGACTTCAAAGAAAGAAGCCACCACCGAAAAAACTTTGCCGCCGGTTTCGGACTCCTTGATGGAAACCGCGGTGATTTACGAAGCAAACATTCGTCAATATTCGCCTGAAGGCACGCTAGATGAATTTACGGCAGACATTCCGCAGTTGAAAGAATTGGGCGTTAAAATCATTTGGTTGATGCCTGTTTATCCGATTTCAAAAACCAATCGCAAAGCCACGCCTGAATTGAGTGTGGAAGATATTGACGATCCGAACAAATTTGAAAAATATTTGGGGAGTTATTATGCCATTTCCGATTATACGGCCGTCAATCCGAATTTTGGTACCAAAGAAGATTTTCGGGAATTGATGGAAACCGCCCACGAAAATGGGATGTATGTGATTTTGGATTGGGTGGCGAACCACACGGGTTGGGACCATCATTGGATCACAGAACATCCTGAATTTTACACCAAAAACAAAGCGGGCGAAATCACCGACCCCATCGACCCGCGCACTGGGGAATCTTGGGGTTGGACCGATGTGGCCGATTTGAACTATGAAAATAAAGAGCTGTGGAAAGCAATGACCGAAGAAATGAAGTATTGGGTCACCGAATTTGATGTGGACGGATTCCGTTGTGATGTCGCGGCTGAAATCCCCACCGAATTTTGGGAATTTGCCGTACCAAAATTGGAAGCAGAAAAACCCTTGTTTATGCTCGCCGAATCGCAAGATGCCGATCTTTTTGTGGAAGCTTTCGATATGGGCTATAATTGGGGCGGGCATCATTTGCTGAACGAAATCGCACAAGGAAAAGCCAATGTTTCTGCTTGGGATGCCTATATGCAAAAAATGGATACACTTTATCAAAAAGACGATTTTTTGATGAATTTTGTGACCAATCACGATGAAAATTCGTGGAACGGCACCATTGAGGAACGCATGGGCGAAGCTTCGGAAACCATGTTGGCTTTGACCTACACCATGCCCGGAATGCCGTTGATTTACAGCGGACAAGAATACGATCTCGATCATCGGTTGAAATTTTTCGTGAAAGACACCATCACCCGGGAAAAAGGTAAGACTTGGCCAATTTTGGCAAAACTCGGTGAATTGAAAAACGAAAATGTAGCCTTGCATGGCGGAAAAAATGCCGCTAAATACGAACGCTTGAAAACTTCTAAGGATGAGAAAATTTTGGCGTTCAAACGCTCCAAAAATGGCAAAGAATTGATTTATATCGCCAATATGACGGGCGAACCGGTGAAATTTACGGTCGAAACCGAAGGGGAGTTTTCAAATTATATGCAAAACGGAACCGTCACTTTGAACCCCGAAAAGGAATTGAATTTTGATGCTTGGGAGTATTGGATTTTGGTGGAATAGGATTGAAATTCCAAAGTTCAAGCATTAAATTCCAATTTTATACGAAGAAAAATAGAATTTACTGAAAAGTAAAATTGATGAAAATTCCCCGTGAGCGCATTTGTCCGATATTTCCGGTCCAGGGGCTGTTCGGGTCCACGTCGCGCACCAATTCGTCATTGATGGCAAAAACCCCGCGGATGGAGGGCGTGAATTTGAAATAGTACAAATAGAGATCAATCCCAAATCCAACTTCGTAATAATAGGTGTTTCTTTTCATCCGAAACTGTCCGCGGCTATTGTCATCGGGATTGTTGTAATTGCTAGAAAGGTTCCAAGAAGTGGAAACCCCACCTATGATAAAAGGTTTGAAGTTGTTCAAACGCTTGGTCGAGAATTTTACCAGCAACGGAATGTGCACATAGGTCGATTTCACCTCGCGAAAAGCATCGGATTGGTCTTGAAATTCAGGAAATGTCAAGTTTCGCGTGGTGAACATTACACCGGGTTCCAAGCGGAGGTCTATGTAATCGTTGATGCGTAAATTTCCGACCAAGCCCACATTGAAACCGACATTGCGGTTCACAATCACTTCGTTTGGGCGCCCTTCCAAGGTTTTGTAGTCAAATTTGAAATCGTAGCTGTTGAAGCCCAAATAATACCCGTACGATAAACGTTTTTTATCGAAATTTTCCAGGTTCCTGACTTTTTCTTTTCCGAAAAGGCCAAAGAAAATTCCTTGGGCCTGAGCTGTTTGAAAACAAAAAACAAGGGAAATGATCAAAAAAACTGTTCTCATTTTTCTATTTTGAAGCGGTGTAAATTGTGGCGGCCCCAAAAGTTTGGGGAAAATCCTTCACATTGGTAAACCCAATTTCGCCCAAAATATTGTTGAATTTTTTTCCATAGGGAAAAGAAGCCGCGCTTTCGCTCAAATAGGAATAGGCAGAACGGTCTTTCGAAAATATTTTCCCCACCATCGGCAGAATGTATTTGCAGTAAATTCCATAACCTTGTTTGAAAGGCGTTTTGGTGGGAACGGATGTTTCCAACACTACAAAAACGCCCCCGGGTTTCAATACGCGATGAATTTCTGCAAGCCCTTTTTCCAAGTTTTCAAAATTCCGGACGCCAAAAGCCACGGTGATCGCATCGAAACTGTCGGTTTCGAACGGAAGTGCTTCGGAATCGCCTTGGACTAGTTCAATTTTATTTTCCAATTTTTCTTCGGCAACTTTTTTCCGTCCCACGGAAAGCATTCCTTCGGAAAGATCGAGCCCCACAATTTTCTCGGCGCCGGTTTTTGCCAAACTGATCGCTAAATCACCGGTTCCCGTGGCAATGTCCAAAACATTTTCGGGATTTTCGGCCGCGACGATCGCCACCACTTTTTTACGCCATTTGATATCGGTTCCAAAAGAAATTAGGCGGTTCAATCCGTCGTAGTTTTCAGAAATGGAGTTGAACATTTGTTCGACTTGCTGCTTTTTTGGCAGTTTTGATTCTTTGTATGGGACTACTTTTTTGGGCATTTCATAAAATTTCGGCAAAGATACATTTTATGCAACAGATCGAAATCGTTAAAAAGGTTACCTTTGCTGAAATTTTAGGTTTCCCCTGCGCAAAACAGGATTTTTATATTCAAAAATGAACTTAAAAAGCGATGTTCGAAAATTTTAAAAAGTCCAAGATCATTATCTGGGTCGTGGATTTGGTTTTGGTGTGTTTGCTGGTTTTTACCTATGGTTTTGAACGATTTGAAGCCTACAAATCATACACCATACTTGCTTTGCCGATTTTGTTCCTATTGCTGATCGGGGTCAATTTATACCAGTTTAAAACCTCACCTGCCAATCAAAAACTCCGAAAAACTTCCAAAATAAACATATTTTTATTGGGATTTTTGTTGATTTTGGAGACAATAGTGGTGGCCATTAATATGGAAACTACTTTGTTGGAATCGTACGTGGCTTCCCGTTTTGTGTTGGAGTATGGGTTGTTTATCTACTTTTTCATTCGGCTGACATTTTTGGTGCGGAAAATTTACAGCGCCTATTTCAACCCGGCATTGTTGTTTGTTTCCAGCTTTGCACTTGTGGCGCTTACCGGCACATTTTTGTTGATGCTTCCCGGCGCCACCACTGAAGGAATCACCTTTATAGATGCATTATTCACTGCAACTAGTGCCGTCGCCGTTACGGGCTTGATCGTGGTGGATACGGCCGCTGCGTTCACCACCTTTGGACATTCCGTTATTTTGATACTGATCCAAATTGGGGGCTTGGGAATGTTGACCTTTACCTCATTTTTTGCCTATTTCTTTAAAACCGGCTCCACTTTTAGCGAAAGCCTGTATATGAAAGATATTATGGGCAATGAACAATTGGGCAATGTGATGCGCTTGACCATGGAAATTGTGTTGTTCGCCATTGTAGTGGAAATTATTGGGGCCTTGTTTGTTTTTTCTTCGTTGAACAATTTGTCCGTTGTTGAAAATCGCGGATTTTTTGCATTGTTCCATGCCATTTCGGCTTTTTGCAATGCCGGCTTTTCGTTGTCTTCAAACAATTTAATGGGAGAGGGACTCCAATTCAATTATTATTTGCAATGGATATTGATGGCTTTGATCGTATTTGGCGGATTGGGCTATGGCATCGCCCGAAATTTCATCATTTATGCCAAAAAGTTCGTGGTGAACCTTTTCACAAAAGGCGATAAAACCTTCATTTCAAGAGTGATCACCTTGAACACAAAAATTGTGGTTTTTACCACTGGGGTGCTTATTTTCGTTGGTGGGTTGTTTTTTTGGTTTTCCGAAAAACAATCTGTTTTGGCGATGCATGACACCTTTTTCGGAAAACTGACAACAGCATTGTTTTCTTCGATAACCCCCAGAACTGCAGGTTTCAATACATTCGATTTTGCTGAAATGACCGTTCCGGGAATTTTGGTCATCATTTTGTTGATGTGGATTGGTGCTTCACCGGCTTCCACTGGTGGCGGTATAAAAACCACTACTTTTGCATTGGCAACCCTGAACGTTTTTTCATTGGCAAAGGGAAAAGAAAATATAGAAATCGGCACGCGTCGGGTTCCGAAAGAAGCGGTTCAAAAAGCGTTTGCGATTATGGTTATTTCACTGATTGCCATTGGCGTGGGAATTTTGATGATTTTGATTTTCGATCCGCAATTTACTTTGCTGCAAGTGGCTTTTGAGGTTTTTTCGGCCTATAGCACCGTTGGGTTGACTTTGGGGATTACCGGCGGGTTGAGCACGGCCAGCAAATTGGTGGTCATTTTGTTGATGTTGTTCGGAAGGATCGGCGTGATGAATATTTTGATCGGAATTTTAAAACACCGAAAAACCACGCAGTACAAATATCCGAAAGAGAATATTTTGATTACGTAAATTCATTTTTTAATAAATTCAATCTTATGAAAATTGTTGTGTTGGGGCTTGGAAATTTCGGAATGGCGTTGGCCGTTTATTTGGCAGAAACCGACAATGAAGTGATCGTTACCGATATTGATATGGAAAAAATCGATATGGTAAAAGACAAGGTTTCGCATGCGGTTGCTTTGGACGCTACGCACGAAAACGGCTATCACGCATTACCGTTGAAAAACACGGATCTTGCCATAGTGGCAATTGGCGAACAGAGCGGGGTGAACATCAAAGCGGCGGCGATTATCAAAAAAATGACCGATGCGCGTGTCATTGCGCGATCCACATCTACCATCGAAGATACCATTTTAGAAGCTATGGGCGTGGACCAGATCATTCACCCCGAACAAGAATATGCCGAGCGGCTCACCAAAAAAATCAATTTGAGGGGCTCCATCGATAATTTTGAAATTGATGTGGATTCATCCGTTTCCGAGGTTCCGGTTTGTGAGAAACTGATTGGGAAAACGATTATGGAAGCAGATTTCAGAAAAACATTCAACTTGAACATTATTACCATTTTGCGCAGGAAAAAGTTTCAAAATTTCATTGGTCGATCAGCAGATAAACAAGAGGTGATCGGTATGCCGGAACCCGGTACCCTTTTCATGAAAGATGATGTTTTGGTGGTTTTCGGAACCAACAAGGCCATCGAAAAATACTTGGAAAAAAACGGCCTCGCCACCAATGGCTAAGCTTTTGAATTGGGAACTATTTTTTTAATCAAATAATGATCCGAACCCCCATGTGTTCGATGCGGTAGGGGAATTCGTCTCCCGGGGCGCCGATGAACATAAAATTTTTGGGGATGTCATATTCTACCGATAATTTTTCAATCAGTTCAGGGGAGAATTTTCCTTTTTTGATGACAAAGTCCACATCAATTTGCGGATAAGCCCTGTCTAGCACTTCAATGTCGGACTTTAATCGCTCGGGAATTTCATTTTCATTTCCGACAACGGAAACCAATAAAATTTTATTGGTGTGCTCATTTTCTTTGATGTAGTTCAAAACCATGTTCAAATTGGCCACATTGTCGCCACGGGTAAAAAAAATAAATTTTTGGGAATTGATTTTCACGATTTTCCGTTTCAACCATTGATCCAATTTTTTCTCAAAAGGAATGTCGATATAGTTTTTCAACAATCCCAAAACCCCTCTTAATATGGGAACGCGAAGCAACATTCCCATTACGATAACTACAGTGGGAATAAAATAGCTCAAAAACACACCAAAATATTCAGGCTTTATCAAAATATTTCCAATCAATGCGGCCACAACGGCAACTATGGCTATGAACAATGCCAATGGACCCGCTTTTTCCGGACGTGGCAATTTGTCGCGGTTTATTTTCAACAAGATATTCCCCACAGCAAACAGCAACATTACCGCAAGAAAAGAAATCAAATAAACCCCGGCAAGCGCTTCGATGTTTCCTTGAGTGATCAGTAAAATTGAACCGCAAAGCAGAAAAAACCCGATCATAATGGGGTAATTGACCCCTTTTTTGTTTTCCTTCAATAAAAATTGTGGCAAGCAACGGTCCAAAGTCATCCGTTTTACCAATCCCGAAACGCCAACATACGAGGTCAACACCGCCCCGCTCAATACAATGGCGGCATCAATGGAAATCAACCACATTAGCCAAGGCCCTCCGGCTTCGGCCCCCAAATGTGACAACAAAGCATTGGCGTGGAGTTCGACCTCTGGTATCGGCATGATCGAAAGGGTCAAAAAAGCCATCAACGGATTGAAAACACTGACCACGATCCACATATTACGAAGGGTTTTTGGAAAGACTCCTTTGGCTTGTTCTTCCACATAATTCGCCGAACTTTCAAACCCTGAAGTTCCCAGCATGGAAACGGCAAACCCAATAAAAAGGGCCACCAACAAACTGCCATGCTCAATCGGACGTTGAAAATTGCGTATCAATTCGTCCCAGCCGTGGTTTATCAAATACCATCCGCAAACCAGCGACAGTAAAACCAATGAAAAAAGGTGAAAAATAAAAATCCCGGTCGCTACTTTGGCGGACTCCGATATTCCCGCAATATTCAAGAACATGAACACCAACAACAAGCCGAGCGTGGCAAAAAAAACGGGGAATCCTTCCACCAAAGAGTGTACGTAATGCATGGCTTCCCCAGCTGAAATAACAGCGGTGGCCATATAGGACAAAATGGTAAGGCAGGCAGCCATGGAAGCCACGCGTTTGCTCGTGGTATTGAGCAACGCATTGTATGCGCCGCCATTCATGGGCAAAGCGCCCACAACTTCGCCATAAATTTTTCGGAACATAAAAAGCACAGCGGCCACGATCAACAAAGAAATCCACGCATATTGACCCGCAGCTGCTATCGCCAAGGCAGAAACATATAAGCAAGAAGAACTGATGTCGTTTCCTGAAATCGAGGTAGCGGCCAATTCTTTTAACTTTCCATCTTTGTCCGTAAGTGAAAACTTCATAACAATCGTGGGTTGATCGATTCAATCAAATGAAATCAAGAAGAGGTTTTGAAAAAAGATAAACTTTTTACGAAACCGCTGTTTTGATCCTTTTCAACGCCTCTTCAATTTGGGTTTCGCTTGCCGCATACGAAAGGCGGATACAATTTGGACTACCAAAAGCTTCGCCCGTAACGGTCGCAACCAAAGCTTCTTTCAACAAAAACATCGAAAAATCGGTTGCGTTTTCGATTCTGTGGCCTTTTAAGGTTTTGCCAAAATAGAAGGAAACGTTCGGAAAAACATAAAACGCTCCTTCCGGGGAATTGCACTGGAATCCTTCGATTTTTGACAACAGGCTCAAAATCAGTTCACGACGTTTTTTGAAGGTGTCGATCATGTATTGAATTTTACTTACCGGAGCTTCCAAAGCAGTGATCACCGCTCGTTGTGCAATACAATTGGCGCCGCTGGTAATTTGCCCCTGCATTTTGTTGCAAGCTCGTGCGATATAGCTGGGTGCACCCAAATAGCCAATTCGCCAGCCGGTCATTGCAAACGCTTTGGAAACCCCGTTCACGGTCACCGTGCGATCATACATATCGTCAAATTCGGCTATGGAAACGTGGTCGCCGATAAAATTGATGTGTTCGTATATTTCATCACTGACCACGATTATTTGCGGATATTTTTGCAGCACATCGGCCAAAGCGCGCAATTCTTCGCGGCTATAAACCGAACCGCTCGGATTACAAGGTGAACTGTACCACAACATTTTTGTTTTGGGCGTGATCGCCTTTTCCAACTGTTCGGCGGTCATTTTGAAATCATTTTCGATCGAAGTTTGCACTTCCACCGGAGTTCCATCGTTCAATTTAACGATGTCGTTGTAGCTCACCCAATATGGGCAAGGCAAAATAACCTCATCGCCCGGATTCAATAGTACGGAAGCCACGTTGTACAAAGCTTGTTTTGCGCCGGTGGAAACCACGATTTGCGATCGGTCGTAGGTCAATCGGTTGTCGCGTTTGAATTTTAGAATAATGGCATCTTTCAATTCCTCATAACCATCGACCGGGGTGTAGGAATTATAATTTTCATTGATGGCGCGGATGGCCGCTTCTTTGATAAAATCGGGCGTGTTGAAATCGGGTTCGCCCAAACTGAGTCCAATAATGTCTTTTCCCTCGGCTTTCAATTCTCGGGTTTTCGCCGCCATTGCCAAGGTTGCGGAAGTATTCAGCCGGTTGATTTTATCGGATAATTGTTGCATTTTTTTGGTTGTGTTTTGTGGGAAAAATTATGCGGGTTTCATCCCCATTTGTTTCAAATAGCGAAAATGGGCAACAATCGCCGCTCGTGTGGTTTTGTATTCGTGATAGGGCAAATTAAACTCTTTTGCTGTTTGCCGAACGATTTTTGAAATTTTGGAATAATGAACGTGGCTGATGTTAGGGAAAATGTGGTGTTCCACTTGGTGGTTCAGCCCGCCGGTGAACCAATTGACGATTTTGTTTTTGGTAGAAAAATTCACCGTGGTGAACAATTGATGGATTGCCCAAGTGTTTTTCATGGTTCCGTTTTCATCTGGTAGTGGCATTTCGGTTTGGTTGACCACATGTGCCAATTGAAAAACAATGCTCAAAATGAGCCCGGCCGTGTAGTGCATCACAAAAAATCCGATCAAGACTTTCCACCAGGCAATATCACCCAAAAAAACAGGAACGAGAATCCATATCGCGACATAGATTGCTTTGGTGATGGCGATGGTGCTCCATTGTTTCAAAGGGCTTGGCAGTTTTCCGTAGGCCAATTTTTTTGCCAAATAGCGTTTACTTTGTTTAAAATCGGTGGTGATTGCCCAGTTGAACGTCAGCAATCCGTAGAGAAAAACCGAATAATAATGCTGGAATTTATGGATTTTCAACCATTTTGAATGTTTGGAAAATCGAATGATGCGGCCTGCTTCCAAATCTTCGTCATGCCCGTGAATGTTGGTGTAGGTATGGTGCAAAACATTGTGCTGCACTTGCCAATTGTAAACATTCCCGGCCAAAACATAGATGGTTCCACCCATAAATTTGTTCAACCATTTTTTGTTGGAATACGAACCGTGGTTGCCGTCGTGCATCACGTTCATTCCGATTCCGGCCATTCCGACGCCCATTACCACCGTCAGCAACAATTTCCACCAACTGGAAATGTCCAAGGTCAAAATCAGAAAATAGGGTGCCAAAAACAGAGAGAACATCACCAATGTTTTTACGTGGAGCCTCCAATTTCCTGTTTTTGAAATGTTATTTTCTTTAAAATAGGAATTGACACGTTTATTGAGCGTTTTGAAAAATTTTGCGGAATCAACGCGTGAAAAACGGATG
>DASSWG010000053.1:0-5278 GCA_035705295.1 Flavobacteriaceae bacterium
CCCAAACGAATTCAATTTTGGCGGATTGGCGGGCAGTACCAATATTATTATGCGCGCCTCAAAATACCGCGAAGGCGGAAAAATTTCCTACGCCGCCGCCAACAGAAGTTACAGGGGAAGGGTCAGTGCCAGCTACAATTCCGGCGTGTTGAAAAATGGTTGGGCTTACTCGGTACTTTTCACCCGAAGGTTTGGTGAGGAAGGTTTTCGCGACGGAACGCTCTACGACGCCAATTCGTTTTTTGCCGTCGTGGAAAAACAATTGGGCGAAAACAACAGCTTGAATTTTATGGCGTATTACGTTCCATACCGAAGGGGAAAATCCTCTGCAAACACGCAAGAAGTCTATGATTTGAAAGGAACGAAATACAATTCCTATTGGGGTTATCAAGGTGGTGAAATCCGAAATTCCCGCATCAAACGTTTCAACGAACCGGTCGTTATGTTGAACCATTATTGGGACATTTCCGAAAAAACGCGTTTGAACACCAATTTGGCCTATAAATTCGGTGAATCCGGGAGCAGTCGTTTGGGCTATGACGACGCTCCGAACCCCGATCCGGCGTATTATCGGAAATTACCGAGCTACGCTTTGGCGCAAGATCCGCCCAATTTGGCGTTGGCCTATGAAAATTACTCCAATTTTGTGAACGACGGGCAAATCGACTGGAAACAACTCTATCGAACCAACCTTGCTTTTGACGGCCCGGCGCGTTATTATCTGTACGAGGACCGCACCGACGATCAACAAATTTATGCGAACACCATTTTGAACTCGCAACTCACAAATAATATCAAATTGACCGCCGCACTTCGCTATCGGAATTTGAATTCCGAAAATTTCGCGTACATGCTCGATTTGTTGGGCGCCGAAAATTATTTGGACGTGGATACGTTCAGCTCGGGCGACGAGGCGCAAAGCGATTTGCAAAACCCAAACCGGTTGGTGGGCGAAGAAGAACGCTTCAACTATAATTACGAACTCGACGCCACCATTTATTCCGGGTTTGCGCAAGCACAATTCAAATACAAAAAAGTGGATTTTCACCTTGCGGGAAAAATGGGAAAAACCACTTATTTACGTACCGGTTTGTACCAAAACGGAAATTTCCCCGACAATTCCTTGGGCGAAAGCGAAGAATTGGATTTTACCAATTTTGGTGGAAAAGCCGGCGCTACCTACAAAATCACCGGCAGGCATTTTGTGCAATTGAATGGCGGTTATTTCACCAAAGCGCCCAGTTTGCGGAACTCTTTTTCCAATTCACGCCAAAACAATGACGTGGTCATTGGTTTGGAAGAAGAAAAAATAAAATCGGCCGATTTGAGCTATTTGTTCCGCTCGCGAATCATCAATGCACGTTTGACCGCTTACTGGTCGTTAATGGAAGATGCCACCGAAATTTCGTTCTATTATGCCGACGGAATCGCCAGCCCGGTTTCCCAAAACCAAACCGAAAATTCGCCCGGACTGGCCAGGAACCAAACCACAGCTTTTGTACAAGAAGTGTTGACGGGGATCGAAAAACGGAACATCGGCGCCGAATTGGGAATCGAAGCCCAGGTAACACCGACCATCAAACTAAAAGGAGCGGCGGCAATCGGCCAGTTCACCTACGCCAACAACCCCAATTTATATTTGACTTCCGACGATTTCGATGCGCCGTTGCAATATGGAGAAAGCTATTTGAAAAACTATCACGTCGCCGGTGGCCCCGAACGCGCCTATCAAATTGGTTTTGAATACCGCGACCCGGATTATTGGTTTTTTGGGGTGACCACCAATTATTTTTCCAATGCCTACATCGATGTGGCGCCGATCACACGTACCCAAAACTTTTATTTGGATGTCGATGGGGTTCCTTTTAACGATTATGATCCGCAAACTGCCGAACGTTTGTTGAAACAAGAACAATTTGGCGATTATTTTCTAGTGAATTTTATCGGCGGGAAATCCTGGAAAATCGACGATTATTACATCGGTTTTTTCGGGGTGATCAGCAATGTATTGGACGAAACCTACAAAACCGGCGGATTTGAACAAGGAAGAAGCGCGAACTATCGCGAATTGCTCACCGACACTTCCAACGACCCACGGGTTTTTGGCCCGAAATATTGGTACGGTTACGGCACCACTTTTTATTTGAATTGCTATATCAGATTTTAAAAAATATGAAAAATCAAACAGGAACAATAAATTTCACACGATGAAAAAATTAGCGAATATTCGATTTTTATTTGTCTTAATTTTTGTTGGGACTACCATTTCTTGCGTGCAGGACGATGATTTCGACTTGCCGGAAATAACCTTTGAAGAACCCGATGTGACGGTCAACTCGTCCATTCAATTTGTAAAAGATTATTACGCAGCTTCCGGTTCGGAAACGCCGGTGCTCATTTCGGGCGAAAATTTGGTGTTGGAAGGCTATGTGGTTTCCAGTGATAAAGCCGGGAATTTATACAAGGAATTGATCATTCAAAGCCATCCGGAAAATCCCGAAGCCGGGATTGCCATTCAAACCCAAGTTCAGGACCTTTACACATTTTTCGAACCCGGAAGAAAAGTCTATGTGAAACTCGGCGGATTGTACGTAGGCGAAGACGCGGGCGTTATTCAACTTGGTGGATTGTTCGTCAACGAAGGCGAAGAATTGGTGGGAAGATTGACTCCCGCAACTTTTAATGAGCACGTGTTGCGATCGGTCGAAGTGGTAGAAATTACACCCACTACAATCTCGATCGATGAAATTTCCAACGACCAGGTAAATACGCTGGTGAAATTGGAAAACATGCAGTTCCTCGTGAATTTGTTGGGCGAAAGCTACGGGAACACCGGCAATACGTTTAGCGTGGACCGAACCTTAAAAAACTGCGAAACCGGTGCGACCATCGTGTTGCGGAACAGTGGCTTTTCCAATTTCAAAAACCAATTGTTACCGGAAGGAAACGGGAGCATCACCGCGATTTTGAGTAAATTCAATGAAGATTACCAACTTTTTATCCGCGATCCGGAAGATGTGGTTTTTGAAGGCCCACGCTGCGACCCGGAAACTTTGTGCGAGGGCCCTTCCGGAGGGAATTTTGTGGTTTTTAGCGATGATTTCGAAAGTTATGGCAGTTTTGCCGATGCCGAAGCTGCTGGCTGGATCAACACCAACGTGAACGGCGGCCCCACAAAATTTGTGTTGGGAAGTTTTGATAACGACAATTATGCGCAAATTTCAGGTTTCGATTCGGGCGAAAGTGAAATTATTACCTACTTAATTTCACCCGAAATAAACTTAGAAAACTCAACCGAAGAAGCCTTGACCTTCGATTTGGAAGTCGCTTATGCCAATGGGGAGATTTTGACCCTGCTGATCACCGAAAATTACACAGGCGACCCGACCACCACCTCTTGGACCGAACTCGAGCTGAATGTCCCAAACACCCCGAGCAACGGTTTCGGCGGATTTGAAAACGTGGGGAACCTCAACATTTCTTGTTTTGACGGAACAGTCCGCATGGCTTTTTTGTACGAAGGTTCCGACCCGTCGGCGACCACGCGGTATCATTTGGATAATATTGAAGTGAACGGGGTGGAGGAATGAAAACTTTTCAAAAAACATTTTTTAAGGCAAAAAACTTAGTTTTTTTGTTGTTTTATTCGTAACATTGATAGGTTATAGCCAAAAAATTGAAATAATGAAACACGCCTACACACACTATTTTTTATACACCTTGTTTTTTTGCTGCTTTTTTTTGACCGGTGCTGCCGGAAATGCCCAAACCACCGCCATACCCGATTCGCAATTTGAACAAATCTTGATCAATGATGGCATTGACAGTGACGGTACAATCAACGGACAAGTGCTGACCAGCGATATTGTTGGAGTACTTAACTTAAACTTGCGGTTTGTGAACGATTTGACCGGTTTGCAGGATTTTACTAATTTGGAATCGCTGATACTGGACGATGGAGGAGTAAGTTGGCCCAATGAAATCAAGGTGGACCTAACGGCGAACACCCATTTAAAGCATGTGGAAATTTCGTCTTTTGAAGGTTTGTCCACGCTTGATTTAACCGGATTGGCCAGCTTGGAGGAATTTTGGTTGTGGGAATCGCAAGGTGATGTACAAACCATGGTTATAGATAGTTTGGATCTGAGTACTAATACGAGTATTAATAAAATAAGCTTGGGTACAATGTGGTACCTACGATATATAAACATTCAAAACGGGAACAATGCCAATATGTTGAATTTTGAGTTGTATCTGGCTCGGGATAGCCAGGGCACACCCCCTTTTCCCGATCTACCTATGTGCATCAAGGTAGATGATGCCGCTGCCGCCATGGCCAATAGTGGGGTTTATTCCACTTGGACCATCTATGGGATCGCCCCTACTTTTTATGATACTGGACAATGTGTTTTATCGATAAATCATTTTGAAGCGGTGGAGGTGGCTTTATACCCCAATCCGGTAACAGAACTATTCAAAATAAACTCCCAACAAAACATTGAAACCATCACGATCTATGACCTAAAAGGAAAACGGATAAAACACTACACGCAACCCCAAGAAAGTTATTCGGTCACGGATTTGGCGAAAGGTTTGTATTTAATCGAAATACGGTCTGTTGGCAATTCAAAACAAACCTTGAAACTCTTGAAAAATTAAACCCCCAATCACCGATCACCAATTAACCAATCCCTGATCCCCTATTCATACTCCGGGTACAAAAAGTTGTTGTACGGAAACCGTTGGATATGGATTTCGCGAACAGCTTTATATACTTTCTTTTTAAACGCTTCGATGTTTTCTTTTTCGATTGCGGAAATAAAAATCGCGTCGCCATTCATGCGGGCCATCCAGGTTTGTTCCCATTCTTGCAAGGAAAAATGTTGAGAAGTGCGCTCGGTGATCAAATCGTCTTCTTCGATTTTTTCGGGTGAATATTGATCGATTTTGTTGAACACCATGATTGTGGGTTTCCCCGCACTTTTTATTTCCTCCAAAATTTGATTCACGGAAGCGATATGTTCCTCAAAAGTGGGATGCGAAATGTCCACTACGTGCAGCAACAAATCGGCTTCGCGCACCTCGTCCAAGGTAGATTTGAAGGATTCCACCAATTGGGTCGGCAATTTTCGGATGAACCCCACCGTGTCGGTGAGCAAAAACGGCAAATTCCGAATCACCACTTTCCGCACCGTGGTGTCGAGGGTGGCGAACAATTTGTCTTCCGCAAAAACTTCGCTTTTGCTGATGAGGTTCATCAAAGTCGATTTCCCCACGT
>DASSWG010000054.1:0-5287 GCA_035705295.1 Flavobacteriaceae bacterium
TTTCCGAACGAAAATACCCGATGATTTCTGGGGTGGGAATTTGGGTTTCCAAACTGGTCAAATCAAAAAACGCACGATCAAAGCCTTCGTCGCAGTTGTGAAGTTTGCCGAGCGAAATTGTGGGCGCGATTTCGCCTACCAACAATTCGAATGAAATTATTGAATAGCAACTCGCCAAAATCGTGCTTTCCAAACGAACATAAATTGTTTGTGGATTGGAAACATTTTCATATTCCGAAGGGTTTCCAATGGCATTTGCCCCTGTTTCCGCATCGGCTTGCGAGGTGTGGAACGAAAGATGGGTGTTGCTTTGCCCGTTGTTGATTGTGGCGGAAAGTTCTGTCAAATCAAAAACTGCCGTGCCGTCGTTCGACGGGTCGTCGCAAATACGGATCGGCTCCGGGTCGACCGCAAGGGGAGTGGGCACGACATACAGAAAAAAACTGTCGGTCACGTAACAAGTGGGGTCGGAATTTTCTTCCACCCGTATAAAAATTTCTTGTGGATTGGAGGTGTTTTGATAATTCTGCGGAGTTGAAATTTCGGCAGTTCCCAGATCGGCATCGTTTTGGGAAAGGTGGTAACTCGCGGAAACATCGGTTTGATTTCCAATAGCGAGCGGCGTATTGATGGTGAGGTCGAACAAACCGGTTTCGTCGGAAGGATTTTCGTCGCAAAAATATAAATCTTCCAAAGGCTTGGCAATTTCGGGCGCCAATAAATAAACCTGTTCCACATCGGAATTGTTGGTTTCATTGATTTCTGCAACGATATTGTTGTCATCTACCACAATAGACAAGTTGAAAGTTTTGGGAATGTTCGCGGGGATATTGAGAATGATATTCCCGGTTTCGGTACCGCCGATGGGAATATCGTTTTGCGTCGCCGAAGCCCCCACCAGAACTGCATCGGCATAAAAATAAATGTCCGTATTGGCAGGCAAAAAATCGGTGCTGTTGAAATTGGAGATGGTGTAATCCACTTCAATTTCTCTGGAGCCACATTGGTTTTGCACCAAATCGATGCTGGGCGATGCATCGGGAAGTTGGCTGTTCAAAACGGTAATGATGTTGTTGATCATTACAAAATCTTGGCCGGAAGTTAGGCTAATATCAACGGAGGTATCACCAATTTGAATGTTGTTTTCAATATTGTAATAATCAATGTCCATATTGTACAAAAAGGTGTTGCCCGTAAAACTATTGGTGCCGTTGAATGCATTGTCCGAAGGGTTGAGCGGGGGGTTGCTAATAAGATTCCCGTTGATTTTTAGGGTTTCCTGTACGGAAATTCCCGCATCGCCTTCCCAAGCGAGAAAACCTATTTTTGCTCCTTGGTCGTCAATGACATTGATATTGTTCAAGGTAATGTTCAGTGAAAAGTTTTCCGCGGAAACCGATTCAAGCCCGTCATAAACACCAATTTGGTTCATGGGGAGCGACGGATCTTGATAAATGACAATTATCGACCAGCCCGCAAAATTCCCTCCCTCTTGACAATAGGCGGGAATTACAGAAGTCAAGTCCAACTGCGAGAGTGTATAATGCGTGTTTCCTTCGGAAATGACCAAGGAAGTAACATCGGCGAAAGCGGCAAAGAAAAATTGTTGTTGGTCCAATAAGTTGAAGGTGCGGTTGGCTTTGATTGGAACATCGTTCAGTTTCACATTGAAATCGCCCGATCCGGAACCTGCCCAATACAAATAGGCGGCAATAATGGTTTGCCCGGGCTGCATACTCAAGGTGGCGGCAGAACCAGTTGTGATTTCACAGGGAGTGGAAGAATCACCGTCGTTTTCAAAGGTGTTCAAGGTGTTTCCAATAGCCACGTAATCGTACCGCCCATTGAACTGGGTGTACAGGTCGATTTGTTGACCAAAGCAAGTCCAGAAAAAACAAAAAAAGGAAAAGAAGAAAAAGTAGTTTTTCATTTCATTCGTCTCGCGTTAGGGTTTTCGACTGGATTGAAATTTTTTTAAAAGTACTCTTTTTTTGGGAAATCATCTTTTCAAGGTAAAGTTGCCTTTCAAGCTTCGCCCATCTTTCAAAACAATGCAATACCAATAATCGTTGGAGGGCATTCTTTTTCCATTGTAAGTGCCGTCCCATCCGGCGGTTCTTCCCGAAGAAGAATATAGTAATTTTCCGTAACGGTCGTAAATGTACATTTCAATTTGGGGTTGTTGTTCATAAAGGGTTCCGGTAAGTTTCCATCGATCGTTCGCCCCATCATTGTTAGGGGTGAAAAATTCCATAATGCCGATTATTCCCACTTCCTTTTTGGAAATTCCACATCCGTTCAGGTCTTTTACATATACCGTATGGAAACCCGGGGAAACATTTTCAAACAAGGTTGAAATTTGGTAAGGCCCGTTGATGTTGTCCAACGCAAACACATAATCCCCGTTGTTTCCTTCAGAAAGCAATACTGTGATGGTATTGTTTTGTGAAGCGTCGGTTTGTTCCAAAGTAAAAGCGGCAATATTGGAGGGAATTATTTCAAAAACCCGTTCACTGCTGCAAGTGGTGTTCAATTTAGTAACAAGAACGCTGTACGTTCCCGCAATGTTTACCTGAATGCTCGGCGTGGTTTCTTGGTTGGGTTGCCATAAAAATGTGTATGCTGAAATTTCATTATTGGGAATGTTGGTGCTCAAAGTTACTTTTTCGGGATACTGTTCTTTGCAATAAATCAATTGCAAATCTTCACCGAGCTTGCTGATTCCCTGCACGATCAGTTTTAGTTCCGAAACGCTATGACAACCCGATTTTTTGTGAACAACACGCACTCCCAAAATTTCAGGGTTTACACTATTTTCATAGGAAGAAACCGTTGAAATAATCCCTGTATTGTTTTGCGCTTGGGAAAGACTTTGATGAAAAAAGATGTCATATTCCGAAGGATCCAAACCATTTAGAATTTGGTTTTTTGCTTGGTTCAGATCAAAAAAAGCGGTTTCCGTTTCATAATCGAGGCATTGTTCCAAAACCGCATCCTTGATCGCCGGGTACGGATAATAAGTAACGTTCGCAATTCCAACAAAAGGGCAACTTCCGTCGTTGAGGTCGAACACCAACTTATAGGTTTCCAAATAGGGCAAAGTCACTCCAACGGGTTGTGAGATAGTGAGATTGTGGGTGGTTTCACCAGGGAGCAAAGTTCCGTTTTGATACCAAGTGTAACTCGCATTTGGAATATTTTCATACGAGAGCGTATAGGTTTCCCCATCGCACAAATTCAGGTCTGTTTTTATTTCTTCGGAAGTATCCACAATATTGACGCGCGAAGAAAAAATGGATTGAATAAAAGGAGGCAGGCCAAAAGTGGCGACCCTTCCTTGGAGGGCAATGGCACCGTTTCCGGTATTTTCGGAATAATTGGCCGCAGCACCAATCAGTTCGGGGTTGTTGATAACGCCCAAAAGTGATTCTCCCAGTAATGACCGATAAATTTTTCCGTTGGGGGCCAGTTGCAAAGCGGTTCCGGAAGCGCCGGAAACCCCGGAAAAGGAATAAGCGGAATTGGCGATGTTCGGGCTTGATAAATCCCATTGATAAAGTTTTGCGTTTCCATTCAAAGTAAACGAGCCATAAGCTTTGGTGGATTCCATAGAAAATTCCACCCCGTAGGCGTTCACGTTTTCAATCAAAGCAACATTGTTGGAAACCACCCCGGTATTGTCGTTAAAATCGTACAAATAAATCCCTCCATCTTGACTTTCGCTACCCGTTTGTTGGTTGAACGACTTGGTGTTGTGGGCGACCAATATTTTTTTTCCATTGGGCGAAACTTTCATATAACCAATTGCCGCACGCCGATAACTCGAAATGGGAACAGTTGGGCCAACGGTGGAAATCACCGGATTGGTATTCACCCCGTTTGCATCGATCTCAAAGGCATAAAAAGAATCGATAAAATGGGTCAGCAACCAAATGGAAGAACAATCGGCTCCTTTTACGGCGGTTATTTTTTCCGAGCATTTGTATTTTATTTCTTCTGAACCCGGAGCGTCATCATAGGTAATCAAATGTTTGTTGTGTTCGCCCAGCAAAACATCGCCCAACCCGTTTTGAAGCGACATATCCACGACGGAATAGTTCAACCCGTGGTTGTAGCCATCGTCCGCTTGCGGAACCGTGCCGCTGTTATCACTGTAGGAACCGGAAAATGGATTGGGGTAAGCCGCCGCATTGTCGTGGTGGGGCTCGTCCACGGTAAAAACAAAATATAAATCAGGATCGGTCGGGTGGGGAACGATCAACGCGCTCGAAGTACTGGAGGGGTCGCCCCACAAACCGGTTCCTCCAAAATAATCCGCATTGGGCATTATTTGGTGGTTGCTGTTCCAAATGGTTCTTCCGTCGGTGTAGAAGAGCAAATTTCCGTTTTCATCGGAAATGGAGGAACAGCCTTCGTTGGTGGCCAGTTGCCCGTTCAACAGAACAGTTGGCGGGTTGGTGTTGAACGAAATCCCTGCATTTTGTCCAAAATACCAATTGTTGGCTTCCCCTTGTGCGAAACCCCAAGTGGTGGAAAATAGTGTGAACAGGAAAATTAAGAGGTGGTTTTTCATCAAAACTAAAAACCCAAAGTTAGGATGTTTTTTGTGAAAAACCACCAAGCTTAAATTTCACACACAACAAAACCAACGCCATGTGGCTTTTGTGCGGCAATTTTATTTGGCCTTTTTCTCCTCCTTGTTGTGCACCACCAACCGGAAACCTTCCCCATGGATGTTCAAAATTTCGACATCGGGGTCTTTTTTCAAGTATTTTCTGAGTTTCGCAATGTACACGTCCATACTTCTGGAGGTGAAATAATTGTCGTCGCGCCATATTTTTGTCAATGCCAGTTCGCGCGGCATTAAATCGTTTTCATGCAAGGCCAGCAAACGCAACAATTCGTTTTCTTTGGGCGACAGTTTCTGCGGATCTTGGTCGTTGTAGGTCAAAAACCGCAATTTGGAATTCAAGTGGAACCCGCCGATCTGGAATTCGAATTGTTTGCTGTCCGCTACGCTTTCCACTGTTTTGCGTTGCATGATCGCTTGGATTTTCATCAACAAAACCTCGCTGTCGAAAGGTTTGTTCAAATAATCGTCCGCGCCCACTTTGTAGCCCTTCAGCACATCTTCTTTCATGGCTTTGGCGGTCAAAAAGATAATGGGGATTTCTTCGTTTTTTTCCCTGATTTCCTTTGCTAGGGTAAACCCGTCTTTGTAGGGCATCATCACATCGAGGATGCAGAGGTCAAAATCTTCTTTTTTGAACTTTTCGAACCCTTCCAT
>DASSWG010000055.1:0-27398 GCA_035705295.1 Flavobacteriaceae bacterium
GGTTTCGCAGCGGTCCGCAGCGTGGTATTTTGTCCCGAGAACTCGGGGCCGCGAGAAATTAAATATCATTTTTTACCCAATAGAAACAAAAAGAGAACCAATTAAAGAACATAAAAGCTAAAAATAATTAGATATGAAAAACAAAAAATATTTATCGGTGCTGAAAATCCCTTTGATGATAGGAGGGTTTATCTTGATTGTAGCAGGCTTATCATTCGTAGTTATGTGGCTTTGGAACGCGATTTTGCCCGATTTGCTTGGTGTGGGAGCCCTTTCGTTTTGGCAGGCATTGGGATTGTTGGTGTTGTCCAAAATACTTTTTGGTGGTTTTGGCGGAGGTTGTAAGGAAAAGAAAAAACACGGCCCGCCCCGGCGATTTCGTGAAAAATGGAGGAATATGGACGATGAGGAACAGCAAAAGTTCAAAGAAGAATGGAAAAAACGGTGCCGGTGGAACCCCTGATCGACCTATTAACCACCAAAACCTCACAGGTTTTTGAAACCTGTGAGGTTTGCAAAAAGTGATCTTGTGCTTCATTTCAAATAAAAAAAGGAACACCATGAACCCAAAAGCAATCATCAACGACAGAAGAACGGTTTTATCCACACTATGGATATTTGTAACGCTAAACTACCTCTACTGCGATGTTTTATCGCTTATGTCCGCCGAATTGTTGAACACATTGCTTACTGGCGAAGTAGGCGGAATTAAAATGGATGAAACAACACTGTTGGCAGCAGGTATCATAATGGAAGTCCCAATTGCTATTGTGTTGTTTTCAAGAATATTAAAATACAAAGCCAATAGATTGACAAATAGTATTGCAGGTTTGGTAATGACGATTATAATGATTGGATCATTGCTGATGGAAGCACCAAGTTACCATTATCTGTTTTTTGCGATTATAGAAATAACCACCACATTATTTATTATCTGGTACGCATGGACGTGGCCCAAACCAATAGTTGAGGCAAATTAAAAAACCAACACGTAACCAATCCATATTTAAAATTTTAAAGTGTTAAACAAAAACTTCGGAAACTTTTTTTGTTTTTAAAGTTTCCTGTTATATATTTGCCCCCGAATTAAAAATATAAACGTGATGGAGCCGAAGGATAAAATTACCCAAAAAGCCGCAGATATGTTTCTGAACCACGGGTTCAAAAGTGTGACAATGGACGAAATAGCAACCGAAATGGGCATTTCGAAAAAGACGGTATATGAACATTTTGCCACCAAAACCAAATTGGTAGAGGCTACGACACTTTATTTGTACGAAATTATTTCAAATGGGATCGATGCCATTCGTGAACAAAACATGGATCCGATCGAGGAAATGTACGAAATCAAAAAATTTGTGATGTGCAACCTGAAAGGCGAAAAAGCATCGCCTATTTTTCAATTGCAAAGATATTATCCGGAAATTTTTCAAGAAATCAAGAACCGCCAATTTGAAAAAATGCAGGAATGTGTGGCGGAAAACCTTCAAAAAGGCATCAAAAAAGGGGTTTACCGCAACAATATGAACCTTGGTTTCGTGGCGCGTATTTATTATTTGGGGATGAACGGCATCAAAGATTTGAATATTTTTTCTCCAAGCGAATTTTCACAAAAAGAAATCCATGAGGAATTTTTGAATTACCATTTGCGGGGTATTGTCACACCAAAAGGGCTTGAAAAATTGAAAGAAATCATTATAAAAAATTCGGAGTTATGAGTTAAGGGTTATGTGTTTTCCCAAAATTATCAAAGCTTTATTTTCAAATTAAACCTATGAAATACAATCTGATTTTTTTTCTTTTCATTTTCACCTCCTTCAATTTATTTTCCCAAAATACTTCTTTGGACAATTCGGAAATGGATTACAGTTTCACCCTCGAAGAAGCCGTCCAATTTGCCCTGGACAGCAGCTACGCCACCATCAACGCCCGACGCGATATTTTGTCGGCCATCAAAAAGAAATGGGAAACCACTGCGCGCGGCCTGCCCCAAATCGATGCGGACATCAACTACACCAACCGCTTGAAACAGCCTGTGCAGTTGATTCCCGGAGAATTCATTGGCGGCGAGCCGGGTACGTTTGTGCCCGTGATTTTTGGCACCAAACAACAACTCAGCGCCACGGCCACCGCCGACCAACTTTTGTTCGACGGATCGTACATTGTGGCCTTGCAAGCGGCCAAAACTTTTTTGGAATACTCCGAAAACGCTGCTGAAAAAACCGCGCTCGAGGTTCGGAAAAATGTAATCAACGCCTACGGGAACGTTTTGTTGGCGAAGGAAAGCGTCAAAATTTCCAAAAAAAACAAGGCGACTTTGGAAGACAATTTATATGAAACCCAAAAAATATATGAAAATGGGTTGACCGAACAAGAAAGCGTGGAACAATTACAAATCACGCTTTCGCAAGTGGAAAACCAACTCCGCAATTCGGAACGCATGGTCGTCATCACCGAGCAATTGATGAAATTGGCAATGGGAATCGCTATTGAAGAAACCGTGGTTTTGGAAGACGACTTGGAAACTTTGGCCCAAGAAAACATCAGTTTGGCGTTGTTGAACGAAGATTTGGAAATCGAGGAAAACATCGATTATCAAATTGCCAAAAACCTCACCCAGCAGCGCGAATTGGAACTAAAACTCGAAAAAAGCAAAGCTTTGCCCACGCTTTCCACCTTCATCAACTACGGAACTGTAGGCAATAGCGATGAATTCACCTTTTTGGAACGGGAACAGGAATGGTACCAATCTTCGATTTGGGGCGTGAGTTTGAACATTCCAATTTTCAGCTCGTTGCAAAGAAGTGCGCGCACGCAACAGGCAAAAATCGCGTTGGAAAAAGCCCAAACACAATTTGTGCAGGCCAAAGAACAAATACGACTAGAGTTGATACGCGCCAAAAGCAATTACCAATTTGCGATCGAAAACTACCAAACCGCAAAAAGCAATTTGCAACTGGCGGAACGCATCGCCAATAAAAATCAAATCAAATTCACCGAAGGGCTTTCCACAAGTTTTGATTTGCGGCAGGCTCAAACGCAATTATATACTGTTCAAGAAAATTTCCTGCAAGCGATGCTCGAAATCATCAACGCAAAAGCCGAATTGGAAACCCTCTTGAATACACCGAAAATTAATATAGATGCTAATAATAACTAAAGTAAAGACGCACGGCCGTGCGTCTCAACGTTCCCACAGCCGTGCGTCTCAACGTTCCTATGGCCGTGCGTCTCAATCCATAAAATCAGATTCCGAAAAACCCAAAAAATGAAAAAAATACAACTGATACTTTTAGCGAGCCTTGTGCTGTCTTCATGTGGAAACACTGAAGAAAACACCGTGGAAACCGTGATCGAAAGCGGTCAACTTTCCCAAATACGCGCCAAAAAATCCGAATTGCACCAAAAACAACAAGCCTTGAAACAAAAAATGGCGTTGTTGGATGCCGCAATAGAAAAGCTCGACACGATCGATCAGCGCACTTTGATCACCGTTCAAGTGTTGAACGACACAATTTTCAAACACTATATTGAAGTGCAGGGAAATGTGGAAACCGATGAGAACATTATTATTTATCCGGAATTTTCGGGCGTGCTCGAAAAAATTTATGTGGAAGAAGGCCAACAAGTTTCCAAAGGACAAATTTTGGCAAAAATAGACGACGGCGGTTTGTCGAGCCAATTGGCACAATTGAAAACAAAAGCCGCATTGGCAAAAACCACTTTTGAGCGTCGCAAAAACTTGTGGGAACAAAAAATTGGTTCAGAAATACAGTTTTTGCAGGCGAAATCAAATTATGAAGCCATGCAAAGTTCGGTCGAACAATTGCAGTCACAATTGGCGAAAACAGTGGTTCGAGCACCGTTCAGTGGTGTTATAGACCAAGTGATTTCCGATGAGGGACAAGTAGTTTCGCCCGGTGCGAACCAATTGTTCCGTTTGATCAATTTAAACGAAATGTACGTCACCGCCGATGTGCCCGAAAATTATTTGGGGAGCATTGAAAAAGGAACAGAAGTATTGGTGGATATGGGTTCCATCGGAAAAGAATTTGAGGGAAAAATAAAAGAAGTTTCCAGCTACATCAATCCGAACAACCGTAGTTTTCAAGTAAAAGTCAGTGTTCCCAATAACAAAGGCTTGGTGAAACCCAACCTGATCGCCACCATAAAACTGAACAATTACACCGCCAAAAACGCCATTGTGGTACCGCAAAGCACGGTTCGGGAAGACGCCAAAGGCAATAAAATCGCTTTTGTGGTAGATCAAAAAAGCGACAGCCTTGGGGTTGCGCAAAAAATTGTGGTCGAAACGGGCAAAAACTATCAAGGAAAAGTAGAAATCAAGAAAGGCCTTAAAGCAGGTCAAATCCTTGTTTTAAAAGGATCTAGATCGATCAGGGACGGGGAGAAGGTGAAGGTGAAAAGTGATCAGTGATCAGTATTCAGTAGGCAGTCGCAGTTAGCTGTCCGCCTTTACCTTCGACATTTCCCCAGAGCCCCTTTGCCTTTTGGGCATTTTCCCCCAAGGGGGAATTATCGGAACTGCTAAAAACGGTTCTTGGATTAACGAATCCCGGATTAACGGATTAACGAATCAACGAATTAACGAATTCAAATGAGCAAAATCGAAAAAAACGACAAACGCTTCGGCCTTTCTTCTTGGGCCATTGACAACAGCACCACGGTTTTTGTGATCATCGCCATCATCATTGTGGGCGGATTGCTTTCCTACTTTAGCATGCCGCGGGAGGCTTTTCCGGAAATCTCGGAAACCAAAATTTATGTGAGCTCTGTGAATCCCGGAAACTCGGCCGTGGACGTGGAGCGGTTCATCACCGAACCGCTGGAAGAAGAGTTCAAGGACATCAGCGGGATCAAGGAAATCACGTCCACCTCCCTACAAGATTATTCAATGGTGCTCATTGAGTTTGAGGAGGGCACGCCCGTTCCGGTCGCCAAACAGCAGGTAAAGGATAAAGTGGACCAAGCCAAATCCGCTACCACTTGGCCCACGTTGGACAGTGGCGCTAAAGTGGAGCCCAACGTGTTCGATTTGAACATTTCGGAGGAATTTCCCATCTTGAACATCAATTTGACCGGTAATTATACCACGCAACAACTAAAAGATTATGCCGAATACTTGCAGGAAAAAATAGAACTCCTGCCCGAAATCAAGGAGGCCAGTATTCGTGGCGCCGAGGACAAGGAGATCGAGATTGCGGTGAACATCTACAAAATGACCGCTTCCAAAGTTAGTTTCAACGATATTGTGAGTGCCGTGAAAAGCGCGAACGTCACCATTTCCGGAGGGAACATCACCGAAAGCGGTATTGAAAAAAACATCCGTGTGGTGGGTGAAATTGATGACCCGCAAGACCTGAACAACATCGTGGTAAAAAAAGATGACGGAATTGTTTTCTTGAAAGATATTGCCGAGATCAATTTCCTGGAAAAGGATGCCACCACTTATGCCCGTGAATACCGGCAACCTGTGGTGATGCTCGACATCAAGAAACGGGCGGGCAAAAACATGATCGAGGCGGTGGAAAAAATCAAAGAGATCATCAAAACCGAACAAGAAGAATACCTGCCGGAAGCCCTTCACATCTCCATTACCAACGATCAATCAATCGCCACCCAAAGCCAGGTGGACGGTTTGGTGAACAACATTATTTTTGGTGTTATTCTGGTGGTACTCGTTTTGATGTTCTTTTTGGGCTTTCGCAATTCCCTTTTCGTTGGCTTCGCCATCCCGATGTCGATGTTGCTATCGTTCATCATTCTTTCCAGTTTGGGCTTCACCCTGAACACCATGGTGCTTTTTGCCCTTGTGATGGGGCTGGGGATGTTGGTCGATAACGGCATCGTGGTAGTGGACAATGTCTATTCCTTGATGAGTGAAGGAATGAAACCCCTACAAGCCGCCAAGCAGGGAATGGGCGAAATAGCGTGGCCCATCATTGCTTCAACCGCCACTACTTTGGCCGCCTTTTTTCCATTGGGGCTATGGCCCGGTACGATCGGTGAATTCATGATTGTTTTCCCTATCACGCTTTCCATTGTGTTGAGTTCGTCGCTTTTTGTCGCCTTGGTTATCAATGCCATGTTGACCAAAAAATACATGAAGTCCAAAGAGAAAAAGTTCACCCAAAAAAAACTGGTGCGCTTGAGTTTGATCTTCGGTATCACCGGTGCGGTGTTCCTGATCCTTGGATTTTTGTTGTCCTCGGGCGCGGTTCGAGCCATAGGAAATTTGTTGCTTCTTGCGGTGATTTTAATGTGGATATATAAATATTTCCTTGCCGGCGCCGTGCGGTATTTTCAGTTTAAATCGCTTCGGAGGCTGGAAAAAAAATATTCCAGTTTTTTACGCTATGCCTTGGCCGGACGAAAAGCCTACGTCTTTTTCTTCGGAACTTTTGGCCTGCTTATCCTATCTTTTGTGTTGATCGGCCTAGTGCAGCCCAATGTGTTGTTTTTCCCGGAAAATGAACCCAAACAGGTCATCACTTACATTGAATATCCGCAAGGGACCGCCATTGAAAAAACCAATGCGCTCACCAAAAAAGTAGAAGCACGGATTGCCGAGGTCATTGAAAAATATGAAGATGAGGACGGCTATAATTTTATGGTGGAATCCATGATTTCCCAAGTGGGAAAAGGCGCCGGAAACCCACAAACCGATGGGGGCCAGCAAAACGAAATGCCCCACAAAGGAAAAGTCACGCTTTCGATGCGCGAATTTCAGGATCGCCGAGGGGTGAGCAGTAGCCAAGTTTTGAAAGAAGTGCGTCATGCCGTGCAAGGATTTCCGGGCGCCACCATTATTGTTGAAAAAGATGCTGCTGGTCCCCCAGTTGGCTACCCTATCAACATTGAACTGAGCGGCGAAGATTACGAGCAAATGCTCATCGAGGCGGAAGAGTTGCGCAGCTACATTCAAAACTTGGGCATTGGAGGCATCGAAGGCTTGAAAATAGATGTGAACAAATCCAAGCCAGAAATCAATGTATTTGTGGATAAAGGAAAAGCCGGCCGTTTGGGCGTTTCCACGGCCGATGTTGGCCGAACCCTACGTCGATCGATTTATGGGGAAGAGGTTTCCACCTACAAAGAAGGCGATGAGGATTACGAAATAAACGTGCGTTTTGCTAACGATTTCCGTTATGACGAAAGCGCCCTCTTCAACCAGCCCATCACTTTCATGGACCAACAAACCGGGAATTTGGTACAGGTGCCCATTTCCTCGGTGGTCAGTAAAGAGCAGACCGCCACCTTTAGTTCCATCAAAAGAAAAGATTTGGAACGGGTGATCACGGTATATTCCAACGTGTTGCAAGGCTACAACGGCAATGCCATCGTGGCCCAATTGAAAACCGAACTGGAAAACTATGAACTTCCCCGCGGAATTTCACTTTCCTTTACCGGCGAACAGGAAAAACAAGCCGAGAACATGGCCTTTTTGTTGAAAGCCCTGTTGATTGCTTTGGGCGGTATTTTGCTGATTTTGGTGGCGCAGTTCAATTCCATTTCAAAAACCACCATTATTTTGACCACCGTGTTTTTGAGCCTTTCAGGTGTTTTCTTGGGGATGGTTATCTTTCAAATGGATTTTATCATCATTATGACGATGATGGGGATTATTTCCTTGGCGGGAATCGTGGTGAACAATGCCATTGTGTTGGTGGATTACACCCAAATATTGATCGACCGGAAAAAGGAGGAACTCGGATTGGAAAAAGAAGACTTACTTACCAAAGAACAATATTTTGATATGATCGTTGCAGGTGGGAAATCGCGTTTGCGCCCCGTTTTGTTGACGGCCATCACCACGGTTCTAGGCTTGATCCCTTTGGCCATTGGGTTCAACATAAATTTCATCACCCTGTTCACCGATTACGATCCGCAGATTTTCTTTGGCGGCGACAACGTGATTTTTTGGGGACCGCTGGCCTGGACGGTGATTTTCGGGTTGAGCTTTGCCACTTTTTTGACCTTGGTGATCGTACCGGTGATGAGCTATTTGAATTTTAGGGCGAAAATCAGATTTAGCAGAAACAAATGAGACCTGACAGGTTTCAAAAACCTGTGAGACCCTAGGTGGAACAAAATACCAAAACCTATGAACGTCGAAATTTTCAAAACCAATGTCACCGATCAAAACCTCGCCAATCTTTTGATCGTTTATCTGCAAAAAAACATTCCAGATTGTTTGATCAATTTCGATTTGGAAGATAAGGACAATGTTTTGCGAATTAGTGGAAACAGGGAAGTTTCCGGATTGGTGATCAGTGTTTTGAGAGAAAACGGGATCGATTGTAAACTGCTTTGATAGTGGATTAAATTAAAAAAACATGATTTCAAATACCCCAGAACCACCTTATTTCGCAGTAATTTTCACTTCAACAAAAGCGGAGAAAACAAAAGGGTATAGTGAAATGGCGGGTAAAATGTTTGAATTGGCGGCGCAACAACCTGGTTATTTGGGGGTGGAATCGGCAAATGGCATCACCATTTCCTATTGGAAAAGTTTGGAGGCCATCCAAAAATGGAAAGAAAATGCCGAACATCTCGAGGCACAAAAGAAAGGCCGCACCGAGTGGTATTCTACTTTTAAAGTTCGGATAGCCAAAGTGGAACGGGATTATGGGTTTGAAAAATAGAAAATTCCGCCTGCTTTATTTTCGTCTCCCCAAATTCTGAAATCAAAAAAAAATTTTGGGATAAATAGCGTCCTAAACATTTTGCTTTTTTGTCAAAAAGCCAAATTGTTACTGCAGTTAGAAAGAGTTTTGTCAAGAGGGGTTTGTTTTTTTTGGCCCCGAAGATTCGGGGGCCAAAAAGAAAAAAGTTGATAAAAATTCGAATGTTCGTTTGAATTGAGAAATTTGTTTAGGACAGGATTATTTGGGAATGCTTAAAAAACTTGATATGTTTGTCATGTTAATCAAAAATAATTTATTATGACCTTTTCTAATTACTTTAAAAATCATTTATGCAAATCGTCGTTTTTATTAATGGTATGCGTTTTTTTATTTTCGAGTTGTGAGCCTGAAAACTTCCAACCATCAACAAACCAAGAGAAAGCCAATCAAGATTATCAAACTTATAGCAGGGAAGCCTCCGAACTCGACCATTATTATTTGAAGAAAAAATTTGCTTTGGCATTGCACCAAGCAATGATTCAGAATGTAGCACTTCGTGAATTTCTAAAAAATGAAGCCTTGAAGAAATTTGATGGAGATTATGATATCCTCTATAATTATGTGAAAAACAAAAATGTCGACGGCAGTACCTTTAGGGAATTGTTGCTCCCATTTTTTGAAAATAAAGGAGAACTAAACGAAATAGAAAATACGATTGAAGCCTTAACTATTTTCATTCCTTCATTGCCACAAGGCTCCTTTTCTGCGGAAATTTGGAATACGTCCGAAGAAGTTCCTCTGGTGGCCATTAAATTGCTTAATAATGAAAAAACCCCAATTATAAACAGCCAAGGACAAAGTTATTTGTTTGATGACAATGTTATTCCAAGCTTTCCTGTGATTGTCATAAAAGAATGTGAGCGGATAACTGTACCAGGCTTTTCCGGGTATGATTCAAACAATAATCGGGAATACGTTTCCGAAAATGGGTTTAGATTTAAATTCAGTAACCCCGCTTTTGATTTTATAAACGTTATTGAAATTACTGACGGCACGCCCCAAGATCTTATAGATGCTTGGGAAGTAAATGGAAAGCACCAAAATATAGGTTGGCAACGTGATTACCTCTACTATACAATCAGTCAGGCCAATTCCACTGGCCCCTATATTAACACTTATAGTGAATATCTTAAAGATTTTAGGCTTGAAGGACCTCCTTTAAGTGCATTGAACAATATCGCCCAAAATTCGTCGGTCAATAGTAATTTGTCCGATCCCACATTAAACTTTGTTGAATTTGAATTTACAGATGATCGTATATCCCAAGGCAGTTTTTGGACAGATGGGGATTTTGAATTCAATGTATATTTGGAATATGATGTAAATCAACCACCACTTGAAAAAGCTTTTTTTGCCAACCCAGAAGATTTGTTCAATCTTCAATACGACACTGTGGAATTCGGGCCATTTTATCTTTATTTTGTGGTTGATATAGAAACAAGAACTCTTCCCGTTAATTTGCCAATGCTGCCTTGGAGGCTAAACGATTACAGTAATGAATGGAAATTGACTTTCGAGGAGCAGGATTTGAATGTAGTTGTAAAAACAGAGGAATCCTATCAATCCACCTTTAATGCCAACTTTAATTTTAGTGTGGAAGTTAAAAAGGTCGGGGCTGAGTTTGGCGCAAGTGCCGAACAAACGCACACCTCGAGCATTACCCGTGAATATACTGAGGAATCAGATGATTTAGAAAGTGCAAAAGTCCATTTTGGGGACAATGTCATCATAGATGAGGGGAGTACCCAGTTTTCATTCTTTTGGATACATTTTGACTATACATATTATGAATTAAGAAGATATTCTACCGGAAAGTGTTCCTTTTCATTGACACCTTTGGAAGTTCAATAATTTTAAGGCTTTTACGATGATGAAAAAGATAGTGTATCTATTTATTCTAATGAGCTTGGTTTCCTGTGATAAAGAAGATCCCGTCCAAAATAGTGTCACGGAAGAAGAATTCTATGAACTTGTTGAGGGTTACTATGATCTGCGTGTGGCTGTTATCGATACGCCCATTGATCTTAACCATGATGGGGTGGCCCATACCAATCTATATGAGGAAGTAGTCTATTGTGGTGGTTTTTCGCTCGATTTGAACTCATACTCGTGTAATTTTCAACATAAATCAAGTTATTCACAAGTTAGTCTTGACATTCCCACTTCCGAATATGTTGGTCCGGATGCGGGAACCAATACTTGTTTACGTGACACAGGTTTATTTTATGACTTTAAAGTAAACGTCGAAAACCGGGAGGTGATGTTGGTCCAGTGTGACTACTGTGATGAGTTTGCGGCCGGGTTTCAAGCGGAAATTTTAGACCTCGATTGGCAAAACGACAGGGCATATTTTACGCTCAATAAAAGGTTCCTCACTTCATCTGGCGAAAAAAAGTGGGTCACGCTTTATCTGGAATATGAAAAAGTTCTAGAGGACATATAAATCCATTAAAGATTCATAAATAAACAAACCTCACAAGTTTTCAGGACCTGTGGGGTTTATTTTTTTATAGGCTATGGTGGAATAAAATTCTTATCTTTTAAACCGCTTTCCATCAATATGCAGGATTATCTTCTTATTTTTGCACCTCAAATTCGGAAAGACAAACCATGTACAGAACGCACACCAATGGCGAATTAAGGGCATCGCACATCGATCAAGAAGTTACCCTTTCGGGATGGGCGCAAAAAATCCGCGACAAAGGTTTTATGATCTGGGTCGATTTGCGCGATCGTTACGGAATTACGCAACTCATTTTTGATGAAGAACGCACCCCAAAAGAGGTGATGGAAAATGCCAAAACCCTTGGTCGCGAGTATGTGCTGCAAGTGAAAGGGACCGTCATCGAACGCGAATCAAAAAACAAAAACATTCCCACCGGGGAAATTGAAATTTTGGTTTCCGAATTGAAAATTTTGAACGAGTCCATTACGCCACCATTCACCATTGAAAACAAAACCGATGGAGGGGAAGACCTACGGATGAAATACCGGTATTTGGACATTCGCCGCAATCCGGTGAAAGAAAAACTCGTTTTTCGGCATAAAATAGGAATGGAAGTCCGAAAATACCTTTCCGAAGCGGGTTTTATCGAGGTGGAAACGCCCTATTTGATCAAATCCACCCCAGAGGGAGCGCGCGATTTTGTGGTCCCCAGCCGAATGAACGAAGGCCAGTTTTACGCACTTCCGCAATCGCCGCAAACCTTCAAACAATTGTTGATGATTGGCGGAATGGATAAATATTTTCAAATCGTGAAATGTTTCCGAGACGAAGATTTGCGCGCCGACCGCCAACCGGAATTCACCCAAATTGACTGCGAAATGGCGTTCGTGGATCAAGAAGACGTGTTGGAAACTTTTGAAGGTTTGACCCGGTATTTGTTGAAAGAAATCAACGGGGTAAAAATTGAAAAATTTCCACGTTTGACCTATGATGAAGCTATGAAACGCTACGGCAGCGACAAGCCTGATATTCGTTTCGGGATGGAATTTGGCGAATTGAACGAAGTTGCCCAACACAAAGATTTCAAAATTTTCAACGAGGCTGAATTGGTGGTGGGAATTGCCGTGCCCGGTGGTGCAAGTTATACCCGAAAAGAAATCGATAAATTGATCGATTGGGTGAAACGCCCACAAATTGGAGCCTTGGGTATGGTTTACGTAAAATATAACGAAGACGGAAGCTTCAAATCTTCGGTCGATAAATTTTACGACGCAAACGATTTGGCGAAATGGGCTGAAAAAACCGGGGCCAAACCCGGTGATCTCATTTGTGTGCTTTCCGGCGAAGCCCGTAAAACACGAACCCAGCTAAGTGCGTTGCGTTTGGAACTTGCCGAACGCCTCGGTTTGCGGAAACCCAACGAATTTGCGCCTTTGTGGGTCACCGATTTCCCGTTGTTGGAATGGGACGAGGACACAAAACGTTTCCACGCGATGCACCATCCGTTCACCGCACCAAAACCAGGGCAAATGGATTTGTTGATCACCGAACCGGCAGCGGTCAAAGCAAATGCTTATGATTTGGTGCTGAACGGGAACGAAATTGGCGGCGGATCCATTCGGATACACGACAAAAAAATGCAAGCAAAAATGTTTGAATTCCTCGGTTTTTCCGAAGAAGAAGCCAAAGCCCAATTCGGGTTTTTGATGGACGCATTTCAATACGGTGCGCCACCGCATGGCGGAATTGCTTTTGGTTTGGATCGCTTGGTCGCCATTTTGGGCGGCGAGGAAACCATCCGCGATTTTATCGCGTTCCCCAAAAACAACGCAGGTCGTGATGTGATGATCGACGCGCCCGCAAAAATCGATGACGCCCAACTGAAAGAATTGCACCTTCGGGTGGAGCTTCCGAAGGAATAAGTTGGTTTTTTCAAATCAAATTTCGGATTTTTGAACGTTTTTCATCGTTGTGTATGTAACCCCTTGTTTGTTCAATGAACCGAAAAAAATCATATTTCACGCGCTTTTTGGTATGGAGGTACAAACATATTTCCTCCAAAAATTTTATTTATATCTTGAGCGTGGTTGTGGGGTTGTTGGCCGGTTTGGCCTCGGTGGCGTTGAAAAACCTCACCCATTTTATTTTACAAGCTTTTGAAACCGGGGCGTTTCAATCTTATCACGGATATTTTTATTTCATTTTTCCCTTTGTCGGTTTATTGTTGGTGCTGTTGGTCAAAAAATATTTTTTACGATCGGAGGTGGACCACGGAATTCCCATGGCCTTGTATTCCATTTCGCAAAAAGGCGGGAAAATGAACCGGAAAAACATGATCAGTTCGCTGTTTACGGCGCCATTGACGGTCGGGTTTGGGGGCTCGGTAGGTTTGGAAGGTCCTTCGGTGGCTACGGGGGCGTCATTGGGCGCCAACTTGGCCGAATTGTTCCACCTGAACCCGCAAACCCGAAAATTGCTGTTGGTTTGTGCCGCGGCCGGTTCTTTGTCGGCTATTTTCAAAGCGCCGATCGCCGCTATTTTGTTCGCCATCGAAGTGTTCAGTTTGGACCTTACGCTCGCTTCGATGTTGCCGTTGTTATTGGCATCCATTTCGGCGGTGGTGACCCGCATTTTTTTTATTGGCGAACAATATATTGTCGAGTTTTTCAACACGGGCGATTTCGAAATGGGCGATATTTTATACTATGCATTGTTGGGCGTGCTCACCGCTATGATTTCCATCTATTTCACCAAAACCTATTTTGTAGCACAACATTCTTTCTCGAAAATAAAAAATGACTATTTGAAAATTACCGTTGCCGGGGTGATTTTGGGCGTGTTGATTTTTATGATTCCTCCACTTTATGGGGAAGGTTTCCGGTTTATGAACAACTTGGTTTTTCAGAATTACAACACCGCGTTCCAAGGTTTTTTATATCCCGAATGGATTTCCAATCCGTGGATTATTATTGCTTTGTTGGCGGGCTTGGTGTTGTTGAAACCCATCGCCACTTCAACGACCTTGCACGGCGGTGGCGTGGGCGGAATTTTTGCCCCAACGCTTTTTTTGGGCGCGGTTTGCGGAAATTTGTTCGTGCATATTTTCGGTAGGTTGGGCATCAATTTGCCCACGGGCGATTATACGTTGATCGGCATGGCCGGACTTTTGGCCGGGGTTTTGCAAGCGCCTTTGACCGCCATTTTCCTCATCGCCGAAACCACCGGCGGATATGAACTTTTTATTCCGTTGATGATCACGGTTTCCATTTCTTTTTTGATCACCAAAAACAGTTTGCGCTATACCGTTTACACCAAAGAATTGGTCGAAAAAAACGAATTGGTTACCCACGACAAGGATCATGCGGTCTTGATGTTGCTGCAATTGGAACGTATTGTGGAGCACAATTTTGTGGTCTTGCGGCCTGAAATGACCTTGAAACAAATGCTGCACCAAGCCGTGGTGAAATCCAAACGAAATTTGTTTCCTGTCGTCAATGAAAAACAAGAGTTGATCGGGGTGATCACCTTGGACGACATTCGCGAAATTATGTTCGATCCTGCTTTGCAAGATTCGGTGCTGGTGGAATTTTTGATGCACGATCCACCGGATTTCATCAATTTTGAAGAAGACAAAATGCAACGCATTATGAACAAATTTCAAAATACAGGTGCGTGGAATTTGCCGGTCATCAAAAATGGAAAATATTACGGCTTCGTTTCCAAATCGAAAATATTGACTGCCTACCGCCAAAAGTTGCGGAGTTATTGATTTATAGATTGCCCCGAATTTTATACCTTGCAATTGTTGTCAGGTACGGTATTTGCGTTTTTTTTAAACTCAAAAATTAATTTCATAAAATGAAAAAAACAAGCACAAAAAAATTGCTGAATTGGCTTTGTGCATTTTTGTTGTTGGCAATCCTTGCTGGGATCGGCACCGGGTTTTATTTTCGGCTGAACGATCAAATTGCCTTGGGCGACAAATTTATTGGTGGCAGCGTTTTACTGTTCACTTTTGTGTTGATGCCCATTTTTTTGGTGCACCGGTGGCGTGGAAAACGATTACAGGATTACACGCTGACCAAAGAAAACATGCAGCGTATGCGCGATAAAGGAATCGACTGAAAACAGCTTGTTTCCAAATTTTTTCAAAGAAATAATACGTTCCAAACATGTTTTTTACATTTTTATATGTAAGTTTGTTACAGTATTAATATTTATAAACATTACAATGGAAGGTACAGTTAAATTTTTCAATGAATCCAAAGGTTATGGGTTCATCACCAACGATGAGACAGGAAAAGATATTTTTGTCCACGTCACAGGTCTTAACGGCGAAGCTTTGAACGAAGGCGACAAAGTGGAATACGTCGAAGAAGAAGGAAGAAAAGGATTGACAGCGGCCCAAGTGCGCGTCATCCACGAATAATATATTTTTATTATTTCAGTATTTCGGAAAATGCCGCTTTTTTTGAGCGGCTTTTTTTGTTAACGGCCAAGCGTATCTTTCACCAAAGTTTCTATTGCCATCATTTTTCTTTCATTGAATTTAACGGAAAACTTCCGGTGCAAAATGCCGTTTCCGATTTCGAACTTCATAATTTTTTTCATAATTTGAAGGGGTTTCCCGTTGTAGCCATATTTGTTCAAACTGTCGTTTCTCCATCGATTGGCCTGCGGAAAAAGCCACAAAGTATCGTTTTTTACTTCCCATTTCCCTTGAACAATAACCGAACAATTCCGGTAAACGTACGAGGTGTTTTTGTTCAACATCAAGTCGGTTCCCAAAATCTTGGTGGTTCCGGACAAATAATGGATTATCGGAAGTTTTTCAAAAATCCCCGGAGCCTCGGAAGAAAAGTAATGACCGCTCAACTGTTTTGTTTCCTGGCCTTGACAGAACAAAAAGGACAAAAACAAGATAAATAATGGGAGTAATTTTTTCATTTTCGAATGAATTTTGGCAATTACTCTCTAAATTTAGGAAAAAATAGTCAATTTCCAGAAAATCCGTATCTTTAAAACATGGAGAAAACCTGTTTGGAATGTGGCGAAAAAATAATCGGCCGGACCGATAAAAAGTTTTGTGGCGATTATTGCCGCAATGCCCACAACAATAAATTAAACACGGACAGCAAAAAATTGGTGCGCAACATCAACAACCGTTTGCGGAAAAATTACCGCATTTTGGAAGCGCTGAACCCCGATAAAAAAACCAGCGTTCCTCAATCAAAATTATTGGAAAAAGGGTTCGATTTCAACTATTTCACCAGCATTTATATTACCAAAGCCGGGAAAACTTATTATTTTGTCTATGATCAGGGTTATCTTCCTTTGGAAAGGGACTATTTTGCATTGGTGAAAAAAGACCGGTGAAAAAAGTGTTCGGTGTTCAGTGTTCAGTAAGCAGTTAAAAAGTTGGCAGTAATCAGTAAAACCTTAAATGTCGATCCCCGATCACCAAACCACTAAATAAAAAAATGAAACGATTCGCAAACATCCTTAGCTTTTTACTGCTCATTGGTTTGGTTTATTTCAGTTTCTATGATTTGGGTCCGCAAAACCCGAAAAGTGCCAATGCAAAAAAAACCGTTTTTTCCACGGAAAGGGCTTTTCGGCATGTGGAACAAATCGCCAAAAAACCACATCCCGTAGGAACACGCCGGCACAGTTTGGTGCGGAACTACATTGTTTCCGAACTGCAAAAAATGGATTTGGAAGTGCAGACCCAACAAGGTTATGTGTTGAACGACCACGGAATTTTGGCAAAACCCGAAAACATTATTGCCAAAATTCCCGGTACCAATCCCAATAAAAAAGCCTTGTTGTTGCTTTCCCATTATGATTCTGCGGTGCATTCTTCGTTTGGCGCGAGCGATGCCGCATCGGGCGTGGCGACTATTTTGGAAGGAATTCGCGCTTTTTTGGAACAAGGGAAACCGCACGAAAACGATATCATCATCCTTTTTTCCGACGCGGAAGAAGTGGGTTTGTTGGGCGCCGAACTTTTTGTAAAAGAACATCCGTGGGCAAAAAACGTTGGCTTGGTTTTGAATTTTGAAGCGCGTGGCAGCGGTGGGCCCTCGAACATGATCGTGGAAACCAATGGCGGAAACAGTAAATTGATCAATGCGTTTGCTGAAGCGAATCCACAATTTCCGGTTGCCACCTCCTTGATGTACAGCGTGTACAAAATGCTTCCAAACGATACCGATTCCACTGTTTTTCGGGAAGAAATGGACATTCCGAGTTTCTTTTTTGCGTTCATTGACGATCATTTCGATTACCATACCGCGCTCGATCTTCCCAAAAACCTCGATAAAAAAAGCCTTGCGCACCAAGGAAGTTATTTGATGCCCTTGTTGGATTATTTCAGCAACGCCAATTTGAACGAACTTGCTTCCGAAAAAGAGGAAGTATATTTTAATTTTCCGCTGCTCGGTTTGTTCCATTTTCCGTTTACTTGGATTTTTCCGCTGTTGATCTTGGCCATTGTTGTTTTCGTTTTCTTGGTTTTTGTCGGAATCAAGAAAAAGAAATTGACCCCAACAAAAATGTTGAAAGGCGGAATTCCTTTTTTTGGAAGTCTTGTTGTTAGCGGGTTGCTCACTTTTTTTGGATGGAAATTAGTGTTGTTGGTATATCCACAATACCAAGAAATTTTGCACGGTTTCACCTATAACGGCCATTGGTACATCGCTGCTTTTGTCGCCATTGCTTTGGCGGTCACTTTCGGTTTTTACCACAAATTCCATAAGCCTGAAGACACTAAAAACTTGTTGGTGGTTCCTTTGTTTTTTTGGTTGTTGATCAATGTTTTGTTGGCTTTCTTTTTAAAAGGCGCTGCTTATTTTTTGGTGCCCGTTTTTTTCGGGCTGATTGTTTTTGCGCTACTCATTTGGCAAGAAAAACCCAACCTTTTTTTGATGCTGTTGCTGTGCGTTCCGGCAATTTTTGTTTTTTCACCGTTGGTCCAAGCTTTTCCGGTCGGTTTGGGCTTGGGAATGTTGGCGGTCAGCAGTGTTTTTATGGTGTTGTTGTTCGGTTTGTTGTTGCCCATTTTTGGGTTTTACCGGCAAAAAGGGGATTTTGCTTTTTTGTTCCTGATCGTGGGCATTGTGTTTTTCACATTGGCACATTTTAAATCCGGTTTTTCCGAAGATCGCCCGAAACCCAACAGCTTGGTTTATGTACTGGAAGCCGAAAACAATCGTGCAAGTTGGAACACTTACGATTATCTTTTGGACGATTGGACCAAAGCATTTTTAGGGGAAAATCCACGATCTCGTGCTGTGGAACCAATTTTTGAAAGCAAATACAATTCAGGTTTCACCTACACAAGCGAGGCCGAAACCAAGCTGGTACCGAAAGCTGAGGTGTTGGTTTCAAAAGATTCTTCGGAACTGGAAACCGTTTCCTACCATTTAAAAATCATGGCAAAACGACCAATCGACCGTATCGAATTGTTCGCGGACCAAAAAGTTGATTTCTTAAGTTTTAAAGTGAACGGACTCACCGCCGATTCCCTCCTATTCAATGGCGAAAAACGCCATATTTTCAAAGATCGGTTTCAAAACCGGTTGTTGACCTATTATGGAGTAACCAACGACACACTTCGAATAGATTTCACGCTTCCGAAAAACCAATTGTCAAAACTTGTAATGTTCGGTTCCAGCAATGATTTGTTGGAAAATGAATTGTTCAGCGTTCCGCCGCGAAGCCCGGAAATGATCCCCAAACCTTTTGTGCTGAACGATGCGGTGGTGGTGAAACAAAGCATTTCTTTGGAATAAAGGAAAATTCATTCAGTTTTTGAAATTCAAAAAAAACGTGGATCCGATACCCAATTGGCTCGTTACTTCAATGCTGCCGCCCAAATTATCCATGTGGTTTTTCACCAAGAACAAACCAATTCCTTTGCTGTCATTATGATTGGTGAACACTTGGTTCAATCCGAACAATTTATCTTTGTTTTTCTCCATATCGAAACCAATCCCATTGTCCGAAAACCGGATTTGCAGCCCGTCTTTTTCTTTTTTGGATACAATGGTTATGACAGGCGGGGTTCCCGGTTTGGAATATTTTATTGAATTGGTGATGAGGTTCAAAAAAACACTTTGCAGATAAAAATTATTGGCCACAAGCATTTCAAATTCCGAAAAATCGATCACAAAACTGGTTTTGGACACTTTGATCAACGAGCTGATTGAACCCGTGGTGGTATCGAATATTTCCTTTAAATTCACTTGTTCCAAATTGGATTTTAGCAAAAGGTTGTTCTTGAGGTGGTCCACTTGATCGTTCAACGTATTTTTTAATTCGTGCACCGATTTTTCCAATAATTCAAGGTACAACAATGTTTCTTTATCTTGAATTTTTGAAGGATCCAACAAGCCAAAAAGGGAAATCATATTGCTTATGGGCGTTCTTAGATCGTGCACGATTGTGTACGTATATTGTTTAAGACCGGAATTTTTGGAAGTGAGGTCCCTTATCATAAATTGGCGCTCTTCTTCCAATTTTTTTTTGTGTGTAATGTTTTTGGCAATGGCATAGACCAATTTTTCTGCAGGATGGGCAACAGAGGTCCACGTGAGCCATGCGATTTCCCCTGATTTTGTGACATAGCGGTTTTCAAAATGCAACAACGGGACCTCTTCCAGAAGTTGTGCGCGATTTGCCGCGGTTTTTGCCTGATCTTCGGGATGTATGAAATCATGTATGGAACGAGCGAACAATTCCGGCTGCTCATAACCCATAAGTTTGATGAACGCGGGATTTACTTTTCTAAAATAACCGTCGTACCCCGCGATGCACAAATAATCGTGGGACAAAGAAAAAAAAGGTTCTAGACCAAGTCTATTTTTAGCGTCGAAGAATTTCATCGTGGATCATTGTTTTGCAAAAAAAAAATAGGAGAGCCAAAATGGCTTTGCGCAAGAATCATCCTGTAGGGGCAAAACAAAAAATACGACGGATAAAAATAATTACTTTTCCAAGCAAATTCCAGAGATTTGTAGAAATCAAAAAGCCTGCGGCATTTACTGCAGGCTTTTTGAAAAAATAAAATGTATTGAGATCCTACCAAATCCTAACGCGATCTTCCGGCTCGATGTACATGGAATCTCCTTCCTGAATGTCAAAAGCTTTGTAAAAAGCATCGACGTGCAACAAAGGTGCATAGCCCCGAACTTGTCCGGGCGAGTGTGGATCGGTTTTGATTTTTGTCTGCAAAGCTTCGTCGCGAATCAGTCCCCTCCAAACGGTTGCCCACGACATAAAAAATCGTTGCTCTGGCGTGAAACCTTCGATTTTTCCGGGTCGTCCATTTTCTTCATAATAGCGCATCAACCCATCGTATGCGGCCAACACACCGCCCAAGTCGCCAATGTTTTCGCCCAAAGTGAACTTTCCGTTAATGTACACGCTGTCCAATACTTCAATGTTCGAATAGAATTCGGCCAAGGCATCGCCGCGTTTGGTGAAGTTTTCCAAATCTTCTTCGCTCCACCAATTGTTCAAGTTTCCTTCTGCATCAAAACGCGCACCGCTATCGTCGAAGGCGTGCGAAATTTCGTGTCCGATCACGGCGCCAATTCCACCATAGTTTACAGCGGCGTCGGCTTCGTAATCGTAGAAAGGAGGTTGCAAAATCGCTGCTGGAAATACGATTTCGTTATAGAAAGGATTGAAATAAGCGTTCACGGTTTGTGGCGACATTCCCCATTCGGTTTTGTCAACCGGTTCGCCAATTTCGGAAAGGTCTTCTTCGTAATTCCAGTTGGAAACGGCCACCATATTTTCATAATAGGAATTGTCCGCATCGACTTTCAGGTTGGAATAATCTTCCCATTTGTCGGGATAACCGATTTTCACGGTGAATTTATCCAACTTTTCAATGGCTTTCGCTTTGGTGGAATCGGACATCCACTCCAAAGCCTCGATACGCGTTTGATAGGCCGCGATGATGTTGTCGATCATTTTTTCGGCCTTGACTTTTGCTTCGGGCGGAAATTTTTCATCCACGTACAATTTTCCCAAAGCTTCGCCAACGGTTCCGTTCACGGTTGCCAAGGCACGTTCGTTCGCCGGGCGTTGTTCTTTTGCACCGCGAAGGGTTTTGCTGTAAAAATCCCAATTGGCTTTTTCCATTTCGGTGGTCAATTGGCTCGCGGCAGAATTCAATGTGGACCAACGCATCATGGTTTTCCATTTTTCCACATTTCCTTCGGCAAAAATGTCTTGCAAAGTTTTCATATATTTTGGCTGCATCACGATAACGGTGTCCAGTTCTTTTTCTACGCCCAATCCGGAAATGTATTGGTTCCATTCGACTGCGGGAACGATTTGCGAAAGTTCGGCAATGGATTTTGGGTTGTCAAAATTCCGAAAATCACGGCTTTCCACTTTGGTGAAACGTGGTGTGGCCAATTTGGTCTCAAACGCCAAAATCATTTCCGCGTTTTTTTGAGCGGTTGCTTCATCGGTTCCCAAAAATTGGAGCATGCGGGTGATGTGGGCCACATATTGTTCCCTAACTTTTTTCGAATTGGCATCGTCTTTTACATAATAGCTGCGATCGGGGAGCCCCAATCGGCCCGTGGCGATATAGGCCGCGTTGATGTCACTGTCGTCGGGATCGGAAAAAACCGCCAATCCGAAGAAAGGAGAAGAAATTTCCGCGGGATTTTCGGCCAAAACGCGTTGCAGATCTTCTACATTTTGAATGGAATTGATTTTTTCCAGCGCAGGCTGAATGGGCGCAATTCCAGTTTTGTTGCGCGCCATGGTGTCCAATGCCGATTCAAAAACAAAAATGGCTTTTGCTTGGTCGGTGCTGGCTGCGTATTTTCCGCTTTCTTGTGCGTTCGCGATAATTTCCAACACATCGGCATCGGTTTTTTTGCGCAAAATTTGGAATCCGCCCCAAGAAGTCCGGTCGGCGGGGATTTCGGCATCTTTCAACCAGCCGCCGTTCACAAATTGATAAAAATCGTCTTGTGGGCGCACCGTGGTATCGAGATAGGCCATGTTGATTCCCGGAATGGTGTCGCCCGTGGCGTTTTCCATTTTTGGATCTTTCTTGTCGTCGATGCAGGAAGTCACCGCCAAAACGGATAGTGCACCCAACAAGGTTTGTTTTACATTGATTTTCATTTTTCTATTGATTTGGATTTAAAATTTTAATTTTTGTTCGGTTTCTGCTGTTGCAGTTCGAAAAATTTAGTCGCTAAAGGTACGGTTTTGTGGTGAATGTATATTTTTTGACGGGTTATTTTTTGCCAATGGGAATTTTCTTGAGGTAATTTTTATCAAAATCACTTTTCATTCGAACTGTTTCTTCAATGCGGTCGTTTGGAACGGTGACGGACAAAACGTAATGTTTTATTTTCCATTTTCCATCTTGTTTTACCAAAACCCCCGATCCGCGGCAAAGGCCCATCCAGGTTTTCAAAAGTTCGTCGAACCAAGCAATTTGCCCATTTTTGGAAAGAAATATGTTTCGTTCCACAGCGGTGAAATCCCAGGCTTTTCCTTTCTCAAAATAGGGTTTTGCGAATCCTTTGAATTCCGCGATGTCCCAGTTTTCTGTGGCATCGGTTCCGATATAGATCGCATCTTCCGTCAAAGTGGAAAAATAAGCTTCAAAATCCGCTTTGGCAGCGGAACGGTGCCAATTGTTCAAGGTTTTGTCAATTTCTTGTTGAGCGGTTTCGGAAGAATTTTCAACGGAAGAAGCGGTTTTGTTTTCCGCGCATGAAACAACGGAAAAAGCGATAAAAAGCAAAGCGATAATTTTTTTCATATTCAATTGGATGTTGATGGCAGAAAAAGGGTGTCTTTTGATTTTTGCATTTCGAGGGAATCGGCTTTTTGATCGAGTTCCAGTTCAAATTCCGCTATTCCTTTTCGGAAAACTTCGTTGAGCTGGATTTTTAAATGTGCAAACGCGGCCGGGATTTTTTTGGCGGTTTTTTCAATTTCTTTGGCAGTTGTGTTCGGGTCGGAAGTTTTTTGCAACAATACTTTCGAAAGTGTGACCAACACATTGAGCCTTGCCAGCACGGGTTTCACCTGAAAAACCGACGGAACGGTTTTTTGTAGTTCCGTCATTATTTGATTGGTGGTCCGCGCATTGTTCACGGCTTCTTGCACCGTGAAATTTTCAAACTTTGTTATTTCCGCTTGGGCGGTGATGAACGCCAACCATTTGGAAGTGGCTGTTTTTGCGTCGGGCAACAGAACGATGTTTCTTTTTGGGGGAAATACGATTTCTTTGGAAAAAGAAAGTGCTTTTTTTTCTTGGAATTCTTTTTTTGCAGCTGCGTGGTTTTCTTCTTGACAAGCAAAAAGGAACAAGCAGGATGCTGAAAAAACCAACCCGCGAAAAAGGAAAAATTTTATTGAATTCAACAAAGGCATCACATATTTGAAAATAGAGCGGAAAGGTACAAAAAGTTGGCAATCCAATTCTTCCTTAAGTTCATTGAGAATTAAATATCTTTGCACACAAACTGAAATTATGCCAAAAATATTGATCATCGGTGCTTGTGGACAAATCGGAACCGAATTGACACTCGCTTTACGAAAAAAGTACGGAGCCGAAAACGTCATTGCAAGCGATATTCGCGAAGGAAATACAAGATTAATGGTTTCCGGCCCTTTCGAAATCGCCGATGCCACCGATTATAAAGCCGTTGAAGATTTGGTGCTGCATTATGAAATTGACACGGTCTATTTGATGGCCGCGATGTTGAGCGCCACCGCCGAAAAATTTCCGATGCGCGGCTGGAATTTGAACATGGATTCGTTGTTCAATATTTTGAACCTCGCCAAAGAGAAGAAAATAAGCAAAGTTTTTTGGCCTTCGAGCATTGCCGTTTTTGGGCCTTCGACACCCAAAGAAAACACGCCGCAAACCACGGTGATGGAACCCACCACGGTTTATGGAATCAGCAAACAAACCGGTGAACGTTGGTGCGAATATTATTTCAATAAATTCGGGGTCGATGTGCGCAGCATTCGCTATCCGGGCTTGATCAGTTACACGACTCCTCCCGGCGGCGGCACCACTGATTATGCGATCGAAATTTTCCACGAGGCTTTAAAGGACAAAAAATATACTTCTTTTTTGGACGAAAACACCGCTTTGCCGATGATGTATATGGAAGATGCGATCCGTGCGACCATTTCCATTATGGAAGTCGCGCCCGAAAATATAAAAATACGTTCTTCCTATAATTTAGGAGGAATCAGTTTCACACCCGAACAATTGGCGGCGAGCATTCAGGAACAAATCCCTGAATTTGAAATTAGCTACGATCCGGATTTCCGACAAGAAATTGCCGCTTCTTGGCCGTCGAGCATCGATGATTCTGCCGCTGAAAAAGATTGGAACTGGAAAGCGGAATTCGACTTGGAAAAAATGACCCGAACAATGCTGGAAGGCTTAAAAGGAAAAGGAGAGTAAAAAAACATCTCCCCTTATGCCATAAAGATCAATCTACTTCAAAAGAGATTTTCACATTTACCCGATATTCGGAAATTTCATTGCCATTCACCATGGCGCTTTGTTCGTGCACATAGACCGAACGGATATTTTTTACGGTTTTTGACGCGTGCGCAACGGCTTTTTTGGTGGCATCTTCCCAACTTGTGTTGGAATTGGCCATAATTTCGATTACTTTGATCACGGACATGATGAATAGTTTTAAGATTATGAATCCCTAAATTACGGATTTAATACAGGGAATTCTTAAAACAAAATGTTAAAAATTTAGGGCAATTGTTTTTCAATTCAATAAGAATTAATAAAACGTCCGAATTTGACGAAAAACGTTTGTTTTTTTGAATTAAGAATTTCCTGGCAACTGCTTCTGAATACTGAACACTGCCCACTGCCCACTAAATTAGTGTGCTTCCAACCAATTTTCCCCAATCCCAAGTTCCACTTCCAACGGCACTTTTAATTTAAAAGCATTTTCCATTTCATTTTTGATCAAGGGTTTCAGTTCTTCCAACTCACTTTTGTGAATGTCGAATACCAGTTCATCATGCACCTGCAGCAACATTTTCGATCGGTACTTTCCCTCGGTCAATTTTTTGTCAATATTGATCATTGCCAATTTGATAATGTCCGCGGCACTTCCTTGTATAGGTGCATTCACGGCGTTGCGTTCGGCGCCGCTGCGGACCATGTGGTTTCCGGCGTTGATGTCTTTCAAATAGCGACGGCGGCCCATCACCGTTTCCACATAACCGTTTTCGCGCGCAAAATCGATTTGTTCGGCGATGTATTGCCGCAATTTCGGGTAGGTTTTGTAATAAGTTTCGATCAATTCTTTGGCATCGCCTCGGCTCAAACTTGTTTGATTGCTCAACCCGAAGGCGGAAACCCCGTAAATAATCCCAAAATTCACGGTTTTGGCGTTGCTGCGTTGTTCGCGGGTAACGTTTTCCAAGGTTACATTGAATACTTTAGCTGCTGTGGAAGCGTGGATGTCCTCACCATTTTGAAAAGCTTTGATCATATTTTCTTCTTCGCTCAAGGCAGCGATGATGCGTAGTTCAATTTGGGAATAATCGGCCGAAAGCAGTGTATAATTTTCATCGCGCGCCACAAAAGCCTTGCGGATTTCCCGACCGCGTTCAGTGCGGATGGGGATGTTCTGCAAATTCGGGTTGTTGGAGCTCAGCCGGCCCGTGGCCGCAACGGTTTGGGCATATTCGGTGTGGATGCGCCCTGTTTTTTCCTGAATTTGCCCGGGCAGCGCATCGACGTAGGTGTTTTTTAGCTTCACTAAACCGCGCCATGCCAAAACATCCGCAACAATTTTGTGTTCCTTTGCGTGATAGGAAAGCACATCTTCGGCGGTGGAAAATTGACCGGTTTTGGTTTTTTTTGGTTTGTCGGTGATTTTCATTTTCCCGAAAAGGATATCGCCCAGTTGTTTTGGCGAAGCAATGTTGAATTGTTCATCCGTTTGCTCGTAAATTTCTTTTTCAAGCTTGGCGATGTCGGTTTCCAGGGTTTTTGAGAGTTTGGCCAAAAAAGCTTTGTCCACCCGAATGCCTTCGGTTTCCATGTGGGCCAACACCCGCAAAAGCGGAATTTCAATCTCGGAATACAATTTTTCGTTGTCGGCATCTTTGAGTTCCGAAGCGAAAAAATGTTTTAACTGCCAAGTGATGTCCGCGTCTTCCACAGCATATTCAGTCTGTTTTTCGATTTCCACATCGCGCATCGAGCCTTGGTTTTTCCCTTTTTTGCCGATCAATTTTTCGATGGGCATCGGGGAATAGTTTAAATAGGTTTCCGCTAAAATGTCCATATTGTGGCGCATATCGGGGTTGATGATGTAGTGCGCCAACATGGTGTCGAAAAGGGGCCCTTTCACTTCGATGTTATAATTGGCCATCACTTTCAAATCGTACTTGAGATTTTGACCGATTTTTTCGATCTTTTCATTTTCAAAAAACGGACGCAATTGCTCCGCGGTTTTTTGCGCTTCAAATTCATCATCGGGAAACGGCAGGTAAAAACCTTTTCCTTTTTCCCAAGAAAAAGCGATGCCCACCAATTTGGCTTCGATGGGCCGCAAACTCGTGGTTTCGGTATCGAAACATACTGAAGTTTGTTTCATCAAATTTTCAAAAAACAATTGGGCAGACATTCCCGGCAGAACCGTTTGGTAAAAATGGGGCGTGTTTTCGAGGGTATTGTACCCTTGTATGTTTTCTGTGGAAACTTCTTCCCCTGAAACTTCGTTTCCGAAAAGCGAAAACTGCCCGGCACCAGCAGTGGTTTTTTTGCCGGGCCCGCCTGCCGAACGGGTAGGTTGGGGTTCCACAGGTTTTTCGGGGTTGGTCAAACCCCCGATCGCGTTGGCTTCTTCGCGGAACATTTTGATGAACTGTTCGGTAAGCCTCCTAAATTCCAAATCCTTGAAAATTCCCACTACTTTTTCCACATCGGGTTTGGAAAGTTCGAAATCTTCGGCGTCGAATTTCACATCGCAGGTGACGCAAATGGTTGCCAATTGTTTGGAAAGCAGCCCCAGTTCTTTGTTGGCTTCGACTTTTTCTTTCATTTTTCCTTTAAGTTGGTCGGTGTTGGCCAACAAGTTTTCCATACTGCCATAATCCTGGATGAATTTTTCGGCGGTTTTTTTGCCCACCCCGGGAAGTCCGGGAATGTTGTCGGCCGAGTCGCCCATCATTCCCAAATAATCGATCACCTGTTC
>DASSWG010000056.1:0-3110 GCA_035705295.1 Flavobacteriaceae bacterium
GCTGCTTTCATCGCTTGTGAAGCTCCTAAAACGGTGTACATCACAACAATCACGCTCACCAAATAAGCCACGGTGATCCATTCCAATTTCTTGGCTTTTTGCATGACTTTTTTTAGCGTGTCCGGCAATTCAAAAACAGTGATTTCTTTCATGATTTAGTGATTTTCTTCATTGTTTTTTGAATGTTTCGAACAAGAAATTTTCCAACTCAAAAAGCAATTTGTTTTCGCCTTTTCCCACCAAAAAAACATGTTTGCCGTCATAGGGAACGCTCAATCCGGATTTTTTGTTCCAAATCGTTTTTTTGTCGAACCCTCCGACCACTACATGCAATTGATGTTTTTCCAGTTGCTCGATCAATTCGCTTTCCGTGGCGATCGTAAAATCGAGGTCCAAGTTTTTCTTTTCCGCAAAATTTTTGATGAGTTCGATTTCGCTCCCTTTTAAATTGCCATTTTTGAGAAAAGTAAACGGCGGGTTGATCGCAACGCCAACTTTTAGCCCTGATTGTTTTGCTTCTTCAAAAGAATGGTTCGGATCTTGTGGAAAATCACAACGGATGAAAAACAACAGTAGAAAAAGAAGTGGGAAATACCTCATTGCATAAATTTTAAACCAAATTACTAAAATTGTCTTGCTTTTCTGTTTTTTTGAAAACATTCTTTGGGTCAAAAAAAGAAGTGTTTGTAACTTCCGCTTTTAAAAAATTCAAGAATACTGTAAAATTAAAAAAACAACTTATATGGCCGATGATACCGAAACAATTTCCGTGAAACAAAACAAAGCCCCGTTGTTCATTTCCTTGGGCTTGGTGGGCGCTTTGGTATTGGCCTATTTTTTTGTGCCTTCGGTCAATGATTTTTTACAAGAAGCATGGCAAGTTTTTACGAGCGGCGATCAACAAAAAGTGGAAATCTGGGTCGCTCAATTTGGTTTTTGGGCCCCGTTGGTGGTGATCATCGCCATGGTTTTGCAAATGTTCCTGATCGTAATTCCCACCCCTTTGCTGATGATAGTCACCATCGTGGCATTTGGCCCGGTTTGGGGAAGTATTCTTCTGTTGGCGGCGATTTTCATCGCTTCATCGGTCGGTTATTTCATTGGGCGCTATTTTGGTTCCTATATTTCCAAATTCATTGGACAAAAAACAGCAAACAAAATCAGTTCGTTTATTGACGAATATGGCTTTTGGACGGTTATTGTGGTGCGTTTGTGCCCGTTCCTTTCCAACGATGCCATCAGTTTTGTGGGGGGCATTTTAAAAATGGGCTATTGGAAATTCATCGGCGCGACCATGTTGGGCATCACCCCTTTGATACTTTTCATTGCTTTTTTGGGCGAAAATTACGAACGTTTGAAAACCGGTTTGATTTGGGGCTCCATTGTGTGTTTTGTATTGTTCATTGTGTTCGTTTGGTGGGACCGGAAGAGAAAAAAAAGCTCGGAAAACAGAAAAAATTGAACCGCCCACGGTATATTTTCCTATTTTAGTAAAAACTTTTCAGTTGAAAAATTCGACGCCATTCACGGTTTACAACGCTTCGGCAGGTTCGGGAAAAACCTTTGCCATCGTAAAAAAATACCTTTCCTTTTTGTTCACGGCAAAACGAAACGACGCCTACCGTAACATACTTGCCATTACCTTCACCAACAAGGCCGTTGAAGAGATGAAAACCCGCATCGTCGAAAACTTAACGGCTTTTTCCAATGGTGCGATCACCAAAAAACAAACTGTTTTGTTGAAAGCCATTGCCTCGGAAACCGGTTTGTCCGAAACCTTGATCCAGCAAAAGTCAACAGCGGTCTTGAAAAGTTTGGTGCACAATTATGCCGCTTTCGAGGTTTCCACCATCGATGCGTTCACCAACCGGGTGTTACGCACATTTGCCAAAGATTTGGGGCTGACAATGAATTTTGAAGTGGAACTGGACGAAATTTCCATATTGAAAGAAGCCGTGGACCGCGTGATCGCAAAAGCTGGCGAAAATCAAGAACTCACCAAAGTCTTGGTCGATTTTGCCATTTCCAAAGCCGACGACGATAAAAGCTGGAACATTGCCCACGACCTGAACCAAATTGCCAAGTTGCTCACCAACGAGAACAACCTTTTGCCTTTGGAAAAAATCAACTCAAAAACCCTTTCGGATTTTCATGATTTTTCGGAAAAATTGAAAAAAGCTTGCCGCGACCAAAAAGCGTTCGCCAAAGAATGTGGGGTCGAATTTTGTGGGTTGATGGAAAAAAACGGGTTGGAAGTATCGGATTTTAACGGGGGCTATCTTCCGAAATATTTTATAAAACTTCAGCAAGAAAATTTTGAGGATAAGTATATTGCGAAATGGCAGGAAACGATCGCTGAAAAAAACTTGTACAGTGGCGGTATTTTGAAAAAGTTCCCTAAGAAAGCGAATTTGATCGATCAGTTGCAACCACAGATCGCTTTACTTTTCGAGCAAAGTAAAAAAGCGGTGATGGCCGCGCGGTTTTATGACGAAATAAGGAAAAATTTAACACAGCTTTCCTTGCTGAACCATATTGGGCAAGCGGTGGATGCAATCAAAAAAGAACGCAACCTGTTGTTGATTTCCGATTTCAACAAAAAAATAGGCCAAAGTGTCAAAAACCAGCCCGTTCCTTTTATTTACGAACGCTTGGGCGAGCGTTATCGCGATTATTTCATCGACGAATTTCAGGACACATCACAATTGCAATGGGAAAATTTAATTCCGCTGATCGACAATGCGCTTTCGGGCCAGGACGAATTTCAACAAAGCGGGTCGTTGACGCTCGTGGGTGATGCAAAACAAGCGATTTATCGGTGGCGTGGTGGAAAAGCCGAACAATTTATGGATTTGTGTGGTGGAAAAAGTCCTTTTTCCGTTGAAGTTTTTTCGGAAAACCTTCCATCGAATTATCGCAGCAATGCGGAAATCGTTCATTTCAACAATGAATTTTTCAAGCATGTTTCGCAATATTTGAATTTTGCGCCGCACCGCGCGCTTTTTGAAAACGCTCATCAAAAACCCGCTTTGCCAACGGGCGGTTATGTGCACATTTCTTTTGTGGAAGCCGAAAACAAGGAAGAAAAAATGCAGGCCTATCCTGAAAAA
>DASSWG010000057.1:0-2919 GCA_035705295.1 Flavobacteriaceae bacterium
GCCTAAAAAACCTTTATTCCCAATGAAAGCACCTAAACTTTTGGCCTCCTTTCTTTTACCGTTTTTACTGATTTCCTGTGGAGACAAAAAAACAAATTTCAAGCTTGATTTTGCCAATAATTCGAAAGAATATCACTTGGGCGACCGTTTAAACGTTTCCGTCGAAAATCCCGATCAAAAACCCATTGATTCGGTGGTGTATTTTTATGGAAAAAAGCGGCTTCAAAAAACCAAAAAAAACGAACCGCTTATTGTTCAACTTGAAAATTTAAAGCTCGGCAACCATGTGTTGACCGCAAAGATTTATTCCGAAGGAAATCAATTTGAAGCAACGGAAACCATCAAGTTGCTGTACAATAAAAAACCGGTTATTTACACGTACGAAATCGTCAATACTTATCCGCATGACATCAATGCCTACACGCAAGGGATGGATTTTTACAATGGGAAACTGTACGAAAGCACTGGTCAACGCGGTGCTTCTTCGTTGCGAAAAGTGGATTACAAAACCGGCGAAGTGATGAAAAAAATCAATTTGGGCGATCGTTATTTTGGGGAAGGAATCGCTGTTTTGAACGACAAAATTTACATGCTTACATGGCAATCCGGAAAAGGTTTTGTGTACGATGTGGACACCTTCGAAAAATTGAAAACCTTTGAATACGACAAAAGCAAAGAAGGCTGGGGATTGGCCACTGACGGCAAAGTGCTCTACAAAAGCGACGGCACCGAAAAAATTTGGATTTTGGACCCGGAAACCTTGGAAGAAAAACGGTTCGTACAAACCGTTACCAACCACGGCATCACCACCAAATTGAACGAACTGGAATGGGTGGAGGGAAAAATATACGCCAACACCTATTTGAAAGATGGCGTGGTCATCATCAACCCAGAAAATGGGGCGATTGAAGGCCTGATCGATTTTCGAGGGCTGCGCGAAAAAGTAAAACAACATCCGAAACTCGACGTTTTAAACGGAATTGCCTATAATCCGGAAACCAAAAAACTGTACGTCACCGGAAAAAATTGGGACAAATTGTTCGAAGTGAAAATAATCGAGAAATAAGCCCTTGGGTTTCACGTTATCTTATTATTCAATGACAACGAAAATCAAAATTCGTAAATCCTTAATCTTTATGCGCTATTTATACGGTCTTTTTTTATTGGTTTCGGTGATTTTTTGGAGTTCGTGCCGAAAAGATTTCGAAACGGTCCCGAGTTCTGGAAATTTGGAATTTTCAAAAGACACCGTCTATTTGGACACCATTTTCACCGGAATTAGCTCCAGCACCTATAATTTGACCGTTCACAACACCAGCGATGAAGACATTACCATTCCCAACATTCGGTTGCAGCAAGGAGAAAGTTCGTATTATCGGTTGAACGTGGACGGAATTCCCGGAAAAAGCTTCGACAACATCGACATTTTGGCCAACGACAGCATTTATATTTTCGTGGAAACCACCGCTTCCATCGAAGAATTGACCACCGGCGAAACTCAATTTTTATACACCGATGCCATTCTTTTCGATGCGGGGACCAAGCAACAAAATGTGGAATTGGTCACCTTAGTGCAAGATGCGGTTTTTCTATACCCTGAACGTTTCCCCGACGGCACCACCGAGTGTCTTCCATTCATAATTAATGAAGAAACCGGGGAAGAAATATGCATAGAAGGTTTCTACTTGGACGATACCGAGCTGCATTTCACCAATGAAAAACCTTATGTGATTTATGGCTACGCCGCCGTTCCGAGCGGAAAAACCTTGACGGTCGATGCCGGGGCGCGCGTCCACTTTCATGCGGAAAGCGGGTTGTTGGTTGCCGAAAACGCTTCGTTGCATGTGAACGGCGAATTGAGCAGCGACCCCGAATTACTGGAAAACGAAGTCATTTTTGAAGGTGATCGCTTGGAACCGCAATTCAGCGACGTTCCCGGACAATGGGGCGCGATTTGGCTCACCGCCGGAAGCACGGACAATCATTTCAATCACGCCACCATCAAAAACGCCACGGTCGGTATTTTAATGGATTCCAACGATGGTGGACCCACTCCCACCCTAACCTTGAAAAACACACAAATTTATAATTCCGCAAATGTTGGCCTGTTGGCAAAAACCGGTCATGTTTACGGGGAAAACCTGGTGATCAACAACAGCGGCCAAGCTTCGTTGAACCTTTCGTTGGGAGGAAAATACAATTTTGTGCATTGCACTTTCGCCAATTATTGGAACAGTGGAATTCGTCAATTTCCAGCGGTGTTGATCGAAAATGTGTTGGAAACCCCCGAAAATATTTTTGTTTCCGATTTGGTGGAAGCCAATTTCACGAACTGTATCATTTACGGGAACGAAAATATAGAACTCTTGTTCAACAAATCGGAAGAAGCCGCGTTCAACTTTAAATTCAAAAATTGTTTGATCCGTTTCAACGATTTTAACAACAACTTCTCCGGCATTGCGGAATACGATTTTGAAAACCCGGCTTTGTACGAAAATAGTGTTTTAAACGAAGATCCTGTATTTCTCGACCCAAACAAAAACCAATTAAACATTGGCGAAGAATCGGCCGCCAACGGAATTGCGCTTCCCAATTTGGTACCACAGGATATTTTGGGCACGCCCAGAAACGCAAACCCCGATGCCGGTGCTTATGAAAGTGTGGTTTTTCCGGAAGAGTAAAATGAGCGCACAAAAAAACCGATCCTCAAAGAAAATCGGTTTAAAAAAACAGCACTTTATCTTATTGTGCATATTTTGTAAGCAATGGCCGTAGGCCCATTCCCCAAGTTTGCCCGATAGTCATTGATTTTTCGGTAATTTTTGGGGTTTGTTCGATCACTTTTTGTCCAATTGGCGATTCATAGAAATCCAAAATTTCTTTGATTTCCTCGTGGGTGTAATATTCCATGTAAACTTC
>DASSWG010000058.1:0-6960 GCA_035705295.1 Flavobacteriaceae bacterium
GTTTTTGAACTAACCCCGGCCGCAAAAGCCTTGGCCGCCGATTTTGAAAGTAACAAAGGAAAATTGCCCTGGCCCGTGGAATCGGGCATTGTTGCCATGAGTTTTGGAAGGCATCCGCACCCAATCGTGAGTTCCGTGACCGTGAACAGCAACGGGGTTCGTATTAACACCGAGGAAAATGCAGAGGCAAAAGCCATTTTTGGCGGCGTTGTCAGTGAGGTACAATCGGTTCGTGGCGCGCACATGGCCGTGATGGTCCGGCACGGTGATTACATCACCATTTACAACAATTTATCGGATGTTTATGTGGAAAAAGGCGATCAAATTACACTTGGTGAAGCTTTGGGAAGGGTTGCAAAAAGTACCGCCACCGGAAAAACCACCTTGTATTTTTTGATCTACAAAAACACCCAAAAGCTGGATCCTGCGGATTGGATCTATCAGATGTGAAAGGAATAGAAATTCGAAAATGCGAGGTTGAAATTTATTCCTCAAAAAGTGCTTTCAATTCCGTGGCTTCATTGGGTTTCATTTTTCCGGCCAAGACCAAACTCAATTGTTTTCGGCGTAAAGCAGCGGCAAAACGTTCTTTTTCCAATTTTGTTTCCGGCACCAATTCTGGAATTTGAACGGGAGAACCCATTTCATCGACCGCCACAAAAGTATAAATTGCTTCGTTCGCCTTGCTGCGCAAACCACTTTCCCGATCTTCGATCCATACGTCCATGTAAATTTCCATGGAAGTTTTGAACGCGCGCGAAACTTGGGCTTCGATGGTAACCACGCTTCCCAATGGAACGGCACGGTTAAAAGCCACGTGGTTTACCGAAGCGGTCACCACAATCCGTCGGCTGTGGCGTCGGGCGGCAATGCTCGCGGCACGGTCCATGCGCGCCAACAATTCGCCCCCGAACAAATTATTCAACGGGTTGGTTTCGCTCGGAAGCACCAAATCGGTTACGATGGTTCGGGAATCTTTCGGAAATTTCGGCTGCATTTCTTTTTTTGGCAAAGGTAAGCTATTCGGGTTTAGTTGGGAATAGGAATTAGGGATAGGTAGCAGGTGTGAATTTTGAACAATAGCTCATTTAGAGTTCTTGCACCAACAGCCATGCGTTTTCGTTGTCGGAGCGTTTTATTTCGCGAAGGGCTTTCAACGCTTCCGATCGGGTTTGGTGGCTGCTGTACACCACTTGGTACAAATTGTATTTGTTTTTGCCGATTTCGCGGGCGTGAAAACCTTTTTCGATCAACAAGCGCGTCTTTTTACGGGCATTGGCTTCTTCGCGAAAAGCGCCGGCCACAATGTGGTATTTCCCAGGTTGCACATCGACTTTAAAAACAATTTCCGGCAACGGGTTCCCAATGGTGAACGTGGCTTTTTGTATTCTTTGTTCCAATTGGTTTTCAGCGGTTTGCTGTGCGGCAAGATTGTGTTTTTCCACTTGGCCACTGTACCAATTCATTCCCAAAAATCCGGAAAGCCCGATCGCCAACAAACCAACGGCGGCGTATTTTAAGTAATTGTGCTTGGAAGAAAGGGTTTTTTCGTGCGTGAAAACCAAGCCGGTTTTTTCTTCCAAGGCTTCGACTTCTTTTTTGTAAACTTGTCGTTTAATTTCAGGGGTAGTGAACGAAGCCAAACCAAAAGCGTCCAACAAATAATTTTCGTGATAGCTCGGTTGAAAATGCAGTTTGTCGCCTTTTTCCATTTTGAAAACCCCAATGTTTTCCAAGGTAATTTTCTTTTCTTCGGAAAGTACCGTTTTCAATTGTTGCGAAAACTGATGGATTTTGTACATGGCTTTTTCATAGCCGATTTTTTCCACTTGTGCGATGTGGTTCGCCAACAAACCGTCGTTTTTGACCAATTGCCGGTTGAACGAAAGGATCTTTTTTGGTGGGTAAAATGCGTTTGTACTGGTATGTATTTCAGCAGGTTTGCGCTGTGAAATCAAGGCTCCAAAACCCGGAACGATCACACATTCGTAGCGGTAGAGCAGGTCTTTTATGTAATTTTCAACGGTCATTGAAACAAATGTAGGAAATTTTGGCCTTGAAAAAGGCAGCTTTATAGGTTTTTTTCAACAAGTTTTCCCCAGAATTTGAATGGGATGAATGTTTTTCTCAAAAGCCAAATTGAAATATTTGCGTATATTTAAACATGTCAAAGAAAGAACTCATCTATTTGTTGGCTTTGCAACGGATTCCGAATATCGGTGATATTTCCGCAAAAAAACTCTTGCAACATTTGGGTTCTGCGGAAGCGGTTTTTAAAGAAAAGAAATCCAATTTGATGAAAATCAACGGGATTGGTTCGCACACGTTAAAAGAATTGCACAAAACTCTTTATTTGGAAGAAGCCGAAGCGGAGCTAAAATTTATAGAAACCAACGGGATCGAAACCGTTTATTTTCAAGATAAAAAATATCCCGAAAATTTAAAACATTGCATCGACGCGCCCATTTTGCTTTTTCAAAAAGGAAACCTCGATTTGCGGCGAAAAAAAATAATCAGCATTGTTGGCACACGAAAAGCGACCGTGCACGGAGTTGCCTTTTGCGAAAAACTGATCGAAGATTTGGCGCCTTTGAACCCGGTGATCGTTTCCGGGTTTGCTTACGGAATTGACATTGCGGCGCACAAAGCGGCCTTTAAAAACAATTTGCAAACCGTGGCTTGCATGGCGCATGGTTTGGACAAAATTTATCCGAAAACCCACGCAAAATACCGCGAACAAGTGGAGGCCAACGGCGGATTTGTGACCGATTTTTGGAGCAATTCCGATTTTTTGCCCGCCAATTTTTTGAGCCGCAACCGCATTGTTGCCGGGCTGGGCCAAGCCACAATTGTGGTGGAAAGCGCCGAAAAAGGCGGCTCGTTGGTCACCGCCGATATTGCCAATTCCTACAACCGCGAGGTTTTTGCCGTTCCGGGAAGGCCTACCGATTTGCAAAGCAAAGGCTGCAACAATTTGCTCAAACAACAAAAAGCACAAGCTTTGACTTGTGCGGCCGACCTTATTTATATGCTCAACTGGGACCTGGAAAAACCCCAACCCGAACAACAAAAATTGTTTGTGGAACTCCCGCCCGACGAAGAAAAAGTTTTTTCGGTTTTGCAAAAAACAGGAAAATGCGAATTGGACGAACTCGCACTCGAAAGCGGATTGCCGACCTTCCAACTCGCCAGCCTGTTGTTGAACTTGGAATTAAAAGGCTTGGTGCGGCCCCTGCCGGGGAAACAATTTGAGGTGGTTTAAACAAAAGTTTTGAGAATTGGATTTTTACTGTAGTTTAGCGTTTTATTAACAAATTTTGAAAAAATCATGAAAATTTTAAAACCCTTAGTTTGCCTTCTTTTTTTAAGTTTAGTTTTTTCCTCTTGTAGCAATGACGATGATGTTGTTCTTGATAAGAATGGAGAAAAAATCATAGGCACTTGGCGTTTATTTGAAATTGTGGAAGATGGCGAACCACTGAATATGGGTACATGTTTACCTCAATCTACGGTTGAATTCAAAGCAGAAGGGATTTTTGTGGCTAACTTAGTGTCTGATGAGCCCAATGAAGGAGGAGGATGTTTGGAACAAACCAATACCGGTCAATGGAAATATTTAGGCGACAATGAATTTGAAACCACTTCTGACGGAGAAACCGAAATCCAAAAAATCATTTTTTCTGAAAATGGAACTGTTTTCGGTATAACAACTGAATATGATGACGGGGCCATCGTGGTTGATTCCTTTGTCAAAATAGATTAAATTTCCTATCCCATCAAAAAGGAGTTTTCAACTTGCTAGTTGCATCAAAATTGAACAGCTATTTTTTTATGATTAGTATGCTTTCTGTGTGTCTATTGGTAAGGAAACAATTTGAAATTGTATAGATTAAAGTAAGAAAAAACTTGTGAGTTGCACTTTTTTTAATTATTTTGGCATCTTATTAACTAAATTTAATCTATTATGAATTTAACTTCAAACGGCCAAACGGCCAAACGGCCAAACGGCCAAACGCCTGTATTGATTTTTTCCGAATTTTAGGACTTTTCACCATGGTTTTATTGGTAGTTGCATGTGAAAAGGAAATTGATTTTGAAAAACTTCCCCAACAAAAAGAAAACCAATCCCAACCCCAACAAATGACCGGCAGGTTTCCTGGTAATCCAATTTTAGCGGATTATAGAAATGGCCGTCTTGTTTTTGAAACCCAAGCTGCTTTTGATCAGACGATCGCAACCTTGAAAAATATGCCTGAATCGGAATTGCGAACTATTTTTGGCGTTTATTATGAATCGGGGTTTATTCCGTTGTATCCCTATTACCAAGAAAACGAAACCGACAAAATTGTTGATTATCTTCAAAAGAAAAAAGCATTGCTGCCGCCAGAATTGGAAGAAAGGGAATTGGAATTTGACGACCCCTTGATTTCTGATGATTTGTTTGCCTCTCTGTTGAATTATAAACGGGAGATTGTTTTAGAAGGGGAAATTTATAAATATACTTTTAGCGGAGCTTTGATCGCCGAAGAAAAAGATTCCTTGGCTTTGAAAAATTATGTTGATGAAAATAATATCAATGATTTTATTCCCGATCCACGTACTTTGCCAGCGGGAAGAATTGCGCTAACACCTGTTGTTGATGGTTATGTAACGCCAAATATAGTGCAGCCCCCACCCTGTTTAATTGAGTATTCACCCGGTAATCCAATACCAGTGGTTACAGGCAATTGTGGTTTTGGTTCCTCTTCAGGGCCTACCAGTAATCCTCAGCCTGATCCAAATTATACTTCAAGTTTAGTGAATTATATTGATGATTTGGAACCTTGTAATTATGATGATGCAGGAATTTTTGGAATGACTCCTTTTGGAACACGCAAAGTTTGTTATGAAGAGTTTACGGGGGGCAAGCGAAGAACCAAAAGTTTATATTCTAACGAAGATTATGGGTTTTATAAAGCAATACAAGTAAAAATTAAACATCAAAGACACCATCATATCGATGTTTTTGGTACTACAATTGCCAGTTGGTGGGCAACAAAAGTAACAGATGAGGTTGCTTTGGTCATTAATGATGCTGTTTTTAGAATTACGCCTCCTAATATGAATGTTCCTCCTCCATCAGGTTTGGACATGAGTATTGCAGATATTAACGCAGGCAACATGATCTTTTATAGTGATGGAAAAGTGGTGGATCCTACTGCCTCGGCTCCTGAAATATACAGTTGGCCAGTGCCTTGGAGCGAGTACCCAGAAACTCCTTTTAATGAGGAGGTTATTGTACAATTTTTCAACGAAAATATTTCTTTTAGTGCGGATATGGATACTACTGTAGATCAGGTAACTAGTCTTTTCTGGAATTCAGTTTATGATTTGGCAGTCGCTGCTGGCAATAAAGTAGATACGAGTGGTGAAACTACCAAAATTACAATGTTATTATCATCGCCAACCTCTACTATTGTTCATTACGTGGATTTAAGTAGGAGACAGGTTAATACAAAAAAAATAAATTATGTTCTAGATGATGATTGGGGCGCTAAAATAAGTTTTAATATTTCTTTAAATAGTAGTGGACAAGTTATCACTGATCCGGAGATGATAGGCACCCACACAGGAATTGATTTCAGTTATGGTGTTGAAGCAGGGGATCTCACAGATTTTGATGATATTTATATGAATTTCACAGGTGTTTCAAGACGTAATGCAGAATGGAAAGGAAGCAATATGGTATATAAAGCGCTTAATCAAAATTAAAAAAAATAACAAATGAAAAATTCAATAAAAAAATTGCTTTTACTTTTATTGGTGTCTTTTTGTTTTTCTTGCAGTAATGACGAGGATATTGCTCCAGCTGTTAATTTCGAAGAGAAAATTATTGGTACATGGCAATTGATGGGAAGAGAGCCAAATGGCATCGAAGTTTGTGAACTTGATAATATTATTCGTTTTTCTGAAAACGGCGAATTATTTGTTAAAGTTTTTATCGGAGATACGCCTGGTAATTGTCAATCCGCATCTCGTTCCGGAACATGGAGTTATCAAGGAAACAATTTCATAGAAGTGGATTTGACTGGTGTGGAAGAAAATGCACTTGTCAATATCCTTTTTTTTGATAATTACACGGCCTTTAAATTAATACAGGAAAATGCCGAAGAAGGACATTATGAAACATATATTAAACAATAATTAATTTATACAAGAAGGTTCATTGTTTGAACCTTCTTGTTTTTTTAGCTAATTTTATATGAAAAAGTCTTTTGTCCTAATAATATTAATGTTCTCTTTTTTTGCTCAAGCCCAACAAAATGAAACCAAACACACCGAAAAAGTCTGGCGGCTCAATTTTTTGAACCCTGGCGTGGAACTAGAACTTTCCACAGGGGACAATTCCACCTTTTCCACTGGCATAGGAATAGGGTTCGGTGGTGCATATCCAGATTTATCGTATGCCGAGAATGGGTTCACCTATGTGATCACTCCCTTTTTGGATATTCAGGAAAAATGGTTCTACAATTTTGAAAAACGATTGAAAAAGAAAAAATCGATCGACAACAATTCCGGGAATTTTGTTTCGGTTAGGTTGTTAGTTCGTGGGAACACTATCGAAAGCAATTTTTCCAGAACCTCGGATTTCGATTTTGCGGTTGGCCCCACGTGGGGTGTTCAGCAAAAATACGGAAATTTTCACCTGCTTTTCGATGTGGGCACCATTTACTATTTTGATACCGAGGGCAATGGAAACTGGTTTCCTATTATGCTCCAGCTAAATTTGGGCTTTGATTTGTAGAAGTGAAAGGATAAATATTTTTTTGGCTGTTTGTTATATTCATTTTCATCCGCCTTTTAATCGTTTCAAAACACTGAAAGGGTTTTTCTGTTTAATGCCTACTGAACACTGATCACTAAAAATCAATACCCCAACTTTTCCCGAACCCGCGACAAAACCCTTTCCGCAACTGCGGT
>DASSWG010000059.1:0-19480 GCA_035705295.1 Flavobacteriaceae bacterium
GGTTCCCCGGAAAAAGTTTTGGAATAAGAAATCGAGGAACTAAGCGAGTTGTTTAAAAAATTACCTGCGTTGCTTTGGTTAATGGAGCGGCGGTAATATCTGCTGCTCCCCAAATTGACCGATGCCGAAAACCGCGAAGAAGGATCTGCTTTTGCGTCTTGCCGGTGCGACCAGCGGATGTTGTAAATCGAAGTTTCGGAATAATCGGGAAAACCCGGTTCGCTGGTCAGCAGGTTTTCATACCGGAAACTCAAATTCCCGCTGAAACGGTAGCGCAAAGCATAATTCGAATCGAATCGCAAACCATAGCTGCCATTGGTGTAATAATCGCCCAAAACCGCCAAATCCAAATATTCGTTGATGGCAAAATAATAACCGCCGTTCTGCAAAAAATAACCGCGGTCTTGATTGTCGCCAAATGATGGAATAATGAACCCTGAAGTCCGCTCGTCGGTCAATGGAAAATACCCGAACGGAAGTCCCAAAGGTGTGGGCACATCGGCAATGTACATATTCACCAATCCCGTGACGATTTTTTCGCCCGGAACAAACTTGATTTTTCGTGCATAAAAATAGTATTCCGCATCTTCGACATTTTCTGCAGTAGTGAAGCGTACATTGCTCATAAAATAAACCGAATCGTTTTGGCGCTTGGTGACTTCGGCCTGTACCTTGAATGCACCTTCTTCGGTTTTGGAATTGAAAACCAAGGCTTTTTTAGTTTGGAAATTGAACCGTATACTGTCGGGCTTCACGGTTCGCTGCCCTTGTTTGAAAACAGGCGATTGGACATAATTTCCCAAAGAATCCACGATTCCGTATGCGTAAACCTCGTTTTTTTCGTTATTGAGAATAATGACCCCTGCTTTGAGCGAAATGTCGCCATATTCGATCGAGGCCTCATTGTACAAATACATTTTGTTTTCTTTGCGCGACAGGCGCATATAATCTTTGGCACTGTGAACAACTTTGTCGGTCAAAAGCGGTTGCTTGGTCTTTACAGAATCAATTTTCACCGTGTCGAGAACGGTGATGTTCAACTCATCGGCAGCCGGAATTTGTGGTTCGATAATGATGGAATCTTTTGTCACGGAAGGAACCACAGTTTCAAGGCTATCGGTTTCCTGCGCTGTTGCTTTCAACGAAAAAAGCAAGCCCAGAATACAGCAAAAAACTATGTGGAGTATCGTTGTGCGCAATGCTAAGAGTGCTATTTTTGTGTCGCCCATTTTTTTGATGGACACAAGTTTTGGCGTGCTTTTTGAAAGTCTCAAAATTACATATATTTTTGAAAGCCTGTCGACAATTTTATAAAATAAGGCATTTTGCCATCAATTGAGCCTAGAAACTAATTTTTATGAAAACGAAGAAACTCCTTTTTTTTGTATTGCTCTTCAACGCTTTTGTGTTTGTTGCCCATTCGCAATCATCAAAAGATAAATTCGTAGTGGTGCTCGACGCCGGTCACGGTGGCCACGATCCCGGGACCAACGGTAATGGGTTCATCGAAAAAGATGTTGCGTTGGGTTTCACACTAAAAGTGGGAGAAATCTTGGAAAAACATGACGATGTAAAAGTGATCTACACCCGAAAAAAAGATGTTTTCGTGACCTTGGACGGCCGTGCGAAAATTGCCAATGAAGCTTATGCCAATTTGTTCGTTTCCATTCACTGCAACGCAAATCGCAGTTCGCAACCTTATGGATCGGAAACTTACGTTTTGGGGCTTCACCGGAACAAGGACAATTTGAAAATCGCCATGCGCGAAAATTCCGTGATTTTTTTGGAAGATGACTACAAAGTGACCTATAACGGTTTCGACCCAAATTCGCCCGAGTCTTATATCGGAATGATGTTGATGCAGGCCGAATATTTGGACCAAAGCATTTTGTTGGCCGCCAATATCCAAGACAATTTTGCCAACGAACTGCACCGCAAAAACCGTGGGGTGAAACAAGCCGGATTTTTGGTGCTGCGTGAAACCTACATGCCAAGTGTTTTGGTGGAAACCGGGTTTCTATCCAACGACAAGGAAGGAAGTTATTTGAGTTCCGATAGGGGCCAACGCGAGATTTCAAAAGCGATCGCAAAAGGCATTCTTGCCTACAAAAATAGTATCGACCTAAAATTGGTGGAAGCAGCAGAAAAAGCCGGCGAAGAAAAAGATATATACAAAAACGTGGTTTTTAAGGTGCAATTGGCCGCAAGTTCCAACAAACTTGAAACCAAACCCTACAATTTCAAAGGCTTGGAAAATATTTCCCGCAGCAAGGAAGGAAAGTTTTATAAATATTACTATGGCGAAACTTCCAATTATCTCAAAATTCAGGAAATGCAACGCAAGGCAAAAGATGAGGGTTTCAAAACCTGCTACATTGTTGCTTTTCGCGATGGAAAAAAAATCACGGTCGGCGAAGCCTTGAAAACAAAAATTGAATAGTGGCTTCTTTTTCTGCCAAGTTTCCTTAAATTTGCGTGCAACCTAACACCTACTTTTTTGAAAATAACACGAGAAGTCAAAACGGCATTGCTGGCAATCGCGGCCATTATCCTTTTTATTTTTGGATATAGTTTTTTAAAAGGGAACAACCTGCTTAATTCAGACCGAACCTTTTATGCCGTATATGAAAATGTCGGTGGGCTTTCAAAATCATCTGTTGTGAGCATCAACGGGTTGCAGGTCGGCAACATTTCCGATATTACCTTTTTGAACAATCAGGGCGATTTGTTGGTCACGATGACCATTTCAAAAGATTTCGAGTTTTCAAAAAACAGCATCGCCAAAATTACTTCAGACGGAATCATTGGTGGAAAATCCATGACCATCGTTTTGGGCAGCCAAGGCCCGGTTGCACAATCTGGCGACACCTTGACCGGAAAAGTTGAAAAAAGCCTTTTGGAAAGTGTTGGAGGAAAATTGGAACCGCTCCAAGCAAAAGTTGAAAGTGCGATTGTCAGTGCCGATTCGCTCATTACGGGTTTCAATGAAGTATTGGACCCCGATGCCCGCGAAGATTTGAAAACCACTTTCGATGACCTTAGCAAAACCATGGCTTCTTTTAAAAACGCAGCGAACACTTTGGAGCAATTGTTGGCCAAAAACGACGAAAAATTGGACCGTACGTTCACCAATTTGGACGAAATGGCAGTAAATTTCAACCAACTTTCGGATACGCTGGCGCAAATCGAAATCAACAAATTGGTGAACAATTTGCAGGGTGTGGTTTCTGACTTTGAGCAAATTTCAAGCAACATCCAGGAAGGAAAAGGAACCTTGGGAAAATTGATCAACGACGACCAAGTCTATCAAAACCTCGAGCGCGCCACCAAACAATTGGAAGAACTACTGCAAGACATCAAACTGAACCCCGATCGGTACGTGCACATTTCCGTTTTTGGCGGAAAGGCTGATGAATACAAGGAACCGGAAGACCCAGAAAAGTAATTATTTGGCGATGGAGTGATAGGGGATTTAATAATCGCCAAATCACAGCTCACCAAATCAAAGATAAAAATACAATGCAAATCATTTCCCAAATTCTTTTTATCTTCGCTTTCCTTTTTGGAATATGGTTTTTTGCACGGAACATAAAACGTTTGCGTCGAAATATTTTTCTGGGAAAGGCAACCGATCGAAACGACCAGCCAAAAAAACGCTTCGCAAACATGGCAAGGGTGGCTTTGGGTCAATCAAAAATGGGAAAACGGCCCATCGCGGCGATTTTGCACATTTTTGTATATGTTGGATTTGTGATCATCAACATTGAAGTATTGGAAATAATCATTGACGGTATTTTTGGAACGCACCGTATTTTCTCTTTTCTCGGAACAACTTATGACATCCTTATTTTCTCTTTCGAAATTTTAGGCTTTTTAGTGCTTTTTGGGGTCATTGTCTTTTGGATCCGTCGGAATATTATAAGAATCAAACGCTTTTGGGCCAGTGAAATGACTTCTTGGCCAAAAAACGATGCCAACAACATTTTATATTTTGAAATGATTTTGATGGTGTTGTTCCTCAGCATGAACGCCGCCGATTATCAATTGCAAATTCGGGGCGTGGCACATTATGCCCAAGAAGCGGGAATTGCCGGGGCATTTCCGATCAGTCAAGTTTTGTGGCCGTTGATAGATGGGTGGAGCGTCGATGCGTTGATTTTGACCGAACGCATTGCTTGGTGGGGCCATATTTTGGGAATTTTGTTCTTTTTGAATTATTTGTACTATTCCAAACACCTACACATTTTATTGGCTTTTCCGAATACCTATTATGCAAAATTGAAGCCACAAGGCGAGTTCAACAACCTCGAAGCTGTCACCAATGAAGTGAAAATGATGATGGATCCCGAAACTGACCCTTATTCCGCCCCGGAAGAAGCTGCGGACGCTGAGCCTGCCGAAGTGGAAAAATTTGGGGCCAGCGACGTGCAAGATTTGAACTGGGTGCAATTGTTGAACGCATATACTTGTACCGAATGTGGGCGATGCACTTCGGAATGCCCCGCCAACCAAACCGGGAAAAAACTTTCGCCGCGAAAAATTATGATGGACACCCGCGACCGCATGGAAGAAATCGGGGAGAGCATCACCAAAAATGGAGAATTCAAAGAAGACGGAAAACAATTGTTGGACGATTACATCACCCGCGAAGAACTTTGGGCCTGTACCACATGCAACGCCTGTGTGGAAGCTTGCCCGATCGGAATCGATCCGCTGTCGATCATTGTCGATATGCGGCGTTATTTGGTGATGGAGCAAAGCGCGGCGCCCAACGAACTGAACAATGCGATGGGCAACATTGAAAACAACGGAGCGCCGTGGCCCTACAACCAAATGGACCGGTTGAACTGGGCGGAAGAGCAAAGTTGAATTTCTTTTTTTTCCAAAAACCGACAATTTGAAATCCTCTGAAATAATTTCAAAATTGCCCTATTCCGAACCGTTTTTGTTCGTGGACGAAATCGAATCGGTCTCTGAAAAAGACATCCAGGGAAATTATACTTTTCGAAAAAACGCTTTTTTCTACCAAGGGCATTTCAAAAACAACCCCATCACACCCGGCGTGATTTTGACCGAATGCATGGCGCAGATCGGCGTGGTTTCTTTTGGGATTTATTTGTTGGGGGTTTCGAGTGCCTCAACCCCCGATAATGCCAAAATTGCCTTGACCTCCACAAAAATTGAATTTTATGAACCTGTTTTTCCAGAAGAAAAAGTAACCGTTGTTTCCGAAAAAATCTATTTTCGGTTCCATAAATTGAAATGCTCAGTAAAAATGTACAACAAACAAAGAAAATTGGTTTGTAAAGGTGAAATTTCGGGAATGATCGTATGAATTCAGAATTTTGAATTTTGAACCCGAAACTTTAGCTCACAATTAGTTATTTGGCGGATAATTTTTCAAGTATAAAAACGAACAAAAATATGAATTTATCGAGCAATCATCCGCCCAACCGCCTCGTCTCCAAATCGCCCCATCTCCAAGTCTCCCCGCCACCAAGTTTCCCCGTCACCAAGTCTCCCCGTCACCAAGTCTCCCCCTCACCCCGTCGCCCCGTCGCCCCCTCGCAAAATCGGGTGGTCATTACGGGAATGGGCGTCGTTTCTCCGAACGCAATTGGAATATCGGATTTTTCCCAAGCGATCCGAACCGGAACATGCGGAATAAGGTTTCATCAAGAATTGGCCGATTTGAATTTTGCTTGCCAAATAGGAGGGAAGCCTGAAATTCCCGATGAAAAATTAAAGGAATACTTCACTTCGCTGCAATTAAAAGATTTAAATGCCAGTGGCATAAAATATGGCGTAATCGCAGGGATCGATGCTTGGAAAAACGCACAACTTCCCGTTGGCAAAGCAACCACAGATTACAACAGCGGAATAGTTTTCGGAACGGGAATTTCGGGCGTGGACAAATTTCGGGAAGCAATTTTGAAAATCGACGCCGGAAATGTTCGCCGCTTGGGAAGCACGGCTGTGACTCAAACCATGGCGAGCGGAATCAGTGCTTTTTTAAATGAAAAATTGGGCTGTGGAAATCAAGTCACCACCAATTCTTCGGCTTGTACCACGGGGACAGAAGCCATTTTGATGGGTTACGAACGCATTAAAAACGGGCAAGCAAAACGAATGCTTGTTGGAAGCGCTGGTGATGCGGGCCCATATATTTGGGGCGGATTTGACGCGCTGCGGATTTTGCCTCGAAAATACAACGACGACCCAACCAAAGCTTCGCGACCAATGAGTGCAACCGCCGCTGGATTTGTTCCCGGAAGTGGGGCAGGGGCGATGGTACTGGAAAGCTTGGAAAGCGCAAAAAAACGGGGCGCAACGATTTACGCCGAAATTTTGGGAGGAAGTATTAACAGTGGAGGACAGCGAAACGGCGGAAGCATGACCGCAGCAAACAACGAGGCGGTCCAGCGATGCATCAAAGAAACAATCTGGTCTTCTGGAATCCGGGCGGAAGAAATCGATGCCATTAATGGACATTTGACGGCGACGGGAAACGACCCTGTGGAAATTGAAAATTGGAAAGCCGCGTTGGGCTTGGAACGCAAAAATTTTCCCTTTATAAATTCATTGAAAGGAATGACCGGCCATTGTTTGTCAGCAGCGGGAAGCATCGAATCTGTCGCGGCGGTCCTTCAAATCAAAGAAGGATTTTTGTTCGGGAACAGCAATTGTGAAGATATGCACCCGGAAATTGAAAAATTGATCCTTTTGGAAAAAGTACTTCAAAAAACCATTGATTTTCAACCAAAAACCATCATCAAAGCAAGTTTCGGGTTTGGCGACGTGAACGCTTGCTTGGTTTTTAGGAGATTATGAGTATAGTTCGCAGAGACATGAAAATTAATGAACTAATTCTTTGCGAACTTTGTGTAAAACTTTGTGGACTTTGCGGTTAAAGTCTTTTATTTTAGCAAAGACTTCTTGTGATTTTGTAGGTAAAATTTCACCACCAAACGAACCTTAAATGTATATCTTTACATCGATCAAAGAAAAATTTATGGAAAAAGACGAAATTCAAACCCGGTTGAAAGCCATTGTTAAAAATTATTTACCGGAAGATGTTTCGGAAAACCAAATAAACCCGGACAGCAATTTGATCAATGAACTGAACATCAATTCCGCCAATATGGTCGATGTGGCTTTGGACGTGGAAGATGAATTCGACATTGAACTCGACAACGAGGACATGGAAAAAATGCTCACATTGGAGGATTGCGTGAAAATTATCTCAGAAAAGCTTTCCAAAAAGTGAAGTGAAAACGCGGTTCAATTTGAAAGCTTAGCTTCGATTGTTTTTTTCTTCCTGTTCATCTAATTTTTCGAACGCTTCTTCTTCCTGATCGCCAAATTGCTTTAATTCTTTTTCCTCTTTGCTTGTAGGTTTAATATAAATAGACGCAATAATTCCCCCGGCCAACGCCAAGGCAATAATTGTCAACGACAACCAAATTGGCACATGGAAATATTCAACGGCAAGCATTTTCAAGCCAACAAAACCAAGGATCGCCGCCAAACTGTAGTGAATGAAACGGAATTTTTCGAGCATTCCCACGATTAAAAAGAACATGGAACGTAGGCCCAAGATCGCCAAAATATTCGAGCTGAAAACAATAAATTCATCTTGGGTGATCGCCAAAATTGCAGGGATGCTGTCCAAGGCAAACATAATATCGGTGAATTCAATAATGATCAATGCCGTGAAAAGTGGAGTGGCGTATCTTTTCGCATTTCTTACAATAAAAAAATCGTGCCCGTTCCGTTCTTTGGTAAGTGGCAATACTTTTTCAAGGTTTCTGTAGAACCACGTATCGTGCGGATCGGTTTCTTCCTCGTTTTTCAGCATTTTGAAAGCTGTGTAAAGCAGAAAAACACCAAAGACATAAATCATCCAATCGAATTTATTGATCAGCGCGACCCCGAAAACAATCATAATCGCTCGAAAAACGACCGCTCCCAAAATTCCCCAAAACAAAACCCGGTGCTGGTATTTTGCAGGAATTTTAAACGAACTGAAAATTACCGCGATCACGAACACATTGTCAATACTCAGGGACAATTCAATAATGTACCCCGTCAAATAAGTTATCCATGCTTCGCCGGGAGTTAATCCAGTATTGTTGGCAACAAGCCCCGCATCGAACAACCAGTAGACCGCACCGGAAAACACCAAAGACAACCCAACCCAAACGCTGGTCCATTTTGCAGCTTCCTTGGTTCCTATAACGTGGTCTTCTTTGTTGAAAACCCCTAAATCCAATGCCAAGCAAATAATAATCAATACGATAAAAGCAGCCCAAACGATCCACATATAAATAAAATTTTTGCAAAGATAAAAATTTAGGGAAGCGTACTTCAAATAAATTCAAGATTTCGAAGTATTTTTTGGAAAAGCTAAAAACCTGTTAAAATTGAGCTTGCAAAAAAATAATTGCCTATATTATACTTCTTATTTTTCAACCATAAAATATTCAATTATATGTCAGCCAAAAACGTTACCCAAAAATTGATAAGCGAACATTTGCTCAAAGGGGAAATGATACCCGGGAAAGAAATTGGAATTAAAATAGATCAAGCCTTGTTACAAGATGCAACGGGAACTTTGGTTCAATTGGAATTGGAAGCAATGGGATTGGACAAAGCGAAAACAGAGGTCGCGGTGCAATATGTGGACCATAATTTATTGCAAACCGATTATAAAAATGCCGACGATCATGCCTTTTTGCATTCCGCGGCACAAAAATTCGGGTTATGGTACAGTCGGCCCGGAAACGGGGTGAGCCATCCCGTTCACATGGAGCGCTTCGGAAAACCGGGAAAAACCATGGTCGGTTCTGACAGCCATACGCCTGCGGCGGGTTCTTTGGGTATGCTGGCCATTGGAACTGGCGGATTGGATGTGGCCGCGGCTATTGCCGGACAACCTTATTTCGTGAAAATGCCCAAAGTTATGGGCGTAAAACTCACTGGAAAATTGCCCGATTGGGTGAGCGCAAAAGATGTGATTTTGGAAATGTTGCGCCGGTATGACGTAAAAGGCGGTGTGGGGAAAGTGATCGAATATTACGGCGACGGCTTAAAACAATTGAGCGCGATGGATCGGCATGTGATCGCCAATATGGGGGCGGAACTGGGCGCCACCACAACGGTTTTTCCGAGTGACGAGGAAACAAAACGCTTTTTAAAATCTCAAGATAGAGAAGGGGATTGGGTGGAATTGCTTGCCGATGAAGGTTGTACGTACGATAGTGAGGACACGATCGTTTTGGATGATTTAATTCCTTTGATCGCATTGCCCACAAGTCCCGGAAACGTCGTTCCCGTGAGGGAAGTGGAAGGGAAGCCCATTAGCCAAGTGGTGATAGGATCTTCGGCGAACCCCGGGCTGCGCGACTTTTGGATCGCGGGCGCTATCGTAAAAAACAAATCCATTCATCAAGATGTGTCTTTCGACATAAATCCCACCTCCCGACAAATTATTCAGAACATGATTGATAACAAGGCTTTTGCCAACTTGATCACGGCCGGGGCGCGTTTTCACCAGTCGGGTTGCATGGGTTGCATTGGAATGGGACAGGCGCCGGCAACCGACACCATTAGTTTGCGAACCATGCCCCGGAATTTTCCGAGCAGATCGGGTATCGAGGATGACCAAGTATATCTTTGCAGCCCCGAAACAGCCGCAGCATCGGCTTTGACAGGAAAAATTACTGATCCACGCGATATGGAAAAGTTGTATAAAATGAGCTACCCGAAATTCTCCGCTCCCGAAATAGAAATTATCAATACCGATATGTTGGTGGCCCCGCCGGAAGATGGTAGTAAAATCGCCCTTAAAAAAGGGCCAAATATCAAATCCTTGCCAAAGATCGAACCCTTAATCGATGAATGTGAAATCCCGGTTTTGCTGAAAATGGGCGACAATGTTTCCACCGATGAAATTCTGAAAGCGGGAGCAGAGGTGCTGCCCTTTCGAAGCAATTTGCCCGAAATAAGTAAATATGCCTATACGGTGATCGATGATACTTTTTACGATCGGGCCATAAAAGCAAAAGAAGAATTTGGCGGGCATATTGTGGTGGCCAAAGACAATTATGCACAAGGTTCGAGCCGGGAACACGCAGCAATTGCCCCCAAATATTTGGGACAAGTTGCAGTGATCGCAAACAGTTATGCCCGGATCGCCTGGCAAAATTTGGTCAATTTTGGAATTCTACCTTTGGAATTTATCGATGAAAAAGACTACGATCGCATAGCACAAGGCGATATCGTTAAATTCAAAAATTTACGGGAAGATGTAAAAAACAGAAATGATGTCGTGGTGTTTTTGGAAAACAAGGAAGGCAAAAAAGAATCGTTCAAAACCCGGCATACCTTGAGCGATCGACAAATGAGGGTTTTGTTGAAAGGTGGGATCATTAATGATTTCAAGGAAAAACTCAGTAGTGAAAAATAAAAAATGCAGAACGGATTTCACTTAAATTATCAGTGTAGATAATATTATAAAACCATTTATTATCAACAAAATACAATAGTTTAAAGTTTGTTTTCAGGCTCGTTTGAAATTTCTTTTACGTGGAAATATATCTGGTTGACTTTGGGGTATTTTTCTTGAATATCCGCACGGAGTTTCACCAAAATTTTCTCTGCTTCAGTGTGGTCCATTTCATCAATTAGGTCGATTTCCATGGTGAGGAGAATGTTGTCGGGGCCAAAATGCATGGTTTGCGGTAAATTCCATGTTTGTACCTTTTCGTTGTTCCTCAAAATTTCATCGATCCCTGTCAGAATTACATCATCGGCACTTTCGCCCAACAACAAGCCTTTACTTTCCCGCGCCAAAAAAATGGCCACCAATAAGAGAACGACCCCAATTAGAATGGAGGCACAACCGTCCATATAGGGGTTTTGCAATTGCTGGGAAAGAAAAGTTCCGATCAACGCGATAAGCAAACCTAGCAACGCCGCACTGTCTTCAATGATCACGGCGAAAGTGGCGGCATCCTTGCTTTTGATAATATTTTTGAAAATGTTTTTGGACCCCGTCCTTGCTTTATTAAAGGTTCTTAAAGCAATAAATAGGGCAGTGCCCTCGAATGCAACCGCAGCTGTCAAAACAACATAATTAATGGTAGGGTCTTCCGCGATCGAGGGGGCTTGCAAGGCATGAATTCCTTCGTAAATGGCAAAACCGCCACCGACGGCAAATATGAGCATGCTTACCACAAAACTCCAAAAATATACTTCTTTGCCATAGCCAAAAGGGTGCAATTTGTCCGGCTTTCGTTTGCTGCGCTTAATGCCGAGCAAAAGTAAGAACCCGTTTCCGGTATCGACCAAAGAGTGTATTCCTTCGGCCATCATTGCCGAACTTCCGGTAATTGCGGCCCCGATGAATTTTGCCGTTGCTATGAGTATATTAGCGCCAATTGCACCATAAATTGCCAAATTTGAACCGCCTGCAGCCATATTTAATTTTTGGAAAAATACGGATTATTTTAAAACATTATTTAATTTTACCCGAAGAATCTGCTGCTATGAACCAATTCCAAATTTCACCTGAATATGCTCCTTACTATAGAAAATATATCGATCTGGTTACAGATATTTCTTTAATAGAGGCTTTGTCTAATGGGGAAGTAGAAACACTTGCTTTTTTTAAGGCAATCCCCAAGGAAAAACAAGAATTTCGGTATGCCGAAGGAAAATGGAGCCCAAAACAGGTTTTGTTGCACCTAATCGACACGGAAAGGGTTTTTGCCTACCCCGCATTGCAATTCGCGCGTGCAGATGATGTAGAAATTAAAGGATACGATCAAAATATATTTGCGGACAATTCAAATGCGGATGAGCGTTCATGGAACGATCTTTTAGAGGAGTATCAATCCGTTCGGGCTGCAAGCCTAAATCTTTTCAAAAGTTTTCAAGAAGCTATTTTGAAACGATACGGAAAGGTAGATGGGGATTTTATGTCGGTCCGTGCTGCGGGAACTATTATTTGCGGCCATGAAATTCACCACCGGAACATTGTTCGGGAGCGGTATTTGTGATTTTTTATGAACACATAAGTTTTGGTTGAATTGTTATGGCAGGAGGGCCAACGAATATTCTATTTTACATAATATAAATTATAGTGATTTCAGATATTTCTCTTTTCTTCTTAGTTTAGGGTTGTTTGCACAATTTCAATCAATTAATCAATTTCAAAACAAACATTTTCTTCGGATACTACTTTTATAATATCATAAAAACTAGGATGCAACGGATTGATCAGCAAATTATGTTCGGCGGGAAACGCCAATAATGGAATTCTTGCGGAAGGAACTTTTATGCAGAGAAAGTTTTTCGAATTCGCCCAATGGGTTCCAAAATCCTTGGTAGAATTTGCAGGCGGCCGTTTATTCCAATCAGCCGGCAAAGAATCAATTTCCAACACAGGAATTTCATCGGGAATTTCAAGGATTGCCAAAATCCATTTGGATTTGGCGACCACCGGTCCTTTAATGCTGTACAATTCCATAAAAGGAAGCGTAGCAATGTTGGAAGCGTAAATTATTGGGATTCCGGCGTGGTTCCACCGTCCGGCACCTGGGCCGAATCCCAGTGGGGATCTTGTGGGAAGATTTTCATAAATACTGTAATACCGCATTGCATTACATATAATTGCCCCAAGAAAGCGAATCGATGGCTTCTTCTACCTGTGCCACTCCATAAGGGTCTTTTAAAAGTTCAATGGGTTTTGAATCGCCCAAGGCGTTATTGATGGTACTTAACCAAGTTTTGAAATTTTCTTCGCTTCCAAAAATGCGGATTCCTTTTGCTATAATTTCATCGACGTCCAACATATTTTTAGTTCTTAATTTCCCTATTTCATTTTTTCCCTTTTTCCATCTGGAAATGGTGCCCGGATCCACTTCCAGAAAAACAGCGGCCTCTTTTTGATTGTACTCCAAAAAGCCAAGAAGCGGCTCGACCGCAGAATAGGTTAAAACTTCCGGTTCTTTGAGTATATTTTGATCCTGGTTTTTTTCATGAAAAAAATAGGAGTTTTGGGGCTCCACTTTTATCGAAACAAGCTCCTGCCCTTCTTTTTTGATGGACCATTCTTTGCCGCTCTTTTTTAGTGCAGGATTACTTACGGTTGTTTTTTTATTTGGCAGTTTATTTTTCATTTTTACATAAATTGCAAATACAACACAAATATAATGCATTTGCAATGATTAAGCAAAAAAAAATTAAGAATATAATTTAAGAAAGAAATTTAAACTACGTTTTTGTGGAGGGTCATTCTGCAGAAAGCTGCACTTTTTATGGTTTATTGATCAAAATACTGGCTTTTACGCCCGTGGCCAAATTCCAGCGATTTTGGGTGATGACATTTCCCATTTCATCATATACCACAAACTCGGCGGTGTTTGGACTGGAAGTCCCTTCATTCAAGGCTTTGAATTCGATGCGGTTGAAGCCTTTGTCCAAAGTTACGAGCACCGGTTGGAAACTTCCAAAGAGTTCAACGCTCTCGGCAACCACTTTTCCGTTGATCATTACTTGTATGCGGTCACCATCGACGTATTCGTGGTCGCGGTAATAAATTTCCACAAATTTTCCTTTGGTGGTGAACCTGCCCAAATATTGGGTGTTTTGGTTTCCTTTTCCTCCTGAATCCCGGTGGTCTTTTTTTAAATAATCCGGTTCAAATTCAATGGTTCTTTCCGCAAAACCATTATCGGTGGTCATATCAAAATCTGTTTTCTTTCTAAAATACGAATCCGGATCACTGATAATGCTTTCAAACCCGTTTTGTTGTTTTTCGTCCGTCAAACCAATATTTGTTTTGGGCGAATATGGGGTTTTGTCCGCGTTTTCGTCGGGTATATCCAAAGGAATTGTCAACCCGTCGGGGACTTCTGCCCTATTTTCGTCCAATTGGCCGAAAACCGTTCCCGAAAAACAGAAAACACCCAAAAAAAACAGCCAAAATTTGCAAACTCTATTTCGCATATTGTAAAACCTAAAAAGCTTGTTTCATCAACGCAAAAATATAGCCAAACTTATAAATATGTTCATTTTTAATGGAAAAATTGGGAGCAACACCTTTTAATTTGTTGACCCCAATTCTATTTAAAAAGTGTTTTTTCTGAAAAATCTACAGGAAACCTATGTTTTTAGTTTTTTGGAAACCCCGCATTTTCTTTCACCTCTTCAATTTGCAGCGTATGCCGCGCGGTATGCCCGGCGATGAACAGGAATGATTGATAGGCATCCGCCGCGCCAACAGGCGTATCGCCAATGTGGTTGCGCAATTCTTCCACGGAAACCGTTTCAAGATACGCTAAAATTTCTTCGCGTTGAGCCTTGAAATCTTGTATTGCCGATTCCACGTCGGTATATTTTCCCGTGGGCTGAACCGGTTTTGGTGCCTGTGCTTTTTGGCTCCGATCGGTGATGCCGGTAATAAGTTGTTCATCGGTGATTTTCACATCGGCTTTTCGTTCGGGGTTCGCAGGTTTTTCAACAAGTTCTTTTGCCATTTGGAAAAGCATTTTCTCGGTTTTGATGATGTGTTCCACTGTTTGCATCACAGACCAGTCTTCAGGGGAAGGTTTGTAAGCTAATTGCTCTCCACTTAAACCTTGGATGTTGTCCTTTAGATTATCGGTGCTTTATCGGAAATTTTGTGCCGTTGGGAAGCATCCGGTTCCAACTGTCGGGCAATGGTTTCCAAAGCTTTTATTTTTTGGGTCATTCGAAATGGATTTTTGTTCGGTCGATTTTTTCCTCAAAATTAATCAACATTTTCGATATGGATTGAAATTCTATGGTGAAGGATTTATTAAAAAGACACAAACATTAAAAAACCTGCAAGGTTTTCAAAACCTTGCAGGTTTGGTTTTCAAAAATAAAGCGATCACCTCTTTTCCTTGATTTCCAACAAACTTTTATAAATATTTTCGGCGATGGCTTGTTGGCGTTCGGGGTCTTTTAGCTTTTTTGCTTCTTGTGGGTTGGACAAAAATCCCAGTTCCATCATTACCGCCGGGATTTCTTGCTCCTTAAGAACCAAAAAACCGTAGCTACTGATTTTTTCATCCATTGCGATTCCAATTCTCCCTATTTTGCTATCCATTCCGACTCCCATCAGATAATAATTGCCAACCAAAATCTGGCTGTATTTGTGCGATTGTTTTTTGAATTCTCCGTTTTGGGTATAAAATGCTTCCACGCCGCGTTTGCTTTTATCATTGGCTGCATTGCAATGCAAACTCAAGAACAAATCGGCGTTTTGTTTTTTGGTGAATTTTACGCGGTCCATTAGCGAAACAAATTCATCTCCATCCCGTGTCAAAATAATTTCAATATCGCCTGCTTCTTCCATGGCTTCGAGTTTTTTGGCCACTTGCAAATTGATTTCCTTTTCATTTGCAAATCCTGGGTCTTCCCCACCATGGCCCGGATCAACGACCACAACAAAAGGTTCGGAATTACTGTCGTAATTGCTTGAACATGCGACTAAAGCGAACACGATTGAAAACAAGGCCAAAGCTATTCCGGTTTTTAAGGCCAACACTATTTTTGAACTTCTTTTTTTGTGCAACATACAAATTCTGTTTTTGGTTAAACTGAAATTAAATCCACTGATCAATAATGGAATTTTATGTTTGTTCCCGGCTTGGATCAATTGATGGGAATATTTGTTCAAATCTGTTCCGGCTTTTGCTACTTCAGCATCGGCGAGGAATTCGTGGTTTTCGACAACTGCTTTTTTGTATAACCATAAAAATGGGTTCAACCAAAAAAAGCAAGTGAGCAATTCCATATAAAGTAAATCAACCGAATGGAACTCTCGGCTATGGGCTTTTTCGTGGCAAATTACGGTTTCGGAATAGTTCCGGTTTCGCAAATCTTCGTCATTGATAAAAAGGTAGTTGAAAAAACTGTACGGATTGTTTTTTTCTTCTATCGGTATTGCCCGTAAGCCATCAATTTCAATAAGCTCATTGCTTTTTATCCGTTTTAAAATCCGAAAAAGATTGTGGAAAAAACGAAACAAGAACAAACCCGTTATGATGCAATATCCAAAAAACAAACTTTGCAAAAACCAGTTGTGTCCCCGCTCCAACGTTTTAACAGTTTGGATATTCTGAACTTTTTTTTGTGTAAAAAATTCTGTGGCGGTGGTTTCAAATTCCATTTTTGGAAGGCTTGGAGCTCCACTCGGATTGCTATCCAAAAAATCCATTTCCATCACCGGCGCCAAAAGGCACAAAGTCAAACTTCCCAAAAGATAAGCCCGGTTGAATTTGAATGATTTTTCTTTTTTCAGAAAAAAATGATAAAGCAAATAAGAACCTCCGGTTGCAATGATCGTGATCACAAAATAATCCATCATTTTTTCTTTTTTTGGTTGATTTCTTGTTGTAATATTTCTTGTAGTTGTTTCAATTCCTCCAAATTGAAATCAGCATTTTTGGTGAAAAAAGAAGCAAATTGTGAGCTGGAACCATTAAAAAAATCCGAAGTCATTTCCTTGAGTTGGGATTTGAAATATGTTGATTTTTTCAACAATGGGAAGTACAATTTGTCCCTGCCCAACTTTTCAAACCCAATATATTGCTTGTCCACCATCCGCCCAACCAAGGTTGCAATGGTTGTGTACGCGGGTTTTGGTTCGGAAAATTGTTCGACAATATCTTTCATAAAACCCTTTTCAATTTTCCAAAGGTGTTTCATGAGTTGTAGTTCAGCTTTGGTCAAAGTTTTTGTTTCCACAAGTGTCGTTTATTTACTACAAATGTAGTAATAAAATTTTAACCTCCAAATTTTAGCATTATATTTTTTTGAATTTATTTTTAAGAGGTGTTTTAAACCGTAAATTCACAAACCAAAAAGGTTGATTGCGACAAAAATTATAACTTTGTTCTATAAAAAACAAACTTGGACAGGTTTTAAAATCTGTTAGGTTTAAAAATCCACAAATCATGAAACATGTATCGATCCTTGTTCCTCAAGGCCGTATCAGTGTGGTGAATGTAGCTGGGACACACCAAATTTTCAATCAGGTGAACGATTTTATGCAGGAATCGGGAAAACAACCTTTGTTCGATGTACAATTGGTGGGCTTGCCAAAAACGAATTCCAAAAACAATGCACGGTTGCAATCTTTGTTTTCGGTGAACCCCGACACAACGATCGATCAACTCTTCACAACCGATTTGATCATTGTGCCGGCCGTGCACGAAAATTTCGAGAAAAACCAAGAAGAAAATGCTGAATTTATCCCTTGGATAGTTTCGCAACACAATTCCGGTGCGGAAGTGGCCAGTTTTTGCATCGGCGCGTTTTTCTTGGCCGAAACCGGTTTGCTCGACGGGAAACAATGTTCCACCCACTGGGTGCACGCCGAGGAATTCAAAAACAGGTTTCCCAAGGTGAATATGGTACCAGACAAGATCATGACCGCAGAAAACGGGATTTATACCAGCGGGGGTGCCTATTCTTACTTGAATTTGTTGTTGTACCTCATCGAAAAACATGCCGGTCGTGAAATGGCGATCATGATTTCCAAAACCTTTATGATCGACATTGACAAAGAGAGCCAGTCGCCGTTCATTATTTTTCAAGGGCAAAAAGAACATCAAGATGAACCGGTGAAAAAAGCACAAGATTATATCGAGGAAAACCACCAACAGAAAATCACCGTTGACCGCTTGGCGGAAATGTTTGCCCTGAGCCGTCGCAGTTTGGAGCGCCGATTCAAAAAAGCCACCAACAACACGATCGTGGAATACATTCAACGCGTAAAAATGGAAGTCGCCAAAAAAAGTTTGGAAAGCGGCTTGAAAAATGTGGGCGAGGTAATGTTCGATGTCGGGTATTCCGATGACAAGGCGTTCAGGAACATTTTTAAAAAAATCACAGGGATTTCCCCAGTGCAATACCGAAACCGTTACAACCGGGAATTGACCGCAAGCTCTTGAAGTGTTTTTTATTTGATTTTTTATTTTGTTTAATTGGCACCTAATCGATTGTTTTTTAACCGGAACGCTATTCAAAAAACTTATTAAATTCCACAGGAAAAAACACAAAATCTTCAAATTATAATTTTCCGTTAAAGTTGTCCCAAGGCTTTCCCAAAAAGATAATCTTCAATTTATAGAGTCGTTTATGGTTGCATAAAATCAATCAAAATCTACTTAATTATGAAACGAATTTTTGTTGTAACAATCTTATCCGCTGTTACTTTTACTTCGTGTGTTTCCAAAAAGAAATACATGGCCGCACTTCAAGAAAATGAAAAAATGGAAGCAAAATTGGGCGCCATCAATTCAAAGGTTTCCAATTATTACGCTAAAATAAATAGTTTAAATGATGAAAATGAGAGTCTAAACTATGAAAATGACAGCTTGAATTACCATCAATTCAACATTAACGATTTGGCAGCGATGTCCGAAGCCAACAAAGATGCCATGCGCGCAACTTTGGAAAAAGTGGACGACTCGTTGGTGGCACAAGCGGAAACCTTGGAAGACTCCATCAACCTTGCCATTGCCCACAATTTGGAGCGTCACATCAACAGCAACGGGGAAAATGAAGATGTACAGGTTTCTGTCGATGGAACCGTGGTAATGATCAATTTGTCCGATGAGCTTTTGTTCCGAAGCGGAAGTGCGCACGTGAGCCGTAATGCCTACCCTGTTTTGAAAAAACTGGCGGCTGTGATCAACACCGAACCAGCGATGGAAGTCTTGGTTGAAGGCCATACCGACTCACGCACAGTTGTGAAAGAATCGTACCTTATCGACAATTGGGATTTGAGCCTTCGGCGATCGGCAGCGGTTGTACGTTTGTTGCAGGACAAGTTCAATGTGGCCCCGACAAAAATGATCGCCGCAGGTCGCAGCAGCTATGACCCGGTGGTGAAAGGAACCTCAAAAGAAGCCCTGGCCAAAAACAGGAGAACGACGATTACCATTCTGCCAAACCTCGACAAATTCTTGGCTTTGTTGGACGTCAACACCCAAGTTGCTTCTGCCAACACAAAATCCGATGAAATGAGCCGTGAACTTGACTCCGAAACGACCCCAAAAAACACAGAAGTGGACAATTCCATTGAATTGGACAAACAAGGTGGAATCGATTAAATCAGACAAAACTGTTACCATATCAAAAACTGCCCGAACAAATTGGGCAGTTTTTTTATGTGTAAAATGCAAAAATGAATTTTTGGATTTGTTGAAATAGGCAAGTCAAAAAACATGTTGCTTAAGAACATTTATCGCAAACCCCTTTTACCACCAAATTGGCGTTTTCGGCTTTATAATTTCTGGGCAAGTTTATTTTCGGAAGTTTATAATCGTTCAAACAAAAAGTTTCGTCGCATTTTGAACAATGGAAATGCAGGTGCAAATCGGTTTCCAAATCGCAGGTGCAATTAGTTTCGCACAATGCATATTTTGCAATGCCCGAA
>DASSWG010000060.1:0-56283 GCA_035705295.1 Flavobacteriaceae bacterium
TAATTGCCCAAATTGAAAAATTGGAAAACCAACAAGCAGAAATCGCCGCCCCATTGATCAAAAAACAAGATGCGGGCGATACCTTGACCGCTAAAGAAAAAAGGGCGTTGAAAGTTTCCGAAATTTATTTGAGCAATTACAGTTTGATAAAAGGCAGTATCGATGCAAAACTCGGGCAACGCGCCGACTGTGAAAACTTAATACCCTTGTACCAAAAAGACTTTGAAGCCAAAAAAGGCAACATCGAATGGGTAAAAAGGGCAAGTGGAAGGTTGTACGCAAAAGATTGTACCGACTCACCATTGTTCGTGAAATTGGTGGAAGCCCAGCACGAATTGGAACCTTCTGCAAAATCGGCCCTTTATTTGGGAAGATTGGCCGAAGAAAAAGGAAACAGTGCAAAAGCATTGCAATACTACAACCAATCTGCCGAGTTGGAAACCAATCCGGCCGATAAAGCAAGGGTTTACTATGTTATTGCCAACAACTATAAAAACAAAGGAAGCTATTCAACGGCCAGGAGTTTTTACCGAAAAGCCTTGGCACAAAAACCTTCTTTGGGAGCTGCCTATTTGCAAATAGCCAGTATGTACGCTGCAAGTGCCAACAATTGTGGCGATACCACTTTCGAAAAAAGGGCCGTGTATTGGATAGCGGCCGACTATGCCGAAAGGGCCGGAAGGGTCGATCCTTCTTTGCAAGATAACGCAAACCAAGCAGCGGCAAGTTACAACGCAAGGGCGCCACAACGATCCAATATTTTCCAATCCGGAATGGCAGGAAAAACCATCAGCATTGACTGCTGGATCGGAGAGAATGTTCGGGTACCGACCTTATAAAAAATGAAATTCTATTTCAACTTTTTACTAAAAAGCATTGTCACAGCAAGTGTTGCGGCAATGCTTTTTTCATGTGAAGGAAAATTGCAAGAAGTTCGAAAATGGGAAATGACTTCCAATGCGCCACAAGCTATAGGAAAAGGGATCAATTTGTTCTACACTGACAGCGGAAAAGTGAAAGCACACTTGAAAAGTCCCCACATGCTGGATTTTTCGAACCAGCAGTTCCCATATCGTGAATTTCCAAACGGATTGAAGGTGGAATTTTTCAATGAAAAAAAACAAAAAAGTACTGTAAAAGCAGATTATGCCATCATTTACGAACAATCCGGACTGATCGATTTACGGAAAAATGTGAAAATCAAAACTTCCGACAGTACCATTTTGAAAACCGATCAATTGTATTGGGACCAAAATCGCGAATGGATATTCACCGATTCGCCTTTCACCTTGAAAATGGCCAACGGAACCGTCAACAAAGGCCAAGGTTTCGACTCCAATCAAGCGTTTGACAACTTTGTCTCCCGTTCCAATATCGGGGTGCAGGTCATTGAAGAGAAAAATAAAGATTCCACAGATGTGGGAAAATTCCCCACAAAAAAGTAAGTTTGGAAAAAACTTAGCGCGACATGAAATTTTTCAAATTTTTTGAATATGCCTATTTGGCCTTTGCCGCATTTTTTGTGTTCGAGGCCGTACGAACGTTCAACCAAAGTCCCAACCGCTCCTATCTTTTTCTCGCAATTGCTGCACTAGCTGTTTTTATGTTCTTTTTCAAAAGGCGTTTTAGGAAAAAAATGGAGCAGCGCAACCAAAAATAATGGAACTGGAAATTTTCATAATCATATGTACCTTGGTGTTGTCGGCTTTTTTTTCCGGAATGGAAATCGCCTATATTTCCGCCAACCGCATCCATATTGAAATAGAAAAAAAACGAGAAGGTTTCATCGCTGCCATATTGGGCAAAATCACCAAAAAACCTTCCAAATTCATCGCCGCGATGTTGGTGGGAAACAACATTGTCATTGTTGTTTACGGTTTTTTCATGGGCGATTTGTTGATGCGTTTTTTCACGGGAATGCTGCCCACAAAAAACCTTTTTCTGAATTACTTGCTCACCGACCTCAACCTTTTGACGCAAACACTCATTTCCACCCTAGTGATTTTGTTGACCGCCGAATTCTTGCCAAAAGTTTTTTTTCAGATTTACGCCAATATTTTATTAAAGGTTTTTGCGGTTCCGGCCTATTTATTTTACCTGGTGTTCAGCCCGATTTCTTCATTTGTGCTATGGATTTCCGATTTCATTTTGAAAAAATTGTTCAAAACCCACGGTGACGAGGTTCAGCTCGCTTTCAGCAAAGTTGAACTGGGAAATTACATCAACGAGCAAATGGAAGAACTGGAAGAAGGCGACGATATTGATTCCGAAATCCAAATTTTTCAAAACGCGTTGGAGTTTTCCGAAGTAAAATCGCGTGAGGTAATGATTCCACGCACCGAAATCGTAGCGGTCGATATTTCGGAATCGCCTAAAAACCTGGTGAAAATTTTCACGGAAACCGGCCTTTCGAAAATATTGGTCTACAAAGAAACCAACGACGACATTGTGGGCTATATTCATTCTTTTGAACTGTTCCGAAAACCAAAAGATTTGAAATCCATTTTGATACCCGTGGTTTTTGTACCCGAAACCATGTTGGTGAAAAACGTGCTCAACATCCTCATCAAAAAACGAAAAAGCATCGCCGTGGTCATCGACGAATATGGTGGCACCAGTGGAATGATGACCGTTGAGGACATTGTGGAAGAACTTTTTGGCGAAATTGAGGACGAGCATGACCCAGTGGTTTTGGTGGAAGAAAAAACCGCGGACGACACCTATCGGTTTTCTGGAAGAATGGAAGTGGACTATATCAACGAAAACTACAAACTGAACCTGCCGGAAAGTGAAAACTATGAAACCTTGGGCGGTTTGATCGTTCAACACACCGAAGAAATCCCGGAAAAAAACGGCCAGGTGTCCATTGAAGGTTTCAAGATGAAAATCATCGAAGTTTCCAACACAAAAATTGAACTGGTCGAGGTACAAGTAGTTGATAAGGAATAACTTGTTCCCATAAAAAACCGTTCGACCATTCCATACCGAACATTCTTGTTTACCTTGAACGAAAATTTTTCGTTCAAAACTGTAACAAAACCTTTTCATTTTTCTCTTTATAACAAAGCAACTTTTTTGCCGCCAACCGACCAACATATCGAAAGCCTCATCAAGGCCTGCCAACAAAACGACCAAACAGCGCAAATGGAGGTTTACAACCGATATTGCAAGGCGATGTACAACATTGCTTTTCGGATCGTGAAAAACGGTTTTGAGGCGGAAGACATTATGCAGGATTCTTTTTTGACGGCGTTCACAAAATTGAACACCCTCAAAGATGTGAAAATGTTCGGCGCGTGGCTAAAGAAAATTGTGGTCAACAACAGTATTGGCCACTACAAAGCAAAAATGAAACAACAAGAAATTCCGCTGGAAAACGTGCTCTACAAAATCGAAGATGAGCCGCAATACAATGTTGAAGATGAAAATTTGGCCACAAAGGCAAAACAGGTCCTAAAAAAAATGAACGAATTAAAAGACAATTACCGCTTGGCCTTGACGCTTCATTTGATCGAAGGTTATGATTACGAAGAAATCAGTTCGATAATGGAGATTTCCAATGCCAATTGCCGGACCACCATTTCGCGGGCAAAGGAAAGTTTGCGAAAAAAATTACAACCCATGACCGCATAAAACATGAACTTATGAAAAAGGACAAACTCAAAGAACTGTTCGGTCGTTTGGAAGGCGAATTTGATGTGGAAAACCCCCGGTTTCTACATCAACAACGATTTTTGAACAAATTGAAAAACCAACAAAAACCCGTTCCAAAAAAGTGGAAAACAAACCGCTTTTTCAAGCCTTGGATGGGTGTTGCCGCCAGCATTGCCATTTTGTTGACCGTGGTTTTTTCATTTCAGTTTAAGAACGATGAAAAAGGTTTGGCGGGGATTTCGACCGAAATGGCAAAAACCCAAGAATTTTACACCGCAAGCATTGCCCACGAATTACGGGAAATTAAAAAACAACAAACCCCCGAAAACAAACTTTTGATAGAAGATGCGCTGAAACAGCTCCAAAAATTGGAAACGGAATATGCCAAATTACAAAAAGATTTGACCGCAAGTGGCGGTGACGACCGGGTGATTTTTGCAATGATCAGCAATTTTCAAAACCGTATCAACATCTTGAAAAACGTATTGGAAAAAATACAAGAACTCGAACAATTAAAACAAAAAAATCATGAACTTCCCACAACTATTTAAAACAAGCCTTTTTTTACTGTTTCCGGTGCTTCTGTTTGGAAATGGTGATTTGCAAAAAGTAAAGCACACCAAAGAAAAAACAATAAAAAAAGAGTTTTCGGTCAGCAGCGACGCGACCTTGGAAATCAACAACAGTTATGGCAACCTGAACATCGTCACTTGGAACGAAAACCGGATTGTGATCGAAGTGCACATCACCGTAAGTAGTGGCAATGAAGAAGCCGCACAAAAAAAATTGCACAATATTGGGGTGCAGTTCCAAGCCTCCAGGAACAGGGTTTCGGCAAATACCCTTTTCGACAAAAACAACGACCGCTCGTGGTGGGACAAATTTTTTGACAACAACTCGGTGAACATGCAAATTGATTACCTGGTAAAAATGCCCATTACCAACGATGTGGACCTCAACAATGATTACGGCTCCATCAATTTGGGAAAATTGCAGGGGCGCGCCGTGATCAATTGCGATTACGGAAAAATAGTTACCGAAGAATTAATGGCCGACAACAATTCCTTGACTTTTGATTATTCCGATGGTTGCTATTTCGAATACATCAAAAGTGGCACCATCAACGCGGATTACAGTGGGTTCACCGTTGCAAAAGCCGAAGACTTGAACATCACGGCCGACTACACCAACAGCCATGTAAAAATTGCCGAAGATGTGGTTTTTGATTGTGATTATGGCAGTATGGAAATCAACCAAGCAAACAATATAAAAGGCAACGGCGATTATTTGACGATGCGGGTTGGCGATGTCCATAAAAATATCAAGTTGGAGGCCGATTATGGCTCCATCCATATTGACCGGATGATGAAAAATGCGGGTGATGTTTTGATAAGCACTGATTATACAGGAATTGAAATAGGCTTGCAACCGGGCTACTCATTTGAATTTTCGATCGATCTGGAATATGCCTCGCTCGAAACCCCTGATGGTTTTGATTTTTCAAGGGAAATCCGCGATTCTTCCGAAAGTCTTTATGAAGGTTTTTTCGGAAACTCCAATACCGGAAACAGCGTTACCATCGAATCCGATTATGGCAACGTGGAGTTTTATATGAATTAAGTTAGTTTCCCCTCAAAAAAAATGCCGCTTGGTTTTAGCGGCATTTTTTATAGCATTGTTTTGTGAATCAGCATTTAGAAAGCTTCTTTCCGAACCATTTTGTTCAATTCCTTTCCGGTTTTTGCATAACCTTCCCCAATACGGTCCCAGTCGTTGTAGGCGCCCCAATATTGTTTTCCCGGGGCTTCTTCGCTAAGGATTTGCAAAAGCACCTGATCCGGGTTTCCGGTTTTCACAAAAGTGAGCATGGTAGTGACTTTTGCTTTCTTTTTCATCGCCACAACGTTCCATCCCGGATATACCCATAGTGTTTCGACAATCAGCGTAATGGGCGCATTCGAAAGGTTTTTTCCAAAAACCAATCCCGTTTTTTGTTTCATGTCTTCATTGAGCAGTTCAAGAAATTTGCGCTCATAAATACTTTCACGACTACTCATCCATTTTTGCTTCCAAGCAATGCCCGAACCTTTTTCTTCAGCTTCCAATTCGGCCACTTTTTCGCTCATGTATTCTTCATTGGTCTTGTTTTCTTTAAAAAGCTTCAAGTTGTCATATACAAATTCAACATTGATTTCACTTTGTCTTTTTAAAAATTCAAAATCCCCTTGCTGAACTTTCGTTTTTTGGGCAAACATTCCGCAAGCACACAAAAATAAAATACCAACTGCTACTCTTTTTTTCATAATAAACATAGTTTTGGTTATACAATCAAATATAATAAATTTTATATTTGAAAAATTATATCTTTTTAACCGTCAATTTAGAGAAAATGAAAAAAAATTGTTCCTTTTTATTGGTTGCTTTTTTGTTTTTCGGAAATATTGCCTTTGCCCAGAAGAATCAAACCATCCAAAATATCATTGACGAGGCCCGCAACCACTCGCAATTAAAAACCCTCGCCCACGAATTGCTCGATGTGGTCGGGCCCCGGTTGGTGGGAACCCCACAAATGCTGAACGCGCACAATTGGGCCGTGGAAAAATTTAAAAGTTGGGGCATTCCCGCAGAAAACCAAGAATGGGGAAAATGGCAAGGTTGGGAACGCGGCATCACCCACATTGACATGGTTTCGCCCCGAATCCGCACCTTGAGCGGAAGAATGTTGGCTTGGAGCCCCGGAACCGACAAAAACGGAATTACCGCGGAAGTAATCACTTTGCCGAAAAACATAACTGATTCCCTTGCTTTTCAAAAATGGTTGCCCACGGTAAAAGGAAAATTCGTTTTGGTTTCCATGCAACAGCCCACGGGAAGACCAAATGAAAACTGGGAAGAATACGCCACCGAAGCCACTTTTGAGAAAATGAAACAAGCCCGGGAAGTAAAAAAAGAAGCCTGGGAAGCTTTTTTTGAAAAAATCGGGTACACATCGCGGACTCTGCCACAGGCATTGGAAAAAGCCGGTGCTGTTGGTGTGATCAGTTCCAATTGGTCACGCGGTTTTGGCGTGAACAAAGTTTTTGGTGCCCATACAGACGAGGTTCCCAGCATTGATCTTTCGTTGGAAGACTATGGTTTGTTGTACCGCCTTGCCAAAAGTGGCCACCAACCGGAAATAAAATTGGTCGCCCAATCGAAAGATTTGGGAATGGTTCCGACTTTTAACACCATTGCAAGAATCGAAGGAACTGAAAAACCGGAAGAATACGTTATTCTCTCCGCCCATTTCGATTCATGGGATGGCGCCACGGGAGCTACCGACAACGGGAGCGGCAGCATTTTGATGATGGAAACCGCCCGAGTTTTGAAAAAAGTTTACCCCAACCCAAAACGCACCATTTTGATTGGATTGTGGGGAAGCGAAGAGCAAGGTTTGAACGGTTCGCGTGCTTTTGTGGAAGACCACCCGAAAATTGTGAAAAATATTCAAGCGGTTTTTAATCAAGATAATGGCACCGGAAGGGTCGTTCGCATTTCGGGCAGTGGTTTCTTGAATTCTTATGATTATTTGGGCCGTTGGCTTTCCAAAGTCCCCGACACGGTTTCACATCATATTGAAACCACTTTTCCTGGTCGTCCTGGACGTGGTGGCACCGATTACGCTTCCTTTTTAGCGGCAGGCGCCCCAGCTTTCAACCTCACTTCCTTAAGTTGGGCATATTGGAATTATACCTGGCACACCAATCGCGACACCTACGACAAATTGGTTTTTGACGAAATAGAAAACAACGTGATTTTGACCGCTATTTTGGCTTACATGGCAAGTGAAGATCCCGAAACCACTTCGCGCGAACAACGTGTTTTGCCCATTGATGAAGAAACCGGCGAGCGACGGACCTGGCCTGAGCCAAGAGCCCCGGAACGAAAGGGAGGTATGGATTGATGTATAAAAAATGGAAGTTTTAACCAAAAACGTTGGCGCGAGCGTCACGCTCGTGCCATGCGTCTATAATAAAGTAGCCTCGCCAACCCCGAAGCTTCGGGGGAACTTGGATCTAAAGTTTAGGAAACTTCATTGTAGCCTCGCCAAGAATCGAACTTGGATCTAAAGTTTAGGAAACTTTTGTTCTATCCGTTGAACTACGAGGCCTTTTTTTATTACGCCGCAAAAATAAGCAAGTTTTGTGGAAAAATTCGAAGAAAATCGCAACTCCTCAATTCAAATTTCTTTTCTCGATAAAAAAACGTTTTAGCAAAGCGGAAGCCTCTTCTTGCAGGACCCCAATTTTCACTTTCGTTTTGGGGTGCAATTTCCCATTCATAGCCCGATAGCCCCTTTTTTCATCTTCTGCAGCAAAAACCAATTTGGAAACTTGGCTCCAATACAAAGCTCCCGCGCACATTTGGCAAGGTTCCAAAGTTACGTACAAGGTGCAGCCCGTCAAGTATTTTCCTCCCAAAAAATTCGCTGCCGCCGTGATGGCCTGCATCTCGGCGTGCGCCGTGACGTCGTTCAACAACTCGGTAAGGTTATGGCCCCGGGCAATAATTTGATTATTGGAAACCACCACGGCGCCCACAGGAATTTCCCCACGATCAAAAGCTTGTTCCGCCTCTTCAAGGGCTTTCTGCATAAAATAAGTATCGTCAAACGGTTGAAGCATATACAAAAATAAGATTTCAAGCCGTACCTTTGTCCTTATGGGTTCAAGAATTTTGGAACAAATCAATTTTCCGGAAGATTTACGAAGACTTCCGAAAGAAAAATTGCCGCAACTCGCCCAAGAATTGCGCGAATTCATTGTCGATATCGTGTCGGTCAAAGAAGGCCATTTGGGCGCAAGTTTGGGGGTGGTGGAGTTGACCATTGCACTGCATTATTTATTCAATACACCTAATGATTTGTTGGTTTGGGATGTGGGCCACCAAGCCTACGGACATAAAATTTTGACGGGGAGACGCAGCGTTTTTGATACCAACCGAAAACTAAACGGTATCAGTGGTTTCCCGAAACGAAGTGAAAGTGAATACGACACTTTTGGAACCGGTCATAGCTCCACGTCAATCTCTGCGGCTTTGGGAATGGCGCTTTCTTCACAATTGAAAGGAGAATTTGAAAAACATCACATCGCGGTGATCGGCGATGCTTCCATAGCAAGCGGTATGGCGTTCGAAGGGTTAAACCACGCTGGGGTCACCAATGCGAACCTTTTGATTGTTTTGAACGACAATGCCATCGGAATCGACCCGAGCATTGGTGCTTTGAAAGAATATTTGAGCAAAACAAAACCTGCCCATCCGGCAGGCGGGCCCGGCGAAAAACCGCATCAAGACACTATTTTCGAAGCCTTGAACTTTACATGCAAAGGACCGATCGACGGCCATGATTTTGATGAATTGTTGAACGCGTTGGAGGAATTGAAGCAAATAAAAGGCCCAAAATTTTTGCACGTGGTCACCAAAAAAGGAAAAGGACTCAAACAAGCGGAAGAAGACCAAGTGAAATATCACGCCCCCGGAAAATTTGACAGAAAAACGGGCGAGCTTTTAAAAGTCAAAACAGAAAAACTTCCACCCAAATTCCAAGATGTTTTTGGGTTGACCTTGTTGGAACTATCCAAAAAAAACGAAAAAATTATTGGAATCACCCCGGCGATGCCAACTGGAAGCTCGTTGAAATATATGATGGAAGTTTTTCCAAAAAGAGCGTTTGACGTAGGGATCGCCGAACAACATGCCGTAACCTTGGCCGCGGGAATGGCCACGCAAGGCCATGTGGTTTTTTGCACCATCTATTCCACCTTTTTGCAACGTGCCTACGATCAATTGATCCACGATGTGGCTTTGCAAAATTTGCCGGTGGTTTTTTGTATTGATCGTGCGGGCTTCGTGGGCGAAGACGGCGCTACCCATCATGGGGTTTTCGATCTGGCTTATTTAAATTGTGTTCCAAATTTGATCATCGCCTCCCCTTCTTCGGAAATCGAATTCCGAAACTTGTTGTTCACGGCTTCGTTGGGCTTGGAACATCCAATCGCGATCCGTTACCCACGTGGAAGGGGGACAAATTTGGATTGGGAAAAACCATTTCAAAAGCTGGAAGTGGGCAAAGGGAAACAACTGAAAACCGGAACCGAAATCGCCATCTTATCTATTGGGACAATAGCAACAAATGTTTCCATGGCAATTGATAAACTAACCGACTTCCAAAAAGAAAAAACGGCTCATTACAATATGGTTTTTCTAAAACCCCTTGATAAATTCTTGCTTCGCGAAATATTTTCCAAGTTTCAAAAAATCATTACTGTGGAAGATGGGTGCCTCAAAGGGGGTTTCGGTGAAACGGTTTTAGCATTCGCCTCGAAAGAAAATTATTCGGGAAAAATCACTTCCTTGGGGATCCCCGACCGTTTTTTCGGCCATGGAAGCGTCGAAGAACTACAGGGAATAGCGGGCATTTCCGCTGAAAAAATTCAGAAAACCATTGTGAATTGGTTATAAAAAAAGGGAGGCAAATTTTGCCTCCCTTTTTTGTTGTTTTTGCTCGATCAATTATTGAACAATCAATTTTTCGGTTTGTGTTTTTCCATCCGAAACAAGTTGCACAACGTAAATACCTGTTGACAATCCCGCAACATTCAAAGTCGCTTGACCCGACATGTTCACTGTTTTGCCCATCACTTTTCGTCCGTTGATATCGAACAAGTTTACTTGAACCTCACCATTGATTTTGGCGGATTCAATGTTCAATATTCCATAGGTCGGATTAGGGTACAATTCAAAGACATCTTCGTTAAAGTCAGTAGTTCCGGAGATGCAAGAAGGAGGCAGGTCAGTAGCTGGTGTTTGGTCATAAATACTAGAAGATAGCCCTTGTGATGCGCTAAATCCAACGCCGCGGGCTGCAAAAACCTCCCATATCAAGCATTTGTTAGCACCAGCATTATTTTGGAAATCGGCAGCTAATATAGCATCCCTTCCACTTACAAAACCAGGGTTACAACCTTGTAACTTTAAGCCATCAATAACCAATTGCATGGCGATGTTGTTACCTCCTGTACCATTATATACATCAGGGTCGAATCCGTATTTATCGATCAAGGCCCAAGTCATGTCCCACAATATTGTGGCCCAAATAGAACCCACTCCGTGTACAGAAACTACAACATTGCCATCGGAATCAGTAAAAAACTGATTTTTTACATCCTCATAGGTAAAAGGATTAACGGTCATATCTGTTGTATACGGATATTGACGAATTCCAGATCCATTCACTTGTTGATTGACCACATAAGTTGCAATTCCCCTTGCATCCGTTTCTTGGTCACCTGCATTCATGGTCAAAACAAGAGCAAAAAAATCGCTCCAACCTTCGCCCATTTGTTCATCATTAAACAAACAATCTGTTTGTGAAGGCCCTCCAGTCAAACGATTGGAAATACCGTGTCCATATTCGTGGGCAATAACGCCATTTGCGACATCCCCGTCTTTTTGAAATGGGCCACTTTCTATAATGGTTCCGTTTATAACAGTACCATTCACTAGTTCCGTTATGATTGCTTCACCTTCGGTCATAGGAATTAAAATAGATGGAATGGTCACCGCTGGATCATCACCCGCCATCGTAATTAATCCAGCTTCGTTGTTTACCATAATGACGGCAATGGCTCCAGCGTTTTGAGCATTCAATACTTTATCATCAAAATTGCATGATCCTCTTCGGATAACCGCTATTTTTCCAGACAAACTTGCTGCATTTGTAACCACATCGCACCCGTCATTTACATCGGTGGAAGTACCTCCGCTATTATCGTCTATCAACAATGCGAAATCCGCTGTAATTCCAGCTGCGGGGACAGGAGGACCAAACCCGGCAACAGTTCCGGTATAGGTTCCTGCAAGGGTAGTTGGCGAATTAACAGTCAATACTTGAGGTGCTCCTCCTGGACTCCAAGTGAACATGCGCATCGTAGGGCTTTGGCCATCTGGCGGAGTGCCGAAAGTTGCATTGTTCCCAGGACCACTATCGGCCCCATCTTGGGCTTTTGCTTTCACATAATCATTTCCATTACCAGAGTTGCTATAATTTTTACTTTGAAAATTACCTCCTTGTTCATCGAAACCGTATTGGTAAAAAATATCATGCATCATATTGTTCATATAGAACAAATTGGTAGTCGCTGCATCTATATAACCGGAGGGATCTTGATTAAAATCTAGTGGAAAAATGAAGTCCAAGGCGCTTCCTCCATCTGGCGAATAACCTGACTGTGAATCTCCATCTCGGTTTTCATAAGCCCAAACGTTGTTTCCGCGAGTAATCGTATATTCTGGTCCGGCTACCCCATCGGTATCATGCCAACCAAAAGGCGAAGCGGTAGCATCAGCGGGTTCAGAAACGACTGTTCGGCTACCATGATTGGGCGATTCTATCGGAAGCTCAAAAACTTCATATTGTGAACCGTCTGAAACAAAAGAAACAGGTGCTTTTCCAAAGGTTGTTGTTTGAGCAGTTGCCGCTTTTTTCGAAACATGCGCACTGTGCGTACCGTGCGAAGTTTCAGGAAAAACACATTTCACGATCCAGTCGCCTTTATCAATAATTTTACCGGTTGTCGCATCCACGCGAACGCTCCACCAATGTCCGCCATCGATGGTGTGAATACTCAAATCCCAAGCCAAATTCAAGCTTCCTTCTTCAGTAGGTTGATAAACCAGTTCTACCGGAATTTCATTAAGGGAAATTCCCGCTTTTGAAAAAACGAATTTCTGTGCTCCTTTTGCAGATTGAATTTCTAAGTTATCGACCTTCCCCAACCCCAACTGTACCGCTGCTCTTGAAACTGCTTGGGCCGCGGTCAAAGATGGCTTTGAGGTATTCGCTTTTTTCTCAATATTTGTTTTGAAACTATTTGAAAAATAAACCACTTTCCCTTCTTTAATGGCGAAATTTCCAATTCCGTTGAAAACCGGGATGTTGTTGATTTCTTGAATTGTAAATACATGGGTCAGGTCCATGCTTTTCGTGTAGTATTGATCGTAAATCTCCAAGTCGGAAAAATCATTGGAATTCATCCGTAATGAAGCTTGGTTTTTTTCAAGATAATTCTGAATAATTTTGGAATAATCTTGTTGACCATAAATTGTAAGTGAAAACAATAGGGTCAAAACCGTGAAAATTTTGAGATAGTGCTTTTGCATCGTTTATAAGTGTTGGATTAGATAATGATTCTTAAATCGGCGCCTAAAATAGGTATAATTTTACACACCAACCAATTAACGAACGTTAAAAGTTAATATTTTATTAAATCAAAAAACGTTCCAAAAAAAATTAATTGAAGTCCGAAAGGGAACCTTGCCATTTTTTGTAGTTGCGCAAAGCATTTCCATCGGTATAAGAAGCGATGTTACAACAAATGTTCAACAACCAAGTATAGGTGGTTTGCCCATCGGGTTTTAAATCGGGCAACATTCCTCGCAAAATCAATTGATCATAATTGGAGGCGGTTCCTTTTATTTTTTGCTCTGCAGCATTCGTGAAGGTGTCCAAAAGGGTGGAAATAACCTTGTGCCCGGCGATTTCTTTTTCCGTCACCTCTTGGCTTTGGTATATTTTTTCAATACTGATTTTCAAAATATCATCGATTTGGGCACGATAAGAAGAATGTTCCAACAAAGCTTTATCGAATTTTCCTTCCAAAATATTTTCTTCGTTTTGGATGAAAATTTCCACAACTTCTTTGATCAATGTATTGATTGCCAAAGCGCGCAAATACCCCAACCGAGCTTCCGTTGTTTGAAGCTTTGCATATTTTTCACGGTCGAGGCTTTTTTTTACCAAATTGATAAGGTATTCAAGTGCATATTCTTCTTCGATGAGCCCTAAATTGATTCCATCTTCAAAATCGATGATGGTGTAGCAGATATCATCGGCGGCTTCCACCAAAAAGGCCAACGGATGGCGGGCGAAACGGTTTTCATCTTTCTCTACCAATCCCAATTCATTTGCCACTTCTTGAAAAAACTGTTTTTCACTTTGGAAATACCCGTATTTTTTATCGGAAACGTCCGCCGTGGGTTTCTGCGGAAGGGATTCTTTTGGATATTTCATAAAAGCGCCAAGACTTGCATAGGACAAACGCAAACCTCCTTCCACGCCATCTTTGGACGCTGTCAACAATTTGAACCCGTTTGCATTGCCTTCAAAACAACAAAGGTCGAAATATTCTTTTTCGGTGAGTTTTTCTTGAAAACGTTTTCCGTTTCCAATCTTGAAATAATCACCAATGGCTTTTTCGCCCGAATGCCCAAAAGGCGGATTTCCAATATCGTGCGCTAGGGCCGCAGCGGCCACAATAGCCCCAAAATCGTTGAAACGATATCCGTGCACGGCCTGCAAATGGGGGTGCTTTTCCAAAATTTTTCCACCGGCAATACGACCCAATGATCTTCCCACGACCGATACTTCCAAACTATGGGTCAAACGCGTATGCACGAACCCGGCTTTCGATAATGGGATCACTTGAGTTTTGTCCTGTAAGCTGCGAAAAGCGGAAGAAAAAACAATGCGGTCATAATCGACTTCAAAGCCCAAGCGGGTTTCGTCTTGTTCTTTTCGAAGACGCTTATGTGGGTCGCCATAACGTTTTAAAGAAAGTAGTTGTTGCCAGTTCAAGTAAGGTTTGAGATTTGAGGTTTGAGGTTTGAGGAAATTTTTAATTATTTGGAAATCAACAAATCGACTTCCAAATATTTTTCTTTGAACAGGCTCAGTGCAAAAGCCGCCGCCGAAGCGGTGAACACGGAAAAGTCAAGTGCTCCTTTTATTCCGGTCGAAAAAGTCATGGACAAGGCGAAGACCAACAAAAGAATCCCACTTAATTTTGCGATTAGCTCCGTTTTAAAACCAACAATCAGGAACAATGCAAAAATCACTTCCGCTGCGGTGGCAACAATGCCAATTGTCGGAATCAATGAGTCTGGAATCCACGGATTTATCAGTTGGGTATATTCCAAAAAGGCGTTCCAATTTCCCCAAACGGAAACTTCTTTTCCCCACCAACCGAACCGATCCGCCACGGCGGATAAAAACCCTGCTGAAATTGCCAATCGAAGGAATAGTTTGATCAAAGTTTTGTTCATAATTTTCTATTTTGAAAAAACGTATTGTGCCTCATAGTTCCGTAACACCCTAACCCTAAACTCATAACTCTGAACTCATAACTTTTAACTTTGTCAAGACCCACACATCAAGCAATCATCGCCTTCGTTTTCTTTGGATTGTTTGATGATGTCTCGCAATTCTTCGGGCGAAAGCGAACTGCTTTCCGCAACCACTTGCTTCTTTTGCGGGGCCGGTTTTTTGTTTTGTGCTTGCAAAGTGGCCGCTGCCTTGGCCGGGGCACTTTCTGGTTTCGGCTCGGATTTCTTTTCACTTTTCAGGGTGAATTTGATGGCGTCCACGGCCGATTTGGTCCGCAAATAGTACATTCCGGTCTTCAATCCGCTTTTCCAAGCGTAGAAATGCATGGAAGTGAGTTTGGCCAAATTCGCCCCTTCCATAAAAAGGTTCAGCGATTGTGATTGATCGATGAAATAACCGCGGTGGCGCGACATATCGATGATATCTTTCATCGAAAGTTCCCATACGGTTTTGTACAACTCTTTCAAATCCTGCGGAATGACGTCAATGTTCTGCACCGAACCGTTGGCGCGCATAATGGCGTCTTTCACATCGTCGTTCCACAAATCCAAGCGAACCAAGTCTTCCAACAAATGTTTGTTCACCACAATGAATTCCCCGGAAAGCACACGACGCGTGTAAATATTCGAAGTGTAAGGTTCAAACGCTTCGTTGTTGCCCAAAATTTGCGAAGTGGAAGCGGTTGGCATCGGTGCCAGCAATAAGGAATTGCGCACCCCGTTTTTCTTCACTTTTTTTCGCAATCCGGACCAATCCCAACGACCGCTCAATTCTTCGTCTTTCATTCCCCAAAGGTTGTATTGGAATTCGCCTTTGCTGATCGGCGAACCTTCGTAAGTGGAATAGGGCCCGTCTTCTTTTGCCAATTCCATGGAAGCGGTGACCGAAGCAAAGTAGAGCGTTTCGAAAATTTCTTGGTTCAATTTTTTGGCCTCGTCACTCGTGAACGGCAACCGCATTTTTATAAAAGTATCGGCCAAACCTTGCACGCCCAAACCAACCGGACGGTGACGGAAATTGGAATTTTCGGCTTCTTTAACCGGATAATAGTTCCGGTCGATCACTTGGTTCAAATTTTTGATCACCCGTTTGGTGATTTTGAGCAGTTCTTTGTGGTCGAATTCTCCGTCTTTGATGAACATTGGCAAAGCGATGGACGCCAAATTGCAAACCGCCACTTCGTCGGGGCTGGTGTATTCCAAAATTTCGGTACAAAGGTTCGAAGAACGGATGGTCCCCAGGTTTTTTTGGTTCGATTTTCGGTTGGCCGAATCTTTGTACAACATATACGGGGTTCCGGTTTCGATTTGTGATTCCAATATTTTTTCCCACAAATCACGGGCTTTGATAGTTTTTCGACCTTTTCCGGCTTTTTCGTAACCGATGTACAGTTTTTCAAATTCATCACCGTGGGTATTGTACAAATCGGGGCATTCGTTCGGGCACATCAAGGTCCATTCCGCATCTTCCTCGACGCGTTTCATGAACAAATCGGGCACCCACATCGCGTAGAACAAATCGCGGGCGCGCATTTCTTCGGCCCCGTGGTTTTTTTTCAAATCCAAGAAACTGAAAATATCGGCGTGCCAAGGTTCTACATAAATGGCAAACGAACCTTTGCGTTTTCCACCACCTTGATCCACATATTTTGCGGTATCGTTGAACACTTTCAACATCGGAACAATTCCGTTGGAAGTGCCGTTGGTGCCGGAAATATAGGATCCGGTGGCGCGAATATTGTGAATGGACAAACCGATTCCGCCCGCAGATTGCGAAATTTTAGCGGTTTGTTTCAATGTATCGTAAATGCCCTCGATGCTGTCTTCTTTCATGGTCAACAAAAAACAAGACGACATTTGGGGTTTTGGCGTTCCGGCGTTGAACAAAGTCGGCGTGGCGTGCGTAAAATATTTTTTCGACATCAATTCATAGGTTTCGATGGCCGCGTCCAAATCATCGAGGTGAATTCCGATGGAAACCCGCATCAACATATGTTGTGGCCGTTCGGCGATTTTTCCGTTCAGCTTCAATAAGTAGGAACGTTCCAAGGTTTTGAACCCAAAATAATCATAACTGAAATCGCGGTTGTAAATGATGCGCGAATCGAGTTTTTCTTTGTTTTTTCGGATGACTTCATACACGTCATCGGCCAACAACGGGGCTTTTTTTCCGGTGCGCGGATTGACGTATTCGTACAAATCGGTCATCACCTCGCTAAAAGTTTTTTTGGTGTTTTTGTGCAGGTTGGAAACCGAAATTCGTGCCGCTAATTGTGCATAATCGGGGTGCGAAACGGTCATGGTCGCGGCCACTTCGGCGGCCAAATTGTCCAACTCGCTCGTGGTTACGCCATCGTACAAACCTTCGATCACGCGCATTGCCACTTTGGTGGGCTCCACCATTGGGTTCAAGCCGTAGCACAATTTACGAATTCTCGCGGTGATTTTGTCGAACATCACCGGCTCCTTTTGTCCGTTTCTTTTGATTACATGCATAGCGGTTATGGTTTTGGTTTAAGTCCGGTGCCTATAAAAAATAAAGACTTCCCGAAATTAAAAGATTAGGATTGTCAAATGAATTTCAACGTCCAAACCTTGTGCTGAACCTTTTGAAATTTTTCAACCTTTTGTTAAATTATCAAATTTTAATTTTCCTCCTCAAAATTAGGGGCTGTTTTGAGGGGACGCCGATCTAACTAACATCCGTTAAAAATCGGCATCGAAGCTTATTTTTCCGGATTCTTTGTCTTTGCTCATCACACCGGCTTTTTGATACTCGCCCACTTTTTTCTCGAAGAAATTGGTTTTTCCTTGTAGGGAGATCATATCCATAAAATCGAACGGATTGGCGGTGCCGTATTCTTTTTCACATTCCAACTCCACCAACAAGCGGTCGGTCACGAACTCCAAATATTGGGTCATCAGCTTGGCGTTCATGCCGATCAAACTTACGGGAAGCGATTCGGTGATGAACTCGCGCTCGATGTTCAGCGCGTCCACCAAAATTTCACGGATGCGTTTTTTTGGGACTTTGTTCACCAAATGATGATTGTGCAAATGCACCGCAAAGTCACAATGCACACCTTCGTCTCTGGAAATCAATTCGTTGGAAAAAGTCAATCCAGGCATCAACCCGCGTTTTTTCAACCAGAAAAGTGAGCAGAACGACCCGGAAAAGAAAATTCCCTCCACGGCGGCAAAAGCAATCAAGCGCTCGGCGAACGAGTCGGATTCGATCCATTTCAATGCCCAATCGGCTTTTTTCATAATGGCCGGGAACACTTCAATGGCCTTGAAAAGTTGATCTTTTTCTTTTTCGTCGTTCACGTAGGTATCGATCAACAACGAGTAGGTTTCAGAATGGATGTTTTCCATCATTATTTGGAACCCGTAGAAAAACTTGGCTTCGGCATATTGCACTTCGTTCACGAAATTTTCGGCCAAATTTTCGTTGACAATACCGTCGGAAGCGGCAAAAAACGCCAAAATGTGTTTGATGAAATAACGCTCATCATTGTTCAATTTATTGTTCCAATCGGGAATGTCCTGATCGAGGTTGATTTCTTCGGCCGTCCAAAAACTTGCTTCCATTTTCTTGTACCATTCCCAAATATCATGATGCTTGATGGGGAATATCACAAAACGATTTTTGTTTTCTTGTAGGATGGGTTCAGTTTGCATGGTCATTTTCAGCAGTTTTTAGTCTTTATTTTTCGTTTTTGGCAGTTAACAAATATGGGGAATATTTCCGCTTTTTTCACAAAATCCGGAGTTGGGTTTTCAACAAGTTTTGAACATTTCGGCAATGATGGTGGTTTTCAAGGGGTTATCTTTTTTAAATTTAATTCATTGAAAATCAAATTTATAGAGATTAAAGAAATCCTTAAAACCCCTCTCTATTGGGGGAAACAAAAAAATTGATTTCGCACTGTTTTTTTTCTGCACGCCCCAAAGAAGGATTTTCTTTTTACCGAAAGATTTTTGGAAAGGAATTTTTTGATGGGCAACATTTATTCCGGTTTCAAAAAAAGCATTTTTCAAATGTTGAATGCTATTGTTTAAAAACCGCCTACTGCAAACTGCCAACTGAACACTAAATATTCTTGAACCATTCTTCAAACTTTTCCCCTAAAAAGGGAACGGGTTCCATTTTTCCGTTCAAGGCGTTCAGAAGGCCCATGATCCAAAGATAAATCAAGAAAAGTGACCCCAAAAGGCTCACGATCCAACCCAAAACGGGAACAAGGCCAATGATGAACAGCGCAAAGCCGCAAACACAAATCCCCAAAGATTGTTTGATATGGTAAGCCCCAAAAGCTTGTTTCTTTTCGCTGTTCATGATAAAAGCGACGACCAGCCCAATTAAAGTCAAGTAGGCCACAATGCCAATGGTTTTATCAACCGGGGCGTTATCGGGACCGGTTTGTGCGTTGCTTGTTTTCATAAGCGTTTGTTTTGTTCAAAAATTAAACAATAAGTTGTTCTTTTTTTATGGTTTTTCCCAAAAGGTCAACTTTTATTTTGATGCAGTTGGGGCCAAAAAGGTTAACATTTTTCGGCAATAAACTTATTTGGACTTACCCAAAACATTTTCCGCACTATTTTGTTATCACTATTTTCTTTACCCTTTTTTGACCATTGGAATCTTGAAAAATAAGCATGTACAAGCCTGCCGAAAATTCACGGGTAGGTATTTGGATGCTTTGTCGCTGGGCCTTGGTTTGAAAAACCGTTTTTCCCAAAATATCAACCAACCGAATGTTGTAGGGCGGAGCAAGTCCAACGACATCGATCATAAAGAAATTTGTCGCGGGATTGGGATACACCCTAATGGACTCCGTGTAGGTTTGGTCTTCTATTCCTGCAGTTCCCGCAGAAGCAACCGTAAAATATTGCACGTACTCGCAGCCCCAATCGTCGCGAGGGGTTCCGGCATAGGCATAGTTGTTCATGGGAATACTGGTCCCTGACATATCCTTGACCTTAAAGAAACCCGGATGAACCGCCGGAGTGCCATCAAAAGGCCACCAGTGCAAACCCGCACAATTGTCACTAGTTAATTTCAGTTTATAAAAACCTGCAGCCGGCAACGAAACTTGATCCGAATATTGGGTGTCCGCATTCGTATTGTCCCTAGAAGCAACCACCGCTCCACTCATGTCGGTAATCACCCATTTTTGATTGGGGTTGCCCAAAAACCAAGAACCGTTTGTTTCCACAATATTGCTGGTCTTCAAGGTAAGCATAAGATCTGAAGGCCATAATGGCGCCAACGCAAAGTCGGAAACCATATTGTTATTGGTCGCATCGTCATCGGTTTGTCCGTTCACCCCGGTGATGGCCACTTCAAATTCATACGTGCCGTTTAACCCGGCAATCGACATATTGGTGAGGGTTTGCAATTCGGGAAAGCTGATGGTGGTATCTTCGAGCGGCGCCAAAGTGCCTGTCCACGTATAATTCACACTGGTCGAATCGGTAACGCCATAACTAAAGTCAATGGAAGTAATGGCGGTGCCCCCCGCATTGTGAACTTTTATTTTGGGGATACTCCCGGATGGATTTGCCCGAAAATGATTTGGATCGGTCGTGGGGGCAATGATATCGGTTAGCGAGGCATCCAAGGTTTTATTATAGGCTCCGTAATAAAAAACCGTGGCGCTGCAATGATAACTTCCCAAACTACCGCCTCCGGTATAATTTTCGAACTGGACATCGAGCTGATAGGAACTTCCGCCCGTAATATTGGGGAGTTCATGATAATTGGGGTACACTTTTGCCCCCGGGCACCAATTGGCGCGGTCGTATATCCAAGTGCCCCCTTGCGGATAAAGGTCGTTCAGACCACAATCATCCCTCCAAATGTCTTTTTGGGCAATTTGTGCACTATTCAACAAAACCTTGTAAAAATGGCTATCAAATTCACAGCAACCGTTATTGTCGCTTCCGTGGCCGGTCACCAGAAATTTCATGGCGGCACTTTGCGTTCCTGCGGGAGCCGTTTCATTAATACTGGGAAGGTAATTGTTGAAAGGGTCCGCGGCATCGCCATAGGTGTGCGAAACGTCAAAAAGTTTTTTTATCCCCACCACATTGCGCGCCGGGGTACCTTCAATTAAAGCAAACGACAATTTTGCCGTAAAACCACCAGAATAACCGGAATAGTGGATGCGAACATCTTTGTTTCCTTGCAACAAAGGGTAAAAATCGGTAACATCAAAAACATAGGGCTGTTTCCAGGAAGGGCCAAAACGCGGCCAACCCGAAGTGGCATAAGGTGTGATGAACCTGCCCATTTCAAAAGTTTCGGTCGGGGTGATCAATTGAAGGTTTACCGTATAGTCCCATTGATGGCAATATTGGGGGTTGCCCGGACAATCATATTGCCCCAAAGTACAAATCATCAATATTTTCCGATAGGTTTTGCTTCCGTCGGGAAAGGTGACCGTGGCATCAAAGTCGCCATAATAATCCAAGTTCACTTGGTTGGTGTGCACCCAAGTGGTGTCGCCCGGGGTTGTTACCAGGGCCTGTAATGCAAGGCTTGCTAAAAAAAAGACAGCACAAGTAATTTTTTTCATTAGATATGGTTTTTTGGAATGAATAAAAATACAAATTAAATTTGATTTTGAGGCCATAAAACAATTCCTTGTTCATGTAGCGGTAAAAAAGTTAACAATTTTAATAACACTAAATTTATACCTTTGTGATGTTAACTTTTCTGCAATAAAAACATCAATGGTAGAACCCTCCCTGCAATCTTTTAAAGATGGCGATGATGCGGCTCTGAAAAAAGTGTACGTCGATTACCGAGGCCCCTTCATTAATTATGCCCGCAAGTTCCAGCTTGACGAGGACGCGATTTTAGATATTTATCAAGATGCGATCATCGCTTTGCGCGAAAATTTTGCGAGTGGAAAAATTAAAGAAATGGACAGCAGCATCAAAACCTACTTGTTCAGTATCGGAAAATATAAAATTTACACGTATTTGCGCAAACACAACAAAATGAGGGTGCTCGATGATCAACATATCCCGGAGACGGAAACAAAAGGGTTCGACTTTGAACTGGACGCGAACCCATTGACCGAAAAACAAGCGATCCTCAAAAAAGCTTTGGAAAAAATGGGCGGCAAATGCAAATTAATATTGGAACTTTTTTATTATCGCGGATTAACCATTGACGAGATACGAGTTTCCGAGAATTATGAAAACAACAACACGGTGAAAAGCCAAAAATCGCGTTGTTTGAAGACCTTGAAGAAAATGATTTTAAACCCTCAGCCATGAAAAGGGAAGAATTGATACAGGCTTTTGTGGAGAAAAAGCTCGGCAAAGAAGAAAAATCCGAGTTCGATCGCCTTTTTGAAACCGACCCTGAATTTCGGAAAGAAGTGGCGTTTCACAAAGACCTGAAAACCGCTTTTTCGACGATGGAGCGCGAACGCCTAAAAACCAAATTGCAACAATTCGAGTCCGAACTGAAAGCCCCAAAACAAAAAACGTATGCGGTTTGGTTGGCCGCGGCTTGTATTTTGGTGATCGTCGGGGTTGGCCTGATGACTTTTTTCAACAAAAATTCGGCTCCTTCTCAATTATATGCTGACTATTTCGAGCCTTATAAAAATGTGGTGGCTCCAATCACACGGGGCGAAACCAACGAAACAACCAAAAAAGCCACTTTTGTTGCCTACGAAAAAAAAGAATACGAAAAAGCAGCCAAGGGTTTTCGGGCACTTTTTGAAAACACCGAAGAATCCTATTATTTGCTTTACCAAGCCAATGCATTGATGGCGAACAACCAAATTAAAGAAGCTGTTCCTTTGCTTGAAAAACACCTTGCTTTTGATGACAAATTCGCGGATAAATCCAGGTGGTACCTGGCCTTGGCTTATTTAAAAACAAAAGAAGTTGAAAAAGTCGAAAAATTGTTGCGGAAAATCGTAGAGGAAAACGCCTACAAAACCAAGGAAGCGAAAGAAATTTTGGCCCAGCTGAACTAATTGGCGTGCAGATCAAGTTTTTCAGGAAATCATGCTCTTGGGGCCAACTTCAATTTTATACCTTAACTGGAAATCATATCTTCCCCCCTAAACCAATTTATTCCCGCAACAAACTGTTCAAGTTTTCCCAGAAAAAAAGTTGGATCCCGGTTTTTTTGGTTTTGAAAAATACAATAAAGGTGTTTTTATGCTCAAAAGTGTAAATGTGCTTTTTGCCGACGGACCGGACTACTTTCCCGAAAATTGGATTCCTGGCCAACTGCTGGAAAGTTTCCTTTTCAATCAAATGAATTTTATCCAAATGGTGAGCGATCAGGCTGTCCAAAGCACGGAGGGAAAAGGCGCCATCACCGGTTTGAAACTTATTTCCATGGGCAATTTTTTCGATTAACCCGGCTTGCATGTCTTCCACTTCATCCTTGAAAGGATATATTAGTGTTTTCAATTTGGGAACATCGGCCGCAATTACCGCCGACTTGAACTTGTTAAAAAAAACTTCAAAATCATTGCTCTCTTGGGCGTTCGAAAAAATGGTCCACAAGAGCATCATGGTAATCAAAAGTGTTTTCATCTTTTCATTTTATAATTTAGAAACAAAAAAACAATCCTTGCTCTGTTTTAAAAAAAGTTGGACTCAACCTGTTTGTTCTCTCAAAATCATCTAAAGGCCTGTTTGCACACAAACCACATACTACCAACTGAACACTGTTCACTGAACACCGACTACCGCCTCACCCTAATAAAAAACCCCTTAACCAGCTTGTGTGCCGAGAAAAGGGGTTTTTGAACATAGCTAATTCAAATTAGGGGTGTCTTCAAGCTGGTTTATTGTTGTTCCAATTTATCCAAACGAGCCAGGATTTTATCGATGGTGGCTTGTTGTGCCTCGATGATTTTCTGTTGTTCTTGGATGGCTTTGACGGCAATCACCCCAAAAGCAGCATAATTGACCCCTAACAAACTCTCACCTTTTTCATGCGTGACAATGGCATAATTTGGAAATAACTTTTGTATATCTTGCGCCAAGAACCCTATGGATTTATTTATTCCTTCGGTATGGATATAATGGTATTCATAAGGTTTCAATTTCATCACAGAGGGCATAATAACAGGTAGTTGCTTTATGTCTGTTTTCATTGTGGCATCCGAAACTTGACTGTAGGCCCCACTTGAATTAATATAGGACTTAGGAGTATATGTCAACCCATTATCACTAGAATAATTAAATCGAATAAAATCATTACTATTGTATATTCGCCACTCATAGGCTCCATTTATCAAATTTATTCCTCCGGTACCTTCATTCGTTGAACTTCCTCCAGATTGATTAATATCGAGATCCGAGGCAGCGACTGTTGTTCCTATGCCAATTTTTCCCAGTGTTTCAACAGAACCATCACTTTCAACTACAAATTTATTTCCGTCAGTTTCAATATACTGAAAGCCAGAGGCAGTTGTAGGAGCGTCCAAAGCAACCATATCGTTATTTGCTGATATATTGGTCGGGTTAACATTAAAAAATTGCCCCCCGGATATAATTGCCCCAGAAATTTCGAAATTGGCCGTGGGATTCGTTGTGCCAACCCCCACATTACCATCTTTATCTATGGTTAGCCTCGGAGTTACATTGGTAGCTAAATGAAGGCTACCTGTGCTTCCGGTAACTGTGCCAAAATCCACATCTTCGGGGTTGCTACTAAAATGTCCTATGTATCCAACATCGATTCCCCCACTATAAAATTCTACCCATCCGCCTTCAAATCTAGCTACTTCACCAGTGCCTACTACATGTAATTTGGTACTTGGACTTGTAGTTCCAACCCCCACATTTCCTCCAGTATAGGTCACATCGGTTCCGGTCTGCGTCCAAACAGCTCCGCCGCCACCTCCTGTAGCATCCGCAGCCGGTGCCCAGTTGGTGCCGTTCCATTTCATTACTTCTCCGCTGGTGGCGCCCATATCATCAATTTTTGCCGCAGTGACCGCATCGTTGGCCAAATCTGCTGCCGCGACCGCGCCATTGGTTATTTTTGCAGAGGTTACCACATTGTTGGCAAGGTTTGGGTTGGGGTAGTTCCCGCTCAAATCGCCGCCTGCAGGGCCGGTAGGGTTGCTGCCACCTCCGCCACCGGGAGCCGCCGCCGCATAAAGTGCATAGGGCACGCTCAAGAGTTCGGTGGTGCCTAAATCGGTGTAGCTTGTTCCGCCATTGGGGTCAATCTCCACTTTGATGGATTTGTTGCCCCCGGACCAGTTCACACCGGCCATTGTTCCGGTAACTGGTGTTCCGTCCCCGATTTGTAGGGTGTACAAACCAAAATCGTTGGTGGTCGCTGTATGGCGTTCCACGTACAAAGCCGTGCTGGATGAATTGAGGATGCTGATCTGAATCCCCAAGTTCTGGTTCGTCAAAGGATCGCCGTTGCTGGCTCGGGCGATGCCCTGGTAGTTGAATTTCTCCGGCGCCTGCGCCTGAAGGTTCATCGCCATCAGAATGGCGCTTGCGAATAATAGAATTTTTGTTTTCATGGTTTTTGTGTTAATGGTTTAAATGTTAATTGTTAAATGTTAATTGTATGGATTGCTGCATACTGGCAACTGATACTGCCAACTCCCGATCTACCAGGACTGAGCACTAATAATCCCCTCGCTTTAAAATTTTAAAACTGTGGTCATAGCTGCGTCCGCCTTGCTGCAAACTGGCCTGCAACAAATAGGTGCCTTCTTGAAGTGAGGACAGGTCCATTTGCTGACGTTCTGTGCCGGAATTCAAATCGGCTTTTTGTTGCATGATCAACCTGCCGCGCAAGTCGAAAAGTTTTAGGGAAAGCTCGCCGCTTCCTGGAAAATTAGGTTGCAAATACAAGGTGTTGGCCACCGGGTTGGGGTAGAGTTTGAGGCTTTCCGCCAACAAGGTTTCTTCTTCGATGCCCAAACCGGTGCCTTCGGCTTGAAGGACTCCTTGGGTAACCACAAGGGTTCCACTACTTTCGGTGCCAACGAGCACCATTTCGCCAATGGAATAGGCGTACAAATTTCCGCTGATGTTCGCGCTGCCGCCTGTGGCATTTACAGTGCGCTGGGCGTTTCCCACAAAAGGGAATACGGCAAAGAGGATACACAGCAATCCTGCTTCTTTTAAGTGGTTTTTGATTTTTTTTGTTTTCATGATTTTGTTGTTGAGTTATTGATTATTGAGTTATTGGTGATTTACCTGTTTCGGTTTGCCCATTGCTTGCGAAAAAAAAAGAGCCGAGACATTTTCCTGGCCCTTTTTCTTGACTAATTCAAACAAATCAAATGAGATTTATCCATAGGCGATTGTTTTTGGTGTTCATTGTTTAATGTTCTTTTTTCGGGAAGGTTAACATAGATTTGCTTTCCTATTAAGAAGAGAGCATTATGAAGCCAAAGCGGAACAATGCACATTAAAGAAACCTTGGACTTTGAACCAATCAAAGGGCAAACTTCACCCCCGCCGCGATAACAAGTTGCCCGCCATCGATGACGACGTATTTTAGTTCGGCAAAAGGCAGGATGCTGCTACCGATGTCGAAATTTGCACCTCCGCCGATATTTAGGCCGAAACGCCCATCGGATACAGAACCATCTGGTAAAAAAGGGTTGTCGGGATAGTCCATGCTCACATTGGTGTAGTTCAACCCGGCAAGGCCGTACACATCGATGTTTCCCTTTAGGAAATAATAGTTGGCGTTCCCGTTCAGCTCCCACCAGTTGATGCTGATCCCGCCTAAGTCTTTGGGCAAATAATAAATGAAGGAAGGTGAAACACTGAGTTTTTCCAAAATGCCAAATTCTGCGTTGACACCGATTCCCGGATTTTCGATTTCGGTGCCGTAGGCCAGCATTCCGCCGATACGGGTTTCAACTTGGGCGGAGGATACAAAAAGGCCACCGAAAAAAAGTGCTGCGATGAATAATTTCGTTTTCATTGAATTGATTGTTTTCATTTTTGTTTGTTTTGTTTTCTTTTAATGCAGGAGAAAAGCAAAGGTTAACAGAAGGCTACGGATTAATGCGAATTGTGGCTGCTAATTCACGCGAATTGAAGGCGAATTAAGGCTACGAATTAATACGACCCGCCTGTTAGCGAGGCAAGGTTAACGCAAGTGGAATGATAGATTTTCGCAACAAAAAAAAAGCCCCGAGGATTTTGTTTCCATTGGGGCTTCTTGTTTAAAAAATAATAAATTGTTGTTGTTTAAGGAATTACACAATCTGTAAGATCCACACCTCCCGTATTGATGTTATCCGTGCTGATGTTGTTCATTAAAACATCGTTGCCGTTGCCCACAATTTTAAGGGCACAACCATAAATATCACGGAAATGAATATTATTGAGTTCCACGGTAGTTCCATACTTGATGCCAATGGCCGACTCGTGGGCAAAAGTTTGATTTGTGCCGCCTGCGTGGGCAATGATCATGTGTTCCATTTTGGAGTTTACCGCATTATGCAACCTAAAACCATCCCATGAACCCGTAGTGGGATCGGCTCCTTCAAAAATAATGGGGTCCTGTTGCGTGCCAACAAATTGAAAAGATGTTTGATCCCCGCTTTCTATTTCCGTTCCGAAGGCCACAAACACATGCACCCCTGGCTCAACGGTCAAAGTGGTCAGATCTTCGGCTGTTCCCAAATTGCCCGAAAGCACATAGGGTACGTTTATTTTTTGCCAAGTGGCATCTGTTGTGATTATGGTACTGTGTGACCTCAAATACACCCGATCATCATCATTGCCGGAATAATCATTGCTGGCGTTCAGCGCGGTCAACAATTGTGGCGTCATATCGGAAAAGACGGGGATAGCATTCTTTGTAAAAACACTATTGTTCACGTAAAGTTCCTGTGTGTTGCTATAAACAAACATTCCATATTCTTCGCTGCTTCGGAAGGTACAATTATTTATTTCCAATCGGGTATCATAGGAAACCGTGATGTTTGCAGGCCGCACATTGGCGTGTATTTTCTCCCCACCGCCGTATTCTATGGTCACATATTCCATTTTGTTGTTCACATTTGGGCTCAGAAAGGCAACTCCCGCCCAGGCTCCCGGTGCTTTGTCCACACCGGTGAAAAGAATAGGTTTGTCGGCTGTTCCGACGGCGACCATACTTCCATCTTCTTCAATTTTTAATCCCGCGCCAGTGTCAAAATTGATGACAACGCCCGGTTCAATAATCACATCGTTTTTAATTCTTGCAATACAATCTATTACATAATCTACGGGGGCTTCGGGGTCGTTCACAAGTGTACGGGATTCTTCCAAAAAATAATCACATGCCAGTTCAGTCGGTGGGTTCGTGCCAACAGGCGAAGTGGGGCCTTCCGAATCATCTTTGCTACAAGACATGACCATTAATGCAAGTACGACAATGAAATGCCATTTGTTGGTTTTGATTTTTGAAAATTTTGTTCTCATGGTTTTGTGTTTAAAATTTAGTTTGTGTTCATCAAAAGCACGATGCTTTTTCTTTAATGTGGAAAAAAAGGGAAGGTTAACATGGTTACGGATTAATGCGAATTTTTAGCAAATTATCACGAAAGATGCCAACAAAAAATCCCGAGGTTCTCTCACGGGATTTTAAATTTAAAGCGAAAAAGAAAAAAGGGAGTTTGCCCTAACCATAGATGCAGTACTTGGAATTTGGTGCTTGGAATTTCGCTAAGCACATTTATTCCTTTTCCACCAAAAAACAATCGTTGCTGCTATCAAAACAAAAAACAAAACCCCGGAAATCCACCAAATCCAAGAAGAAGTTTCAACAATTGGCACAGTGTTCCCCGAGAGCACAAACCCCGCCCAATAATAAGGATGCCGCTGCATCGCGTCGTCGGTGGTTTTTAGATACTGGATTTTTGCATTGCGAAGGGCCATATTTTTGGCCTGGCCTTCCGATAGGTTTTTGTAAAAATTCCCCATCAAGGTTGTAGCGGATTGATCGTTGATTTTCCATTGGGTGGTCACCAACGCGTTGGCGCCGGCGTAATTGAACCCATGCGCCAAACTCAACATTCCCGCTCCCTTTTGCAATTTACCAACCCCCGTTTCGCAAGCACTCAACACCACCAAATCAGCATTCAATTTGTAATTGTACAAATCTTTGATGTACAGTGAATTGACACTGTTCTTGGGCGAAAAAGCCAAGTAGGAATAGTCGGGAAATTGGTCGTTGACAATGGCATGGGTGGCCAAATGCAAAATGCCGAATTTTTTTGCGGAATGTTCAAAAATTTCTAAAGACGCGGCTTTATCTGTCAAAATCTTTCCCTCAAAATAATTTGAGATTTGTTTTACTTCCTCCTCGTTGTGCAAAAGTGGGCCAAGTCCTGCTTTTTCCGCTCTGGAAGATTGGGAGGAGTTGTCAAAGCCCGGCGCAAAGGCCAGCAAGCGGTGTTTTTCGGAAACGGGGCGTTTTGTATATTCTTGATAAAGCGTGGCGGAATTGGCGTAACTCACCGTATAATTCGCAATGAGGTACTTTTTTTCCTTGGAATTGTAAAGGGCCTCAAAAGGGATATAATTCAACAACCCGCTGCGCGCAATGATCAGCGTAGAAATCTTTGGTGACAGCTCGGGAATGATTTTTTTTCGGAGCTCGTTGCCCAAATTTTTTAATTTGCTTATTTTTAGCACGCTTGGGGTGGAAAGCAGTTTTTGAAAATGGATTGTTTTTTCTGAAAATTTTTCCGAGAGTGGAATTTGCAACAGATGGGTTTTCTGTTTTTCCACCAAAAAACAATACAGAAAATCCGCTGCTGCGTAATATTCCAACAAAGCTTCCCCTGATTTGAGCTGATTTTGGGTTTCCGACAAACCCGTGACCCTGCTGTTGAATTTCAGTCGGTGGTACTTCGGATAGTGTATTTCGAGTTGGTCCAAAAAGGCGTAAAAATCATTCTTCAAGTTGAAAAGCTCTTCTTGCAAAACTTTGTCGTTCGGGTTTTTGAATTGCTTTTTTTCGAGGTGGTTGATGGTCGCGCGAAATTGTTGCTCTTTCACCACAACACTATCCGGAACGCCCACAAATTGATTCGCATTGGTATTTTGCACCGCCGAAAGCAGCAGCACGGCCTTGCTTTTTTCGGCAAAATAAAAAGCATCGTTCAAATAGATTTTTTCACCGGTTTTTTGATGCAACAGAAAAGCCGTTTGCATCATTTGGTCAAAGGCCGGGAAGGTTTCTTCCAACAAAAATTGGAAATCCACCTTGGCCTCGAATTCCGGTTTCAGCGCGTCCAAGGTTTTGACAAGGCTTTTGGCGGTTTGGTTGGCGGCTTTTAAAAACTCCAAATTGTTTTTATGTTCAAATGCCTTTGCCAAGGTTTGCTGTTTCGCGGCCAGGATTTTTGTCAGCGTTAATTTTGACAATACGCTTTTGGGCTTGGGGTTATCGAAAAAGGTTTTGCTTTTAAAATTTTCGGAAAGTGCAGAAAGGGCTTTTTGGAAATGCGAAATGCTTTTTTCGAACTGCTTTTGGCCAGCATGCAGTTCCCCGATTTCTTTATGAAGTTCTGCGGTTTCGGGATGGTGCTCGGTTTGGTAATAGTTTTCGGTGGTTTCTATTGCTTCTTGATAGAATTGCAGGGCGGTTTCAAAATCATTTTTTTGCGCATTGGCCCTGGCTTTATAAGTCAAAAAATCTTTTCGGAATTTTAGATTTTCAGGTTTAATAAGGTTTTTTTCACTTATTGTTCGCAATATCGACAAGGTTTTTTTGGGCCGAGCTTGTTTTAAATAATTTTTCGACAACCTTAAATATGCCGATGTATAAGCGTTTTTGTTCGTGTTTTCAAAATTTCCCGATTCATACAATGAAATTGATTTTTTTATGAGCCCCTGTGCCTTTTTGTATTGTTTTTTTTGTTCAAAAATTTGTGCCAATAAAAAATTTATAATCGCAGAACGGGACCGCCAGCCTGTTGGCCGATTTTTTTCATACCAATCCAAGGCTTTCAAATAACAATTTTCGGCAAGTTTTAATTTTCCCATCTGGTCATAGGTGGCTGCCAAAAAAACCAAAATTTCGTTCCGCATCCTTGTTTTCCAGAAAGGTTCTTCTTTCGTGTTTTTTTTCAAGAAACGCAACAACTTTTTAAATACAGTTTGTGCCTTTTCGTATTGCCCAATTTTATAATAATAATTTCCTAGCGCCTGTTTATGCCTATTCTGATAGTAATTTCTGTAGGGAAGCTTGGTGCTGCAAGAAAGGATGTTCCCCATTCGATCGACATTCGACTTAAAGTTTTTTAAATCAAAAAAATGCCCATTTGAATAAATAAGATAAATTAGCGCGTTGAGTTGATAAGTAGTGTTTCCGTTTCTTTCTGCGGAAGCAACTGCTTTGTTCAGATAAAAATAAGCACTGTCCTTATGCTTTAAATAATAGTTTGTACCCTTTTTCAGGTAGAAAGTATAAGAAGTTTTGTTCTGCCCTTTTAAATAAAAAGAACTCAAAAAACAAACAAACAAAAACGGAACAAGTATTTTTTTTTGCATGAAAAAGCCCTTTTTCAAGGGCTAAATATACAATTCTTTATATTTATTGATGAAACTTTTTAAATCCTGTTTTCAAGGAATATGTAATCACCTCTTGAGTATAAGTTGAAAATTTCGTTACTTCAATCCGTGCATTTTTAACAGGTGAGGCTTGAATTTTGTATACATGCAAAATGTCGGTTTTCGTTTCATATTCCTTGACTTTCTCCAATCCTCCAATTTTTTCACCTTTATCGTTAAGGATGGAGAAACTAAAATTTTCAAGTTTGCCAATAAACACAACTTGGTTCTCAAGACTTAAAGGAATTTCACAATTGCAAGGAAGTGGCCCTGGAGGAAAAGGTGTCGGGACGGGAATCGGTGCAGGATCGATTTCAACCAATTTTTGCTCAATATGATCCAAAAAATCGCCCACATGGTTTATACTATCTTTAGTGGCAGCATAGGCATCGGTCCCCTTTTCGAGGTTTTCCAATTTGTCTTTCAGCCTTTCTGCTTCTGTTTTTAAATAAAGCTGGTGCATGGAAAGTTCATAAATGAACTCGTTGCTTTTAACCTGTTTGCTGTCGTCACAAGCAAAAATGCCCCCTAAAACGATCAAAGCGGTAATAAATTTGATTTTCATACTACTGGTTTTTGGTTGTTGATTGATTTTTGTTTTCCCTTTAATTACTATAAACTAGAAAGGTTAACATTGGTAAAAATAAAAAAACAAAGTGTTCAAAATAACAATTTAACAATATTTGATCCATATTTTTCGTTTAATAACGAATTATTGACCTAAAATCAATAATTTCAAAGCAATTGTTCAAAAAAATTATTAGATTTAACCCCTTTAAGAAAAACCATTCATCATTTTTATCCAAAAAACCATGAAAAATTTATCCACTGCTCTTTCCATGATCGGATTGGCGCTTTTGCTCGTTCCTTTTGTTTCGTGCGATGACACAAATGCGAAAGCAGCCGAAAACAAACAAGAAAAAAACTATGTCAGCTACGAAGGCGACCCGATGCAAACGCGCATCTACACGCTGGAAAACGGCCTGAAAGTTTACCTTTCCGTCAACAAAGAAGCACCGCGGGTGAACACCGCCATCGCCATACGCGCCGGCAGCAAAAACGACCCCGCGAACGCCACTGGGCTCGCGCACTATTTGGAACACATGCTTTTTAAGGGCAGTGACGAATTCGGCACCATGAATTTTGAAAAGGAAAAACCCCTTTTGCTGAAAATCGACAGCTTGTTCGAAGTTTACCGCGATACGGAAGACGAAGCGGCCCGTGAAAAAATTTATGCCCGAATAGACAGCGTTTCCCAACTCGCTTCCACTTACGCCATTGCCAATGAATACGACAAGCTCGTTTCCGGAATGGGCGCCAAAGGCACCAACGCCTACACTTCGAACGAACGAACAGTTTACATAAACGACATCCCCACCAACCAATTGGAAAAATGGCTGACCGTGGAGGCCGAACGTTTCAGTGATCCGCAAATACGTTTGTTCCATACCGAGTTGGAAGCCGTTTACGAAGAAAAAAACCGCACCTTGGACAGCGACAGAAGAAAAACTTGGTATGCCGTTTACCGCAACCTCTTTCCCAATCACCAATATGGCCAACAATCCACCATTGGCACCATTGAACACCTAAAAAACCCCTCCATTACGGAAATCAAAAAATATTTCGATAAATATTATGTGCCCAACAATATGGCCATTATCCTTTCGGGCGATTTCGACCCGGAAAAGGTCATGGACAAAATAAAGGCAACTTTCGGCAAAATGGAGCGTGGCGAAGAACCGGCTTTTACAGTAAAAAAAGAACAACCCATCGCCGTACCGATCGAAGTGGAACTCAAAGGGCCCGAATCTGAATTTGTGTACTTGGCATTTCGTTTTCCGGGACGGCACAGCGAAGAAATACCGTTGCTGCGCATGACGGACATGATGCTGGCCAATGGCACCGCCGGACTGATCGACCTCAACATCAACCAACAACAAAAAACCTTGGAAGCTGGTTGTTCCCCAAGAATAATGACGGATTATTCCGTGCACCTTTTCCGGGGCGCGCCCAAAAAAGGCCAAAGTTTGGAAGAGGTAAAAAATTTGTTGTTGGCACAAATCGATAGTTTGAAAGCAGGAAATTTCCCCGAATGGTTACCCGGTGCCGCGGTGAACGATTTAGAACTCAACACCATCAAACAAATGGATCGTAACCGAGGCCGTACCAGTATGATGATAAACGCCTTTATCCAAGAAATCCCTTGGGAAACGCAAATCCACCAATTCGACGAGTTGCGAAAAGTCACCAAGGAAGAGATCGTTAAATTCGCCAATGAAAACTACAACGACAACTACGTGGTCGTTTACAAACGCACGGGCGAAGAGAAAAGCCTTCAAAAAGTGGAAAAACCGGCGATCACGCCCATCAAAACCAATCGCGACGAAGCTTCCGACTTTTTGGTCAATATCAATAAAATGGAAGTCAAGGACATTCAGCCCGTGTTTTTGGATTATGAAAAAGACATCCAGAAAAACAAGTTCGACAACGGCTTGGAAATCCGTTCCATAAAAAATGACCGGAACGAGCTTTTTTACCTTTATTACGTGTTCGATATGGGAAAGAACAACGACAAAAAAATGAATTTCGCCATCGACTACCTTCCGTTTTTGGGCACTTCAAAATATTCGCCCGTGGAATTGCAACAAGAATTTTACAAGATTGGTTGCGCGTTCAACGTTTCCGCCGGGGACGAGCAAATTTATGTGAGCATGAGCGGTTTGAACGAAAATTTCGAGGAAGGCCTGAAACTTTTCGAACACCTCTTGGCGGATGCACAACCCGAACCAGAAGCATTGAAAAACCTGGTTTCCGATAAAATCAAAAAACGCCAAAACAAAAAATTGTCCAAACGGCAAATATTGTTCGGCGCACTCTACAATTATGCGGTTTATGGGGAAAATTCAGCCTATACCGATATTTTGACCAAAGCGGAAATGGAAACGCTGCAACCCAAAAAGCTCGCCGACAAGATCCATACGCTTACCGGTTTCGAGCACCATATTTTGTATTACGGCCCCAAAACCAACGACGAATTGAGCGCGGTTTTGAAAGAACACCACAAAACGCCCGAAAACCTAAAAGAGGTTCCGCCGGCAACCCAATATGCGCAATTGGAAAACGAGAAAACAAAAGTGTATGTGGTGGATTACGATATGAAACAGGCGGAAATTTTGATGCTTTCCAAGGGCGAAACCTACAACCCCGAAACCGTTGCCCTGGCCACTGTTTTCAATGAATATTTTGGAGGCGGAATGGGTTCGATCGTTTTTCAGGAAATGCGCGAATCCAAAGCATTGGCCTATTCGGTTTTTTCAAGCTTCACCTCGCCCCGCGATTCCATAAAATCGCACTACGTGTTGGCCTACATCGGCACACAAGCGGACAAGCTGCCCGAAGCCATGGCCGGAATGACCGAACTGATGAACAACATGCCCGAAAGCGACAAGAACTTTGCCATGGCCAAAAAAGCCGCCATGGAAAAAATAAGCACCGAACGGATTACTAAAACAGGTATTCTTTGGAATTATGAAACCGCCTTGAAACGAGGTATTAATAGGGATTTGCGCAAAGATGTTTTCGAGGCCATCCCCGGAATGACCATGGCCGACCTGAAAAGTTTCTATGAACAAAAAATCCAAGGCCGTAACTACAATATTATGGTGATCGGAAAAAAAGAAAACCTTGATCTTGCCGCATTGAGCGAATATGGAGAAGTGAAGGAATTGGACTTGGAGACAATTTTCGGATATTAGAATTGTCGGTCACGAGCGGGACGCTCGCGCCAGCAGCAATTATTGTTGGCGCGAGCGTCCCGCTCGTGCTTTTTTCTTCACAAAGCTTTTGCGGTTTTCTCAATTTCCGCATACCAATCTTTCCCGAATTTTTTGATCAAAGCCTCTTTGGTGAATTTATACACCGGCATTTGGAGTTCTTTTCCCAACACGCAAGCGTCGTCGCAAATGGGCCAACGGTGGTAGTTCACTGCCGAAAACTCGGAATATTCCTGTACGCGCACCGGGTACAATTCGCATGAAATGGGTTTTTTCCAATCGATTTTTCCGGCACGGTACGCGGCTTCGATTCCGCAAAGCGCGGTCCCGTTTCCTGAAAAAGTGACATACGCACATTCCGCACCATTGACAAGCGGAGTTTCCAATTCGCCCGCTTCGGTTTCGATATGGGTTCCTTGTTTTTCGATTGCTTCAATGCCTTCTTTGCGCAAAAAAGGTTTCACTTTTGGGAAAATTTCCTTCAAAATGGAAATTTCGTTTTTTTCCAGCGGCGCGCCGGCTTCGCCCGAAACACAGCATTCGCCTTTGCAAGCCGAAAGGTTGCAGGCAAAATCCTTTTGGAGAATGTCTTCCGAAACAATGGTTTTTCCTACTTGAAACATGCCGGCAAAGATAAAATATTGAAAATGATCAATACCTTTTTATTTGGCAAAAATTTAGGGCATAAATAGATTTTCTATTTGATATAATCACTAATTTTGCGCGCTATTTCAAAAACTCGTTGTTATGCAATTTGACTGGAAAGAAGTGTTCCCCGCTACCATGATTTTGTTCGCGGTGATCGATATTATCGGAAGTATCCCCATTGTGGTGGATTTGAAAAAAAAGGCCGGGAAAATACAAAGTGAAAAAGCGGCCATCGTCGCGGGCGTCATTATGATTTTATTCCTTTTTGTGGGGGAAGAAATCTTAAGTCTCATCGGCATCGATGTGAATTCATTTGCTGTGGCGGGCGCCTTCATTTTGTTCTTTTTGGCATTGGAAATGATTTTGGGAATTCAACTCTACAAAGATGAAAGCCCCGGAACGGCCTCCATCGTTCCCTTGGCGTTTCCTTTGATTGCCGGTGCGGGTACCATGACGTCCATTTTGGCATTGCGGGCCGAATATGCCGTGATCAATATCATTACCGCCATTGTCATCAACATTGTGTTCGTTTATATTGTTTTGAAATCTTCGGGAAAAATCGAACGAACGCTCGGCACACAGGGAATTGGGGTGATTAGAAAAATTTTCGGGGTCATTTTGTTGGCCATTGCCGTCAAGCTTTTTGCAGCGAATATTCAGAGCTTGTTCGCTTGAAAACAGGATAATAATCGTATTTTTGAAAATCCTAAAAACAAAAGATCAATTAAAAAAATCGTAACTAATCAGTCTGCAATTTTAATAAAACACGACTTTTTTGAAGCATGACTTCTTGAAGCACGACTATTGGAAACACGAAAAGTCGTGTTTCAAAAAGTTCTGGTTCGTGGCTCAAAGGACATAAAAATGAACAAAACTTTTCATACTGATTAGTTACAAAAAATCGCACCTAAAAAATGAAGTACGTCATTTATACCATCATTGCTTTGGCGAGCATCCTTTTGATCTTCAACCTCACCTTGTTGGATTTCGACAACTTGTTCGCTGGCGATAGTTCCATTGCCCTAATCGGGGTTTTCGCAGCTTTGTGCACCATCGTTTTGATGGTAATTTTGTTGGTTTCGAAAAAAATTCAACAAAAAACCGGGAAATAACTAGCGTTTATTTAGGCTGTAGTTTAGAATAGTGATGATGCTGTAAATTCGTCATTTTTGGCTTTTTTTTCCCTTTATGGCTCTACGGCAAAAAGAAAAAGCCAAAAATTCAATTATAACTTTTATTACCTCGGACAATCCGCCAAATCTTGTGCTTTTACGATCATTGCATCGTGGTGGTTCAGGATTTTGTGCGAACGGTTGCTCCCAAAAAGCTGTTGTGCCATTGTGGCTTTTAAGTATTTTTTCAGTACTTGCCGGTAGTCTCCAAAGCGAAGGTCAATGTTGAATTGTCGCAAATATTCCTGAAAAGCATCGATCATTTGTTCATCGATTTTTACTTCCGCTTTGAATTGCGTAAAGCCAAGTTGGTTGTAATATTTCCGGTCTTTTTCGAGCTGTGCAAAAACAAAGCGGTCCATTGCACCGACTTGTAACATATAGTCCAAATGTTCTTTTCCATAATTGATGTCTTTCGGCACAAAAACATCGGGAATAATTCCGCCCCCGCCATAAACTATGTTTCCGCCCGGGGTGACAAATTTTAAAGAATCGTTCACCTCAATGCTGTCCGCATGCACCAGTTCACCGTTTTTGTAACGTTTCAAATACTCGTTGAAATAGGCTTCCGTGCCGTTTTCATAAGGGCGTTGAATGGAGCGGCCGGTGGGTGTGTAATAGCGTGCCACGGTCAACCGAACCGCGCTTCCGTCGCCCAATTTCATTTCTTTTTGCACCAAGCCTTTTCCAAAAGAACGCCGCCCAACAATGGTTCCCACATCATTGTCTTGCAAAGCCCCGGCCACAATTTCGCTTGCCGAAGCGGAGTTTTCGTTGATCAGCACCAGTAATTTTCCATGTTCAAAAATTCCTTCGTTGGTGGCAAAAGTTTTTTGAATGTTGCCACTTTTGTTTTTGGTGAACAAAATGAGTTTTCCCTTTGGTAAAAATTCATCCACAATTTCCACCGCTTCCTGCAAATATCCACCACCGTTGTTGCGCAGGTCCAACACCAATTTGGTGGTTCCATTTTCCAATAAACTTTTCAAAGCTGTGTGGAACTCTTCGGAAGTGGTTTCGGCAAACCGATCGATTTTGATGTACCCGAGATGATCGCATAATTTGTAGGAAGCCACCACACTTTTTAGGGAAACCACATTTCGTTCGACCGTGAAATCGAGCAATTTTTCTTTTCCATTGCGGTAAATTTTCAAATCGACCTCCGAACCCACGGGTCCTTTCAAAATGCTGATGAGCGAATCTTGGGAAAGTGAATTGTTGAAAAGCGGTATGCCGTTGGCGTACAAAATTTTATCCCCCGCTTTGATGCCCACCTTTTCACTGGGCCCTTTGGAAATGGGGCTTATCACCGCGATGGTATCGTTTATTTTGTAGAACTTCACACCGATTCCCACATAATCGCCTTGCATATTTTGGTTGATGAAGGCGTATTCTTCTTCGGGAATGTAAACCGAATGCGGATCAAGGTTCGACAAAATTTCATTGATGGCAACATCGACAATGCTGTCGGTGTTCACCTCATCGACATATTCATATTCGATGTAGTCGATGAGCCGCGCGAGTTTTTCTTTTTGGGAATTTACCGAAAACAATCCGGGTGATGTATCGGAAAAATCCAAAACGGAGCCCAAGTAAACGCCAAAAGCACAAGCGGCCCCAATAATCAACGGTAAATATTTTTTTGAATATTTTTTCAATCTTCTATTGCTGTGAGGTGTACCAATTCAACGCCTGCTTTTTCCAAAAATTCTATCCCCGAATTATCTTTGTAGGCTTTTTGATAAACCATTCGTGTGATGCCCGCTTGGTGGATGAGTTTGCTGCATTCTTTGCAAGGGGACATTGTGATGTACAGGGTGGCTCCCTTGCAAGATTGTGTGGACCCGGCAACTTTTAAGATCGCGTTAGCTTCGGCATGCAGCACGTACCATTTGGTGTATCCTTCTTCGTCTTCACATGGGTTTTCAAAACCTGTTGGCGTGCCATTGTACCCATCGGAAATGATCATTCGGTCTTTGACGATCAGTGCGCCCACTTGTTTTCGGTGACAATGCGAAAGTTTGCTCCATTCACGGGCGATACGCAAATAGGCTTTGTCGAATTTCAGTTGTTTTTTATGGGGCATAGGCTAAATCGAACGAATTTTTCGGACTAAAGATACTTTTTGTCCGGCAAAATTTTTGTCAAAAATAAACAAAAAGCACACGCAGAAGGTTCACCAAAGCCAATTTTCGGCCAAAATGGGGATCGTGAGCCCGGTGACCAAAGCAGAAATCACCAAAATCCAATCGCGTTTGGAAAACCGAAAAACCGTTTGAAAAAGAAAACTCAAAATCAATACGATGAACACTACGATGATTTGCGCGGTTTCAATTCCTAGCGCAAACTCGATCAGCAATAAAAATTTGCTGTCCGCCCCGCTGGAAATCATATTGAAATAAGTCGAAAAACCCAATCCGTGAATAACCCCAAAGAACAAGGTGGTAAAAAACAGTAAGTTGATCTTTTCGTTCCTGATTTTTTTCTTGCCGGTGAAAATATTGTACAAAGCCGTGACCAAAATGGTGACGGGGATCAAAAACTCCACCCAAGCGGTGTCCACGCTCACCACGCCATAGGCCGCCAAAATCAAGGCCAAGGTATGGCCAATGGTGAACAAAGTCACCAACCACAATATGCGCGGCCATTCACGAACGGTGTAGGCGGCGACCAAAACGGTCAAAAACAACACATGGTCGTAGGCGTTCCAATCCAATACGTGGGTGAGCCCGAGTTTAAAATACAGCCAAAATTGATCCATAGGGGCGATGGTTTTTTGCGAAGTTACAATTATTTAACAAATGCTGTCCAAAAGCCAAACAATTCGTCTTTTCTTAGTTTTCCGTCACCGGAAATCCCCGGTCTCGCATCAACGCATCAATGTTTGCTTCCCGTCCCCGGAACAATTTGTAAGCTTCCGCCGGATCCATGGAATTGCGCGGCGCAAAAAGATATTTCACCAGTTTGTGCGCCAATTCTTCGTCGTAAAACCCACCGGGTGCTTCTGCAAAAGCTTCCTGCGCGTCAGAGGTCAGTACATCGGCCCATAAATACCCGTAATACCCGGCCGAATAGCCTTCCCCGGAAAAAATATGGCTAAAATGTGGCGCACGGTGGCGCATCGGGAGTTCTTCGGGCATGTTCAACGAATCCAATTTTTTGGCGACAAAAGTGGAAAGATCTTCGATTTTTGCCGGATCGGTGGTGTGCAAAATCATATCGATCAGTGCCGAAGCCAAATATTCCGTGGTCGCAAAACCTTGGTTGAAAGTAGCTGCTCTTTTGATTTTTGCCACCAATTCATCCGGAATGGGTTCTCCGGTTTCGTGGTGCACCAAAAATTGGTCGATCACTTTATCGGTGGACAACCAACGTTCCAGCAATTGTGACTGGAATTCAGTGTAGTCGCGCACTCCACTGTTCAAGGTGGGGTATTTCACATTGGAAGAAAAGAAATGCAGGGCGTGCCCAAATTCGTGGAACAAGGTGGTGGCATCGTCCCAAGAAATTAAAACTGGTTCGCCAGGAGCAGGTTCTATGAAATTGGAATTGTTCGAGCCCAACACGGTTTCTTCTTCTTCCATATTGGTATGGCTACGGTAGGTCGTCGCCCATGCGCCGGAACGTTTTCCGGGACGAGCGTATGGATCAAAATACCATAACCCAATGAAATTGCCGGTTTTTTCATCGGTTACTTCCCACACTTCCACATCTTCATGAAAAACCGGAACGCTTCCTTCGGCAACGGGTTCAAATTTATAATCGAACAACTCGCCCGCTACAAAAAACAGCGCGTGTTTCAGTTTGTCCAATTGCAAATATTGTTTTACTTCTTCGGCTTCGTAATTGTATTTTTTTTGGCGAACTTTTTCGGCATAATAGCGGTAATCCCAAGGTTTGATGGTAATTTCAGCTCCTTCGGCATTGGCCAAGGCTTGCATATCTGCAACCTCTTCTTCCACCGTTGCGATGGCGGCGGGCCAAACGTTCATCATCAATTCCATCGCATTTTCAGGGTTTTTCGCCATACGATCCTGCAAACGCCATTGCGCATAATTTTCAAATTCCAATAATTCGACCCGTTCATCGCGCAGTTTTAAAATTTTCATGATGATTTCCTTGTTGTCGAATTCATCATCGTTGTCGCCACGCGAATAATAATTTTCCCATACTTTTTTTCGCAATTCGCGGTTGTCGGAAAAAGTCAAGAACGGATCCATGGACGAACGGGTGTTCAACACGGCATATTCGCCTTTGTGATCGCGGTCGGCGGCGGCTTTGGCAGCTGATTTTATGTATCCCTCCGACAAACCGCTGAGTTGGGTCGAATCCAGATAGACCACGTAATTCTCTTCTTCGGCCAACACGTTGTTGGAAAATTGGTTGTACAATTTCGAAAGTTCCTTGTTGATTTCGGCGTAACGTTTTTTAGCTGCTTCGTTCAAATTGGCACCGTCCATCACAAAATCTTGGTACACCAATTCCACCACGCGTTGTTTTGCGGAATCCAATGGATTTTTTTGTGCCTTTTCATAAACGGTTTTGATGCGTTGGAACAATTTTTCGTTTTGCGAAATCTTGGAAGAATATTCCGAAATTTTTGGGGAAAGTTCTGCTTGAATTTCCCTGAATTCCGGGGAAGATAGATTGCTGCTCCAAATTCCGTAATAGGTAAAAGCACGGCCCAAAGGTTCGCCGGCTTTTTCCATGGCCAAAAGCGTGTTTTCGAATGTCGCCGGTTCGGGGTTGTTGGCGATGGAATCGATTTGTTGCAAGTGCAGTTCCATTCCTTTGGTGATGGCCGTTTCCAAATCGGACAACTTCATTTCGTCAAAAGCGGGAACGCCCCCGTACGGGCCGGTCCATTTTTGCAACAACGGGTTTTCGAAGCTTTGTTTTTTCATATCGTTGTTTGCTTGTTTTTTTTCGTCGGAACCACAACTGATGATCGTCAATGCCAACAGCAGGCCCAATGACCTTTTTATTTGTTTGTTCATGGATTGAAAATTTTTGGAAAGGTACGAAAAAGGAGAAAGAACAGTTTGTGACCATCTTCGATTTACTTTCTCATAACATAAATTATAAATTCCCGCTGCACCAAATCGCCAGTTTTGCTTTTCACTTGTTCCGTTTGCGTCAAGCTATTTTCGATTTTGAAGTCGGTTTTTGCAACCATTTTTTCAAACGTTTCATCATCGTACAATTGGAACCCATATTTTGAAAAAGGCAATTTTTCCATGAATTTCTTTTGCCCGAAAGCAATTCCGAAATAGCCTCCTTTTTTCAAAACGCGGTAAACCTCTTTTAAAAATTCAAGAGGTTCCTCCCAAAAATAAAGGGTGTTCACCGTTATGATTTTATCAAAACTATAGTCGGGAAAAGGAATTTTTTTTCCATCGTACAAATGAAAAGAAGCCCGTCCGGACCGAATGAATTTTTCATTTGTTTGCTGCGCTTCGCGATGCATCAATTCGGAAATATCGAGACCATAGTAAACTGTGCTCGTTGTCGAATCAACTATTTCTTTTAAATGAGCCGCATTGCCATGACCGATTTCCAGCAAATGATCATTGCCCGATATTTTTAGTTGGTCGATGGTTTTCCGCGTCATCCCAATATTTGTCTCGTTCATCATATGGGCAACTTCGAGCCCCATTTCACCTTCGGGACATTTCAATTGCACTGCCAATTTTTCGAAATTTTCTTCCGGTATTTGTTCGTCCATATTGTTGGTTTTTTTAGCTCAAAAAACAAAAAGTCGCGTTGCTTCGAATCCTCCTGGGCTTAAGAAAGTTGTTCGCCGTTCAAAAAAATCGTGTACCCAATTTCCGCGGTTTTTTCCAACATTTTCGACACCGAACAATATTTTTCAATGGACAGTTCCACCGCGCGTTTTGCTTTGTTTTCAGGAATTTCGCCTTCCATAAAAATTTGTAGGTGAATCGCCGTGAACACGTTCGGCACCGCGCCTTCTTCGCGTTTTCCTTCCACCTCCATTTTAAAATCGGTGAGCTCCAGGTGTTGTTTTTTCAAGATGGAAACAATGTCAATACCGCTGCACCCGGCGATGCCCATCAAAAGCAGTTCCATCGGGCTGGCACCTTGCGGGCTTTCTTCGGAAGTATTGTCCAATTGAACAAAGTGCCCCCGTTCGTTTTTGGTTTCGAAATGGTAACGATCGTTTAAGCGGTTTAATGTGATTTTCATTGGGAAGGTTTTTTTGCTAAAATACCAAAACACAGACAAATTTTAGTGCCTTACAGCAAAATATCAAAACACCTCCCCAGCAATCTTCCTGATATTATCACTTTTCCCCATCGTGTAATAATGCAAAACCGGTATGCCCGCTTTTTTGAGCTCTTTGGATTGTTCGATGCACCACTCCACCCCCACTTCGCGGACTTCTTTGTTATCTTTGCATTTTGAAACTTCCCTAACCAAATCATCGGGCAAATCCACGTGAAAACGGTGCGGGATCAAATTCAAATGCCGTTTGGTGGCGATGGGTTTCAAGCCGGGGATAATCGGCACGGTAATGCCTTCCTTCCGGCAACGTGCCTCGAAATCGAAGAATTTTTGGTTGTCGAAACCCATTTGGGTAACAATGTATTCCGCGCCATTTTCGATTTTTTTCTTTAAAAAATGAATGTCGCTCTCCAAACTTGGTGCTTCCATATGTTTTTCGGGATAAGCGGCGGCCCCAATGCAGAAACTTGTGGGGCATGAATTTTTCAACTCCTCGTCAAGGTATTTTCCATGGTTCAAATCCTGGATTTGGGCAATCAGTTCACTCGCATACGAATGTCCATCAGGTTCGGGTTTAAAATAAGTTTCACTTTTCACAGCATCGCCGCGCATCGCCATCACGTTGTCAATTCCCAAAAAATCCAAATCGATCAGGAAGTTTTCAGTATCTTCTTTGGTGAACCCGCCGCACAAAATATGCGGAATGGCATCCACGCTGTATTTATTCTGAATGGCGGCGCAAATCCCGACCGTGCCGGGGCGTTTCTTGACCACCTGCTTTTTCAACAGGCCGTTTCCCGAATCTTTGTACACGTATTCCTCGCGATGATATGTCACGTCAATAAACTTCGGGTCGAATTCCAGCAAGGGATCGATACCGTCAAAAATGGATTGAATGTTTTGCCCTTTCAACGGCGGCAATATCTCGATGGAAAACAAACAATTCCCGTTGGCTTTTTTTATGTGTTCGGTTACTTTCAAGTTATGAGTTTTGAGTTATGAGTTATGAGTTAGGTTTTAGAGTGATTTGGAATTTGGGTTTTGGTACTTGGAATTTCATTCTGCCAAATTCGGGCTCAACCATTTTTTTGCTTCTTCTACCGAAATTTTTCTTCGTTTTGAATAATCAATAACTTGATCTTCTGATATTTTACCCAAACCAAAATATTTGGATTCCGCATTGGCAAAATAATAACCGCTCACGCTCGACGCCGGCCACATGGCAAGACTTTCGGTGAGTTTTACACCGATGTTTTCCTCCACCTGCAACAAATTCCAAATCGATTTTTTCTCCAAATGATCCGGGCATGCGGGATATCCCGGTGCGGGCCGAATGCCCTGGTATTTTTCTTTGATCAGTTCCTCGTTGGATAAATTTTCGGAAACATAGCCCCAATGTTTGGTGCGAATTTCCCAATGTAAATATTCTGCAAAAGCTTCTGCCAAGCGATCGGAAAGGGTTTTGATCATAATGGAATTATAATCGTCGTTTTCGTCCTGATATTTTTTGGCAAGTTCGTCGGTTCCAAATCCGGTAGAAACACAAAAACACCCCATATAATCTTGTTTTTTTGATTCCTTGGGAGCCACAAAATCGGCCAATGCGATATTCGGCACGCCTTCCCTTTTTTTCAGTTGCTGGCGCAGGGTCAAGAACGTGGTTTTTGTTTTTCCGTTTTCATCATAAATTTCGATATCGTCATGGTTTATGCTGTTCGCCGGAAACAATCCGAAAACAGCCCGCGCCCGGAGCAATTTTTTATCAAAAATTTGTTGGAGCAATTTTTTTCCATCCGCAAATACTTCTTTCGCTTGCGGCCCCACAACTTCATCATCGAGAATATCGGGATATTTCCCGTGCAAATCCCAACTTCTGAAAAAGGGCATCCAATCGATAAAACCTTCCAATTTCTTTAAATCGAAATCTTCCCAAACCTGGATTCCGAGCCGATTTGGGGTTGTGATTTTCGTATGCTCCCAATCGATTTTAAACTTGTTTTTTCGAGCTTGATCAATGGAAATGTACACCTTGTTTTCTTTCCGTTTTAGAAATTGCTTGCTGAACTTTTCATATTCTTCCCGAATCTGGTTTTTAAATGCCTGATTGTCTTTTTTCAACAATTCGCCCACCACGGTAACCGCACGTGAAGCATCATTGATATGAATTACGGTATGTGGGTAATTGGGCGCTATTTTCACGGCAGTGTGTGCCCGCGAAGTGGTGGCGCCACCAATAAGCAATGGAATTTCAAAATTATTTTTTTTCAGTTCTTTGGACATGTTCACCATTTCATCCAAAGACGGCGTGATCAAACCGCTCAAGCCAATGGCGTCCACTTTTTCCTTGATGGCGGTTTCGATGATTTTTTCCGGCGGGACCATTACCCCCAAATCGATAATTTCATAATTGTTGCAGCCCAAAACCACGCTCACGATATTTTTTCCGATATCGTGCACATCTCCCTTCACTGTCGCCATTAAAATCCGACCTTTTTGTTTTTGCTCTTCTGATTTTTCAGCCTCGATAAAAGGATTTAAATAAGCCACCGCTTTTTTCATCACTCGCGCCGATTTTACCACTTGTGGCAAGAACATTTTTCCGCTTCCGAACAAGTCGCCCACCACGCCCATTCCGGTCATAAGCGAGCCTTCAATAACATCCAAAGGTTTTGAGGCGGCAAGCCGTGCTTCCTCCACATCTTCAATAATAAATTTATCGATTCCCTTCACCAAAGAATGCGTAATGCGTTCCTGCAGGGGTAAATTGCGCCATTCCAACACTTCGGCTTCGGTTTGTTTTTTCTGGCCTTTTACGGTTTCGGCGAAATCCAACAAGCGCTCGGTGGCATCGTCACGCCGGTCGAACAATACATCTTCTACGTGTTCCAACAAATCTTTGGGAATATCGTCGTAAATGGTGAGCAATTCCGGATTCACAATTCCCAGGGTCATTCCGTTTTGAATGGCGTGGTATAAAAAGGCCGAATTGATGGCTTCGCGAACCGTGGTATTTCCTCGAAAAGAAAAGGAGACGTTGCTCACCCCGCCGGAAACATTAACGTGCGGCAGGTTTTTACGAATCCATTTTGTGGCGTTAAAAAAATCCACCGCATTTCTCCGGTGTTCGTCCATCCCGGTGGCCACGGGAAAAATATTGGGATCGAAAATGATGTCTTCTGCGGGAAAACCGACTTCCTTTACCAAAATATCGTAGGAACGTTTGCAAATAGCGATGCGGCGCTCGTAGGTATCGGCCTGTCCATCTTCATCAAAAGCCATCACGATAACCGCCGCGCCGTATCTTTTTATCAATTTTGCGTGCTGCTTGAATTCGGTTTCGCCTTCCTTTAAACTTATGGAATTCACAATTCCTTTTCCCTGAACCACCTGCAACCCGGCTTCAAGGATTTCCCATTTGGAACTGTCGATCATAACTGGCACACGAGCGATATCGGGTTCGGATGCGATTAGGTTCAAGAACAACACCATCGCTTCTTTGCCGTCGAGCATACCCTCGTCCATATTCACGTCAATGATTTGTGCGCCACTTTCCACTTGTGCTTTTGCGACTTCCAAGGCTTCCTCGTAGTTTTCCTCCTTAATCAATCGCAGAAATTTTCGCGAACCGGTAACATTGGTGCGTTCGCCGACGTTGATGAAATTGCTTTCGGGGGTGACCACGAGGGGTTCAAGACCAGATAGTTTCAGGTATTTCTTCATTTTATTATCGTTGTTTTCAACTTGTCCATGTTTATCTAAGAATTGTCATTCCGGGCTTGACCCGGAATCTCATCTCATTTGTTCAACCAATCACAATTGTGGATCCTGAATCAAGTTCAGGATGACAAGTTCTATTGAACTATCAATCTGCAACCTTCAACTTTCTCGGTTCATACTTCTCGGACACATCCGCAATTTTCCGGATATGATCCGGCGTAGTCCCACAACATCCTCCAATTATATTTACTATTCCATCCTTTAAATACGATTCGACCATTTTTTGCATCTGCTCCGGGCTTTGGTCATACTCCCCAAAAGCGTTGGGCAAACCAGCATTGGGATGAGCCGAAACATAGAAATCGGTTCTATCGGCAAGGTTTTGCAAATAAGGTTTCAACTGTTCCGCGCCCAAAGCGCAATTAAAACCCACGCTCAACAATGGCAAATGCGAAATGGAAATCAAAAAAGCCTCCACGGTCTGCCCGGACAAAGTTCTTCCCGAAGCATCGGTAATCGTGCCGGAAACCATAATCGGGATATCAACTTGTCGTTCTTCCTTCACTTCTTCGATGGCGAACAAAGCGGCTTTGGCATTCAGGGTGTCAAAAATGGTTTCCACCAACAAAATATCCACGCCGCCATCCAACAAGGCTTTCACTTGTTCTTTATAGGCTTTCCGCAATTCTTCAAAAGTCACCGCTCGGTATTCGGGTTTGTTCACATCGGGCGACATGCTCGCGGTTTTATTGGTCGGGCCAATACTTCCTGCCACAAAACGGGGTTTTTTGGGTGTTTTTTGAGTAAATTCCTCCGCAATTTTTTTGGCAATTTTTGCGCTTTCAAAATTAAGTTCGTACACCAAATTTTCCATTCCGTAATCGGTCATGGCGATGCTTGTTCCCGAAAAAGTGTTGGTTTCGATAATATCGGCACCTGCTTCTAGAAATTTCTGATGGATTTCCGCAATGGCCTGTGGTTGGGTAAGCGACAGTAAATCGTTGTTGCCTTTCAAGGAAGAAGGATAGTCTTTAAAACGTTCTCCTCGAAAATCTTCTTCCGTAAATTTGTAACCTTGCAGCATCGTTCCCATTGCACCATCGAGGATTAGGATGCGGTTTTCGAGTTCTTGTTGGATTGTTTTCATTTTTCTTTTTTTTGCTTGTCTAACCTCAGCCATCAATTATCGAGGCCTGAGGCTCTCGAAGGCCAGAATTTAAACTATTCGCCAATTTAACCACATCCGAAAGCACACCCCTGGCGGTAACCGCAGCTCCAGCTCCCGCTCCTTGGATAACCAAAGGCAAATCTCCATAAGATTCGGTATGGATTTCAAAAACCGAATCGGCACCTTTCAATTGGCCCAAAGCCGAATTTTTGTCTTCCGATACAAGCTTTACTTCCAAGGTTTTATTGGAAATGTCCAATTCGCCGACATAGCGCAAAACCTGGTTTTCGGAAAGTCCTTTTTTCAATTCCTCAAAAGGGAAATCCAGTTCTTTGGCACGTTGACGGAATTGTTCCGCATTGATTTTTAGGTGCTTTTTGGGTACCAGGGATTGAATTTTCACTTCGGAAAATTCCGATTTCAAATCCAGTTCTCGGGCCAAAATCAAAAGTTTTCGTGCCACGTCGTTGCCGGATAAATCCTCGCGGGCGTCTGGTTCGGTCAATCCCAAAGTCGCAGCCTTGTTCAAAACTTTTGAAAATGACAGATTTTCCGATGAAAACGTGTTGAAAACATAGCTCAACGAACCCGAGAACACGCCCCGGATTTTCGAGATGTTTTCCCCGGAATTATACAAGCTCCTAATGGTTTCGATTACTGGCAAGCCAGCCCCCACATTGGTTTCGTACAAAAATTGCTTCCGGTTTTCGCGCAAAGCTTTCCGAAGGTTTTCGTAAAATGAATAATCCAGCGTATTGGCGACTTTGTTCGCCGAAACGATGTTGAACCCATTTTCAATAAGCGGAATGTAATTTTCCACAAATTCCGCACTTACTGTTGCGTCAATGGCGATGAGGTTTTCATAGTTTTTCCCCTTTACAAACTCGATGATTTCCGAAATTTTGTAAGGAACGGAAAATTGCTGAAAATCACTTTCCCAAGTTTCGGAAATAGCTTCTTGCTGAAAAAAAGCTAGCTTTGAATTGGTAATAATTGGGATGTTCAACTCCAGGTTTTGTTCTTCCCAAAAACGGGATTTTGAAGTTTGGATCTGTCGAATCAATGTGCCACCCACGTTCCCAATTCCAAAAATGACGATGTTAAGGGTTTTTTTATTGTACATAGCTTTTTTGTTTTTGGGTTTTTAAAAAGGAAAAAGCTTCGTTCAAATCCGCCACCAGATCGTTTGCATTTTCGATTCCGCAAGACAGTCGGATCAAGGAATCCTTTATTCCGGCCCTTAGCCGAACATCGCGAGGTACCGAGGCGTGGGTCATTTGCGGCGGATGGCACAAGAGGCTTTTTACGCCACCCAAACTTTCCGCCAGTTTGAAATAATGGGTGCTGGTCACAAATTTTTCCGCTGCTTCCACCGTATCGTTTTTTAAGGTGAAGGAAACAATTCCGCCAAACAATCCGTTTTGTTGTCGTTTGGCGATTTCGTGGTTTTTGTGTCCGGTCAATCCCGGAAAAAAGACGTCCTCCACTTCTTCGTGGTTTGCCAAAAAAGCGGCTACGGCAAAAGCGTTTTCACATTGTTTTTTGTAGCGCAAATCCAAGGTTTCAATGCCACGGATTGTCAAAAAACAATCCCACGGGCCCAAAACACCTCCCGAAGCATTTTGAATGAATTTTATTTTTTCGGAAAGTTCTTCTGTTTTGGTCACCACCAGTCCCGCGACCAAATCGGAGTGGCCAGCGATGTATTTTGTTCCGCTGTGCACCACAATATCGGCACCCAAAGCAATCGGGTTTTGGGCTATTGGACTTGCGAACGTATTATCGACCACCAACAAAGCACCGACACTTTTGGCGATTTTCGAAATGGTTTTGATGTCCGAAATTTTCAAGGTCGGGTTGGTGGGCGATTCGATCCACACCAGTTTGGTTTTGCTGTTGATGGCGTTCGCCACGTTTTCCGAATCGGTGGTATCGACATAATTCACGGTAATTCCCAGTTTTTCATAAACGTGGGTGAACAAACGGTAGGCACCTCCATAAATATCGTCCACGGCGATGATTTCATCGCCCGAAGACAAGAGTTTTAAAACGGCGTCAATTGCCGCCAACCCTGTGGAAAAGGCAAAGCCGGAGTGGCCGCCCTCCAGTTTGGCGATGGTGTCTTCCAGCACTTTTCGCGTGGGGTTGTTGGAGCGGGCGTAGTCAAAGCCCTTGTTGATGCCCGGCGCATCTTGCACAAAGGTGGAAGTTTGGTAAACGGGCGTGGAAATTGCCCCGGTCAGCGGATCACTCGGAATGGAGTGAAGGATTTTTGTTGCATTCATTTTTCTTGTGTTTTTGAATTAAAAATTAGATTAAATCAAAAGCCAAACACGTTTTCCGATTTTCGGAAAAACGCACCTAAGAAAAATGTTATAAAGAAAATACACGCAATTGCAGAAAGCAATGCTTTTGTGTTATCTAGCCCCGATCCCGAAGTCTCGGGAGGAGTAGAATGTAGCACCTTCTTTGTATTGGAAACAAAGGGTTGCTAAGGCTTCACAGGGTCTATTCCCTCCACCTTTCTTGATAACATTTCAATAAGTTGTTGAACTTTATGAGCGCAAATATTCAATCATAGTATTTTAATATCCAAATTTTTTGGGAAGTTTTTTTTGAAAACACGGATTTCGCGGATTAGAACAGATTAGAACATCACATAGAAACGAAATTAAAAAAAATTGAAATTAAAATCGGTTTTAGTACATTTGCCGTTCATTTACCCAGGGAAAAATTTGACTGATTGCAACCCTTAAAATGCTAAAACAGTAATCTACTCTTTTAGCCGTTCAAAAAACTCCCTTTTAAAGAACAAAAAATGGCTTATTTATTTACTTCAGAGAGTGTTTCCGAAGGACACCCCGACAAAATCGCCGACCAGATCAGCGATACACTTTTAGATAATTTTTTGGCATTCGACCCCGAGTCGAAAACCGCTTGCGAAACCTTGGTCACCACCGGTCAAGTGGTGTTGGCCGGCGAAGTGAGAAGCGACACCTATCTCGACGTGCAACAAATCGCCCGTGACGTGATCAACGACATTGGGTACACCAAAGGCGCATACCGTTTTAGCGGCGATTCTTGTGGTGTCATTTCTTTGATCCACGAACAATCGCAAGACATCAATCAAGGCGTTGACCGCGAAAACAAAGAAGAACAAGGTGCCGGCGACCAAGGAATGATGTTCGGCTATGCCACCAATGAAACGGAAAATTACATGCCGTTGGCGTTGGACATTTCACATAAAATATTGATCGAATTGGCAGCTTTGCGCCGGGAAGAAAAAGATATCCCCTATCTGCGGCCCGATGCCAAAAGTCAGGTCACCATTGAATACAGCGACGACAATGTTCCGCAACGCATAAAAGCCATCGTGATTTCCACACAGCACGATGAATTTGACGAGGACGACAAAAAAATGCTCGCGAAAATCAAAAAAGATATGGTGGAAATTTTGATCCCGCGTGTAAAAAAACAGTTGCCGGAATATGTTCAAAAACTCTTCAACGACGAAATCACCTACCACATCAACCCCACCGGAAAATTCGTCATTGGTGGACCGCACGGCGATACAGGACTGACCGGCCGAAAAATTATTGTGGACACCTACGGAGGAAAAGGCGCGCACGGAGGAGGCGCATTTTCCGGAAAAGACCCCAGCAAAGTGGACCGTTCCGCTGCTTATGCCGCGCGCCACATCGCCAAAAATTTGGTCGCTGCCAAGGTTGCCGATGAAATTTTGGTACAGGTTTCTTACGCCATTGGCGTGGTGGAACCCACTTCCATTTCGGTGGAAACCTATGGAACTTCCAAAGTAAATTTGACCGATGGCAAAATCGCGGAAAAAGTCCGCGAAATTTTCGATATGCGCCCAGCGGCGATCGAAAACCGCCTAAAATTGCGCAACCCAATTTACCGCGAAACCGCAGCTTACGGCCATTTTGGGAAACAACCCCAAACCGTAACCAAGATTTTCCAAAGCCCATATTCCGGGGAAATCACCAAAGAAGTGGAGCTTTTTACATGGGAAAAATTGGATTTTGTGGAGAAGGTAAAACGTGTTTTTGGGGTTTGAAAAAATGACATAAAACTTTTTTGACATAGGACATAAGTGCTTACCAAACCTCACAGCCCCGAAGCTATCCGGGGCTGTGAGGTTTTTTGTTTATTAAAACCTTTAACATTCCCAAAACATTTAAAACCGTACTTTTAGAGGGAACAAAACCAACCCTTATGTCCCTATTCGAAAAAGTAAAAAGCACTTTCGGCTTGTTGAAATCGGTCGATCTGGACCAACTCGCGAAAATCAACCAAAAAATAGACCTCTCGGAAGCGATAAAAGCTTTGGGCTCGTTGGACGACCGCCAACTACAAGGCTTGATGAAAATGCTGAAAACCAAGCACAAAAAAGGTCAGCACGATCTACCACCAATTGATGGGGACTTCTATAATCTGGATTTAAAGCTTTCGCCGGAACAGCGCAAACTGCAACTGAAAGTCCGCAATTTTATGGAAGACGAAGTCCGCCCGATCGTGAACGATTATTGGAACCGAGGGAAATTCCCTATGGAAATCATCCCGAAATTCGCCGAACTCAATCTGGCCGGAATTCCATACGAAGGCTACGGCTGCCCAAACCTTCCTTTCTTGATGGAAGGCGTCATCGCACAGGAAATGGCGCGGGTCGATGTGTCCATTTCTACCTTTTTTGGCGCTCACAGCGGCTTGGCAATGGGTTCGATTTATTTATGTGGAAGCGAGGAACAAAAACAGGAATGGCTTCCGAAAATGCAAAAACTCGAAAAAATCGGCGCGTTCGGGCTAACCGAGCCCAACGTGGGTTCCGGGGTCGCCGGAGGGCTGGAAACCACCTGCAAATTCGATGGGGAAAATTGGATTTTGAACGGGCAGAAAAAATGGATCGGCAATGCCACTTTTGCCGATGTTACAATAATTTGGGCGCGCGATGAAAAAAGTAATCAAGTGAAAGGATTTTTGGTACGCAAGGAAAACCCGGGATTCAAAGCCGAAAAAATAAAGGACAAAATGGCCTTGCGCATCGTACAAAATGCTTTGATCACTTTGACCGATTGCAAAGTTCCCGAAGCCGACCGGTTGCAAAAAGCCGACTCGTTCAAAGACACGGCCAAGGTATTGAAAATGACCCGCGCCGGTGTGGCATGGCAAGCCGTGGGTTGCGCGCGCGGAGCTTACGAAAACGCACTGAAATACACGAAAAAACGTGAGCAATTCGGGCGGCCGATCGCTTCCTATCAATTGATCCAAAACCATTTGGTGGAAATGCTTTCCAACCTCACGGCCATGCAAACCTTGGTTTTTAGGTTATCGGAACTGCAAGATCAAGATTTGCTGACCGATGAAAATGCTTCGCTCGCCAAGGTATTTTGCAGCCTGCGCACCCGCGATGTGGTGGCGCAGGCCCGCGAAGTGATGGGCGGAAACGGCATTTTGCTGGAACACGACGTCGCCCGATTTGTGGCCGATGCAGAAGCGATATACAGTTACGAAGGCACCAAAGAAATCAATACGCTAATTGTCGGAAGAGCGATCACCGGTTACAGCGCTTTTGTGAACTAATTTTTAAAAAAAATCCAAATCATCAATCGAAAATTATTGATCTTCAATCGCTGATCCCATGCTCCAATCCATCGTACATTATTCATTGCACTTTCTTGCGGTTGGTTTGATCGCCTATTTTTACGACCGAAAAAATTGGAAAAAATATTGGTTGATTTTGATCGCAACCATGTTGGTGGACGCGGATCATTTGTTGGCCGACCCTATTTTCGCCCCGGGCCGTTGCAGCATCGGGTTCCATCCGCTGCATTCATATTATGCCATTGCGGTTTATTTGCTCGGCGCGGTTTTTGTGAAACACAAAATTGTTAGGCTCGTTTTTATTGGGTTGCTGTTCCACATGTTGACGGATTATTTGGATTGTTTGTGGATGGAAATGGATCAATTCGAAATCTGACACAAAAATCTGGACCGATCCAAAACCTTTAATTTATTTCAACCTTTAATTTTTTTACTACCTTTCCATCTATATAGTAATTTCTGTTAACTTTTAAAAACACTTTTCTAATGAAACATATCTTCATTATATCTATGGTTCTAAATATAGGTTTTTGTTTCGGTCAAAAAAAAGCCAACAAGTATTTGGATATAAATCGAAATGTCGTTTCGAAAAAAGAGTTTCTCCAAAAAAAGGATTATAGCAAAAATGTCGATGTCTATATTCATACCGACTCCCTAATTATAGGCACTTTGATACCCCGAGTAAATTATGGTAATTTATCCGATATTGAATTAAATCAGTTAAGACAATATCTTGGCAAGATATCTGGAAAAAACTTTCCATCAACCCATTTTATTATCATTAACTATTTATCTTCCACACCTAAAAAACCATATTATGGAAAAAAATCCCACTGGACCATATTAGATAAAAGTTATACAAGACAATTGAAAAAAATAGATGATATTTCTCAGATATGGGTAAATAATCCAGATAATATGCTTTTGGAATATTTTCATTCAGATCGAATAAATTGGAATGAGGATACCCTTAGAATTATTGAAACAACTTTTTTCCCTTTTGAAATAGAGTTCGGAAGTTTCGTCATTATCAATCCTAATGGCAACTATATTGTTCGTTTGGCAGAATATGGCCCACAAAACGTATATGATTTTCTGAAAATTTGTAAAAAGCTCTAACTATTCAATGAAACTCCTTCTCTTTCCTTTTTTGTGTGTTATTCAATTTTCCTTTGGCCAAGCAATTTCTACCCAATTGGTTGAAAAAACTCCATTGGAAGCCGAAAAATATGTTGGCACGGACAATTATGGGAGTATTTATTATGTGAAGGACAATATTTTTTACAAAATCGGCGAGGATAAAACCTATCAATTCAATGATCTACAGCTCGGAAAACTGACGAGCGTCGATATCATCAACCCCTTAAAAATTACTTTGTTTTACAAAGACATGAACACGGTGGTTTTTTTGGACCGGCATTTGATCGAAATAAACCGTATTAATTTCAACCTGCTTCCAAATTTTCGCACCCTTGCATTTGCAAGCACGGCAGGGAACAATAGTTTGTGGCTGTTCAACATGGATTCCCAACAACTGGAAATTTTTGATTATCTGAAGAAAAAAACCCTCGTCCATACCCAACCCCTTGACCAAAAGGCAATTGACCTAAAAAGCAATTTCAATTTTTGCTGGCTGCTCACTGAAAAAATGGTAAAAAAATACAATTCCTATGGAAGTTTACTTTTTGAAATACCCAATCCGGATTTCACAAAATTGGCCGAAAGCAATGGGCGAATAATTGGGAAAAAAGAACTGGGGTTTTATTTTATGAAAAAAAACACCCACAAGTTCATCGCGTTGAAAATTCCCAAAATTGACGTTAAAAGCTTTTACCTGAACGATGAAAACTTGTATATTTACGATGGAGAATTCATCCACACATACCAAATCAACCCCATAAACTAACCATTAATTATGCACATAGCCATCGCGGGAAACATCGGCGCCGGAAAAACAACCTTGACCAAATTATTGGCAAAACATTATAAATGGGAGCCCCATTATGAAGATGTTGTGGAAAACCCGTATTTGGAAGATTTTTACAACGAAATGGCCCGTTGGTCCTTTAACCTGCAAATATATTTTTTGAACAACCGCTTTCAACAAATCGTGAAAATTCGGGAAAGCGGGAAAAATGTGATCCAAGATCGCACCATTTATGAAGACGCCTATATTTTCGCGCCCAATTTGCACGCAATGGGTTTGTTGGCCAACCGCGACTTTGAAAATTACAAATCCTTGTTCGATTTGATGGAATCAGTAACAAAAGGTCCCGATTTGTTGATCTACCTCCGCAGTACCGTGCCTAATTTGGTGGCCCAAATCCAACAACGCGGGCGGGAATATGAAAATTCCATATCCATCGATTATTTGACCCGCTTGAACGAGCGTTATGAAGCTTGGATACAAGGGTACAACAAAGGAAATTTGCTCATTATCGATGTGGACAACAACAATTTTGTGGAAAACCAGGAAGATTTGGGAGAGATCATCCACAAA
>DASSWG010000061.1:0-7603 GCA_035705295.1 Flavobacteriaceae bacterium
TTTTGGCGAAACGGGTTCTGGCTGGGTGTAGGCATAATCCACCACTTTAATGGTGGGCGAGGTAATGGCATACTGCAAAGCCGCTTCTTCGCGTTTTTGCAACAAAAACAAATACAATTTTTCTTTGATCGCCTGTTGGCGTTCGATTATTCGGATTTGTTTTTCCTTTTTTGGAATGGTGTTCAATTTGGAAGAAGAAATTGCTTCGCGCTGCTCCAAATTTTGCAATGAAATTTCCAAGCTGTTGATGTAGGAATTTACACTGCCAATAATGTTTTGTTTTACCACTTTCAAACGTTGTTCCAAATTGACGACCAGCGGGTTTTGTTGGGTGGAAGAAACCAACAACTTGTCCCTTGTCAGAATTTTGTCGTTGTAAGTAGCGGTGAGTTCGTTGATGCTGGGGCTTTCAATTCCAATATTTGCTGGCAAAAGGGAAAATGGTTCCCCGTTGATCAACTCTTCTTTGAAACTTTTGGTGACGGCAAGCTGGGTTCCGACTTCGAAACGTTTCATTTCCGCAGAGCCTTCTTTGGTGAAAAGCTGGGTTGCGCTCGATTCCAAGGTTACCAAATCGGCTTCTTGTTTGAAGTCCACCAAACCGGTTTCGACCGTGTCGAGTTCTTTGGTGAGGTCCACCAAACGTTTTTCGATAAATTCACCGGTTCGTTTGGAAATCAATCGTTTGTCTTCGATCCCATCTTGGTTGAACTGTTCCACCAATTCGTTCAAAATGGCTTCGTTTTTTGTTTGGTTTTCACCTTTGATGGTAATGTTCAAAATTTCACTTTGCTCGCCCACGGGCTGAACGGTCAAAACAGTGGCGAAAGCTTGCAGCAATTTTTGGGTGGAAACAAATTTGAATGAATAGGTGTTTTCCAAAAATGCGGTCAAATCGCCCGAATATTCAGGGTTCAAAAGAATTTCGAAGGCATAGCCGTCAATGTTTATTTGATCGCCGTAAGCGAATTTTTTGGAAAGTTCGGTTCCTTCGGTGGAAATGTAAAAATTTGCGTTCGAAACAAAATCGATGTAGATCAGAGGAGCTTCTTCATTTTTGACCATGGTACTGTCGGGCAGTTTCCAGTTTACTTTAAACGGGATGTCGTTTTTCCAAAGTTCGGACGATTTTATTTGGCCCACCGTGTAATATTTGGTGTTGAGGTCCAGTTCTTCGATCACTTTTTTCAAAATCCTGCGCGAAGTGATGATTTGTATTTCGTTTTCCAAATTCACCTCGTTCATTTCGAACAAGGTGCTTGCGCCTTGCAAGCCCGACAGGTCCAATCCGCTGTCTTTGGCATCCAAAATTTTGATTTCGGCATTGGTTTGGTATATTTCGGAAGAATACCTTAAATACAAGCCCGCCAATACCAACATTACGAGCACGGTTCCAACAAACCAAGGCCAATAATACAGGTATTTGTAGAGAGTTTGTTTGAGGTCCTCGCTTTCGTTTTCTTCGGAAAGGTATTGATTGTTATGATCCATATTTGTTATCTAGCAAGTAAAACAACGGCACTCAAAAGAATGGAAACCACCGAAAGCAAGGTTCCGACATTTCCGATAAAACCCGCGGAAGCCACTTTGGGCCCGTTCGGGGAAACATAAATTACATCGTTTTGTTTTAAATAAAAGTACGGGCTGTCCATCCAATCGGTTTGGGTCATGTCGATGGCAGTGGATTTTCGAACGCCGTCAACGGTCCTCATGATCAGCACGTTTTCGCGCTTTCCTTTGATGGTTAAATCGCCCGCGAGACCGAGCGCTTGTGGCAAGGTGATACTTTCTTCGGTAAGTGTGTAGGTGCCGGGATTGTTGACTTCGCCCAGAATGGATATTTTGAAATTGAGCAACCGCACTTTTACCGTGGGGTCTTTTATGTAGACCGACAGGAGTTCCTCCAAATATTTTTGCAGTTGTTGGGTAGTTTTTCCGGCAACATCCACCTGGCCAAGCTGTGGGTAATTGATGGTACCGTTTTTATCGACCACATAACCTTCGAGTTTCAACAATTCGAGTTGGCGGGTTCCTTGAACGGCTAGTTTTTCGAACTTGAACGGCATCACGCTTTCCTCGTCTAGGGCCGTGATGTCGATTTTCAAAATGTCGTTCACCTGAATTTCAGGATATTGGTAGATGGAATCGGGTTGTGGAATTTGGGTTCCGGGTTCTCTTATATCTTGAAAATAAAGGACCTCTTTTTTTGTGGCGCAACCAACCAAATTGATGGTCAAGAGCAGTATTAGGATTCTTTTCATCATAAGTTTGCAAATATACTTAAGTTTTATGATTAAAAAAGTTGGTAAGGTTAAATTTTAGTTGGGGATTTTGCCTTTTTCATCGGAAAAAACCCGTACGGTTCGGTTAATTATTTCTTCCAATTTTGAATAGGTTTTTTTGGGCACCGAAAGTTGCGAAATTTTTTCCAAATGTTTTGAATGGTGCGCATCGGTCGCGGCAAAATCATAAAAATCGTTTTTTAGCAGCAATTTCGCTTTTTCTTGTACATGCTCCCCGTAATGTTTGGAAAGCGACAATAAATTCAATTGGAACAAACACCCCGTTTTTTTCAAATGACGGAATTCTTCCATGTTTTTAATGAAATTGTAACGTTCCGGATGGGCCAAAACCGGAACATAGCCTTGATGTTCCATTTTGAATATCAGCTCGGATAAATTGACCGGTTTTTGAAAATACGACATTTCCACCAGCACATAGTTGTCTTTTAAAGGAAGCAAGCTTTTTTCCTGCAGCATTTGTTCAAAACCTTCGTCCAACATGTGTTCGGCGGCCGCGTGTTCGACAATATTTGTGCTTTTTTCCAACGCGGTGTTCAATTTTTCGTATGAATCGAAAATGCTGGTTTTGGTGTTTGGGTAGGTACCTTTTAAAATATGTGGGGTGGCGATCAGTTTTTTGACCTGCATTTTTTTATAGGCCGAAAGCATTTCCCTGCTGTCGTCCACGGTTTTTGCCCCATCGTCCAGTCCCGGCAATACATGGCAATGAATGTCCACAAATCCGTTTAAAAGCGGTAGGACGTTTTGTTTGGTTTTGAAAAAAAAATTCATTAAACGGAACAAGTTTTTAATTGAGGTGATAAATGTAAGGACAAACTTCTTAAAAAGAATTGATCATTAAAATATTTGGGCGATATTTTATTTTTTACAACAAAAAACGGAAAAATAACGCAAGTATTCTTTTTTTTTATATATTTGTTAACACGAAATATCCCTCCCCTCTAATTATATTTGTACTAACTAATCTTATTTTGTTGTGAAATCCATTACAAAACCTTTACCTGCGTTTTTGGATATTGCTAGGGGATTGATCAAAAACTATGTTCCCCGGGGCGTTATCTTTGCTATTGACCTAACTTTAGCTTTCGTCGCTCTGCAAATCGCATTTTTTCTCGTTTCTTCCATCCAGCCCAACGGGCTCGATTTTTTCAATATAAGTTGGCAACTGTTCGCAATTTTGGGCGTGCAGGCATTTTTCTTTTTTGTTTTTAAATCCTATATCGGGCTCATTCGGTATTCGGGTTTTAAAGATGCCATCAAGCAATTGCAGGTAACACTTTTTTGTGTGCTTGCGATTTTGGCGATCAATGCCGTGTATTTTGTGAATAGCGGTGAAAAATTGATTTTGGATGCCGGGGCGGTTATTTACGGATTTGTGCTTTTTTCTTTGCTTTTCTTTTTTCGGGTTGTGGTGAAACGGGCGTACCAGATGATGCACAGTTCCCCGGAAAACACTAGGGCTTTTATTTTGGGGACCGACCAAATCGATGTTGCCATTGCGGAAGGCCTTATTTCGGAAAGCTCCAACAAATTCAACATCGTTGGGTTTTTGAATGAAAACGACCACAAAATGCGCAACCGCATTTTCAATTTGCCGATTTTGAATTTTGAACAATTCAAAAAATCCGTTCAACCGGAAGTCGCCATAATTGTGGGTGAAAACAAGCTCGATAAATTGAACGCGGCCAATAATGAAATACTTTCAAAATTGTTGGAGTTGAAAGTGAAAGTCTACAAATTGCCCAGAGTGAAAGATTGGGACGACCCCATCCCTTCCCATGCTTTGAAAAAAATCAACTTGGAAGATTTGTTGCAGCGCAACCCCATCAAACTTGATCTTAATAAATTGGAACCTTATTATCGGAACAAAGTTATTTTGGTGACCGGGGCCGCAGGTTCTATTGGAAGCGAAATTGTGAAGCAGCTGGTTCCGCTACGGCCAAAAATGATTTTGTTGCTCGATCAGGCCGAAACACCTTTGCACGACATGTCGCTTTGTATGTGTAAGGATTATCCGGAACAAGCGTTCAAACAAATTATCGCCAATGTCCGTAACAAAAAACGTCTGCGGCAAATTTTTGAAAAATATTCGCCCGAAGTGATTTTTCACGGTGCTGCCTACAAACATGTGCCCATGATGGAAGAAAACCCCATCGAAGCTTTGGACGTGAATTTCTATGGAACCCGAAACTTGGCGGATTTGGCCGTGGACTACAATGCGGAACGCTTCGTGTTTGTCTCGACCGACAAAGCCGTGAACCCCACCAATATTATGGGAGCTTCCAAACGTGCCGCGGAAATATATATTCAATCGCTTGCCGTTGATGCCAAAACCAGGTTCATCACCACACGGTTTGGAAATGTTTTGGGCTCCAACGGTTCGGTGATTCCCCATTTTAAAAAACAAATCGAAGCAAACGGACCGATTACGGTGACGCATGCTGAAATAACCCGATATTTTATGACCATTGATGAGGCGTGCCAACTCGTTTTGGAAGCCGGGGGAATGGGCAATGGGGGCGAAATTTATGTGTTCGATATGGGCTCGCCCATAAAAATCGTCGATTTGGCACACCACATGATCCGTCTCAGCGGACTGGTTCCCGAAAAAGACATAAAAATTGAATTTACCGGTTTGCGACCTGGTGAGAAATTGTACGAAGAATTATTGGCCGACCGGGAAACCACGATCCCAACCCATCATGAAAAAATAATGATCGCCCAAGCCACACATACCTTTGACGACTCCAAACATTTTCTTTTGGACGGGCTTTTGAAGAACACCAAATCAAAAGAAACCAGAAAAGCTGTGGAGATATTAAAACTTTTGGTGCCGGAATTTGTTTCGCTTTATGAAAAACCCTCTTTAAAAGTGGTTGCCCGAAAACCAACGAACGGAACCCACACTCGTTTGGTGAGAAAAAGAGCTTGAAAAAACCCTTTTTAAGATTCTTTGTTGAAGTCACTTTCTAACTAACTCCGCCTGCCGTACGATTGTATCATTTGGGAACTCTTCCTGCAGTAGAAATGGAATGCAATGCAATTGCGCACTAGCGAGGGTCGTGGAAAGATAACATTGTTTTTCGATTAAACGCTTTTATGCACAAACGAGAAAATTCAATTTCACCCTTTAGGGATGGGGCAAAAAAAATTGAATTTTCGGCTTTTTTTGATTGCCCTTGACCCTAAAGGGAACAAAAAAGCCTTGAACACCAATAATTTTTTGTTTGTGGCATAATTCCGACGAATTAATTGTTTTTTACCCACTTGAAACAATAAACCACTTGAAACAATAAACAATACTGGGATCTAAAAATTTACCATAAAAAAACCTCCTTTTGGGGAGGTTTTTCAGCTAAATAAATAAACTTAAATGAGCATTTTTAAATGCCATAGCTTTCCGCGTCGTATCGGGTCCAACCGGCTGTGAAACTATCATCGGCGCCTGTTGCATTGGTGTCATTGGCAAAAGCTACGGAAACATCTACGTCGGATCCCGTGGAATCTTGGCCCACGATGGTTTCGCCACAGTTTACAACTTTTCCAGAAATCGATAAGTCATTGTTGGTAATGTTCGCAATGGTTTGGTCGTCACGAATATCGATCCCGTCCGAAAAATTATCGATCAGCACATTGGTGAAAGTTCCGGCAGTTCCGCGCCGCAAACGCATTCCGTCTTCGATGCCCATTCCAACAAGGCTTATGTTGATCAGTGTTGGGTTGGACATTGGCGTTAAGGTATTGTCGTTTTCGTTGTTGTCTGCTTCGATCCCTTTGTCGCCAACCCCTTCTTTAATGGCGATCCAGTTGGAACCTCCACCGGTCCAACCTTCGGTCCAGTCGAAAGAATCGTCTTCATCACCAATTGACACCAAGTTGTTGGCAACCACGGTCCCTCCAAAAAACTCGTACCCGTCATCGGAACCTTTGTAGGTTTCCAAATTGTTGATGGTGGTTCCCGATCCTACTGCGTATAATCCAAATCCGTTGTATTCCACCGAACCTTCTATAATTCCCGCTCCTGCATATTCTACCCGAACATAGGAAAGTGTTCCGGAATTATCACTGGCATCCGCACCTCCGTAGGTCAAATCGGAACTAAATTCAGGAGAAGAAGTTCCACCGGGAATGTTGATCGGGGCTTTTCCCAAAATCACAATCCCGCCCCAAGAACCAATTTCTTGTGAGTTTTCGGTGAACACAATTGGTTCATCAGCGGTTCCCACGGCATTTATTTTTGCCCCTTGGTCAATGATCAAAACATCCAATCCGTCGGCTTTGTCACAAGTGATCCGTGTTCCTGCCGGAATGGTCAAAGTTGCACCGGATTCCACAATTACTGAACCTACCAAAGTATAAGCAACGTTTGCGTCCAATTCGGTGTCAGCGGTAATGTTTCCGGTCAATTCGGCAACGGGAATTTCTGCATTGTAACCTTTGGTCCATCCTTGTGTAAAGTTATCGTTTGCACCGTTTATGGATTGATTGATTTGAATGGTTCCTGCAGGAACTTCTACATCAGTTCCCGATGAATTTTGCGCGACCACGGTATTTTCCACATTTCCAAATCGTATGTCGGTTAGCTTTAGGCTGCCATTGGCGGCGTTCAAAATAGTTTGGTCGTCACGGATATCGATACCATCGGAAAAATTGGTGATCAAAACATTTTCAAAAGTTCCCGCGGTTCCCCGACGCAAACGCATTCCGTCTTCAATGCCAATACCTATTAACGTAACATTTTTAATTGTGGGAGCCGACATCGGTTGCAAAGTGTTGTCGTTTTCGTTGTTGTCCGCTTCAATTCCTTTATCGCCCACTCCTTCTTTCACGGCGATCCAGTTGGAACCACCACCGGTCCAACCTTCGGTCCAGTCAAAAGAGTCATCCTCGTCACCTACTGAAAGCAAATTATTTGCCACTACGGTTCCTCCAAAAAATTCATAACCATCATCGGAACCTTTGTAGGTTTGCAAATTGTCGACAGTGGTGCCAGATCCCACTGCGTAAAATCCAAACCCATTGTATTCCACCGAACCTTCAATGATACCGGCTCCGGCATATTCTATCCGGACATAAGATAATGTGCCCGAATTGTCTGCTGGTTCGTTCCCTCCATAGGCCAATGCATCATTGAATTCTGGCGAAGAAGTTCCCCCGGGAATGTTGATCGGGGCTTTTCCCAAAATCACAATTCCTCCCCAAGATCCGATGGTTTCGGAGATTTCTGTAAACACAATTGGATTGGAAGCGGTTCCGACAGCGTTGATTTTTCCGCCTTGGTTGATAATAAGGGCATCCAA